>CALLXE010000038.1 GCA_938015875.1 uncultured Robiginitomaculum sp. | reverse complement strand
ATCGTCCATTTGATCAATTGGAATGGCGTCGTAATAGGCCGCCGCACGACCCCCGACTTGACCAAGAATATCGAGCTTTCCGATGGGTTCCAGATCATCTTTGAGGTCCGTCAGCATAAATTCGACCATTTTTTCCGCCTCAGACCGGCTTGTCTCGGCGGCATTGCGGGCGCTCACCGCCGTAATCGCCATGCCGGCCATAACGGTGGAAAACACCAGCGATCCGGCGGTCATCGCTTGGGTGCGTCTCCGGCGGCGCTGCGCGTCCCGCTGCACGAGCGTATCAAGGCCAACGCCGAGCATGGACGCCGCGAGTTGCGTGACGCCAAGGCGAAAGCTCTCCCGGCTCTCGCCAAGATTAGCTGCCAGTGGCTCGCGCCCGCCCTCCAGCAGCGCCGGGGGAAACGCGGTTTGCGGCGTGCCGCCGGTCAGGACAGTGAGGATGGCGCCCTCGCCGTGAATGGCGCGAAACAGGCGGATTTCTTCATTGACCCAATGAGACGCTTTGGCGGCCGGAGAGCAAAGGACAATCAAAAACTTTGACCCTGTCACCGCGTCGCGAATTTTCTCTGACAAGCTGTGGTGGGCCGTCAATTCGGCCATATCGCGAAAAATTGGCGTCAGCCCAAAGCGGTCTATCGCGCCTAAATTTTTGGGAACTGCAAAGGTCTCGAGCGCTTGATGCAAACGCGCAGCAACAGCCTCATCGGCATGAGCATAAGATATAAAGGCTGCGTAGCGCGCAGTGCCGGTCATAGATAGTCCCCCGAAAACAATGTATCGGTTTAGATGCGAAATTCAATCTTGTTTTACGGCCTGAGATTACAGCGACAAAAACGCATGCCCCTAAAACACATTTGCTGAATATATTTACCGGGACACTGCCGGCGAAAATCCTTAGGCTGATTTTTTAACTCAGGAGCCGCCCATGACTTTGCCCGCCACTTACCTTCAAATGCTCTCCACCGTCGGCAAGGATGCAAAACTGACTATGGAATTGCATGAAGTCCCAATGCCGACCCCCAAAGACGACCAGGTTGTCGTGCGCGTCGAAGCGACCCCGATTAATCCGTCTGATCACGGCGTCATGTTCGGCTGGGCGACGATGGGCGAAGCAAGCTCCTCGGGTAAGGGCGCAAATACAGTTTTATCGGCTCCGGTGTCCAAAGCCGGCATGGGCGTAATGAAGGCCCGTATCGGTCAATCCCTGCCCGTCGGCAATGAAGGCGCCGGCACCGTCGTCGCCGCCGGCAGCAGCGACGCAGCCCAAGCCCTGATCGGCAAAACAGTCGCCGTTATGGGCGGCGGCATGTACGCGCAATATCGCTGTATGCCGGCCATGATGTGTATGCCGCTTCTGCCGGGCAATACCGCCAAAGAGGGCGCGTCGAGCTTTGTTAATCCACTGACCGCGCTTTGCTTTATTGAGACTATGCGCCTTGAGGGCCACAGCGCGATTGTGCACACGGCTGCGGCGTCTAATTTAGGCCAAATGCTCAACCGGATTTGCCAAGCCGATGGCGTGGACATCGTCAACATCGTGCGCAAACAAGAGCAAGTCGATATTCTTAAGGGCATGGGCGCGAAATATATCGTCAACAGCTCAGATGACAGCTTCATGGCCGATTTGACGGATGCCATTCACGCCACAGGCGCGACCCTTGGGTTTGATGCCACCGGCGGCGGTCAGCTGGCCTCTGATATCCTATCCGCAATGGAAGCCGCCGCCGCCCGCACGCCGGGGGCCTACAGCATTTACGGTTCTATAAAGCACAAGCAGGTTTATCTTTATGGCGGCCTTGATACCTCTCCGACGACTTTGTCACGCGGCTATGGAATGGCGTGGGGCGTGGGCGGCTGGCTGCTCCCGAACTTCCTCGCCAAAGCCGGACCGGAGGTTGGCATACGTCTTCGCGCGCGGGTAGCCAAGGAATTGACGACGACTTTCGCCAGTCATTACACCGACGAGATTTCCTTATCCGAGGCCTTGGATGCCGATGTGGTCGCGCGCTATAACGCGAAAACTACCGGCGAAAAATTCCTGATCTGCCCCCAAAAAGACGTTTAAACCCGGATAAAACCTGAAGGCCCGGCGCTCTGATTACCGGGCTTTCAACGCGTCGGCTATTGCCGTGCTCTCGGCAGCCCCCCCCGGTCTGCTTTGCACGTGATAATCCGGCAGCGCCGGAATGTGACGTGAATGCCAATGCTAATAAACTTGCACGCTGCGCTCACGGCATCGAAGTGAGTAGCCGCACGCTAATTTGGAACCTATGAGCTGCGGGCCCGTTATTTCGGCGAAACAAATCGAAAGGGTGAAACCATGGAAAGCGAAGACATTAAAAAGCGCCGCCAAGGATGCGCCGGGAGTAGTCACCTGACTTGCCTCCTCGTGTGACGCCCCTTCGGGATCATCATTTAAGCCCTGCTATTACCGGCGGGGATTATTGATTTTCACCTCTACAGCGAAACAATCTGCTGAGCCGGAAATGATCTGTTCGGGACATTTTTTATAATCATGTGTATTATTCATGTCGCCCATGTTGACACATATGATGTTTCCATAGATAGTATTAGCTAAGAGGGAGATTTACCCCCGACTGATACAAAGCGGCGAAAATAAGCTGTAAATCATAGGTTCAGGTAAAAACTTTATATATAACTTACGGCCGGTTCAATCGTGAAGGCGCGCGCGTAAAATTGAAGGATTTAAAATGTTGAAAAAGAGCTTTAGCCTTGTAACAGTCGCTTTAGTGGCCGCGGCCTTTGCCGTTCCCGCTCATGCAGGCGTAAGAGGCGATACCGATAAAGACGGTTCCCTGAGCATGGAAGAATTTGTAATCTTCAATGCAGAAAAAGATCAAAAGCAACGGGATCGCAACAAAGACGGCGTTTTCACTGCGGAAGAGTGGAATGGCCCGACGAAGGCCGGGTTCCGCCACGACATGCTGGCCCGTTTTGACGCAAACGGCGACAATACAATGGACGCGGCAGAAGTTGCAGAAGTTTACATGTTTGCATTCGGCAGACGCGACTCCAATGACGATGGCTCTCTGACAGGCTCCGAGATTCCAAAGCATCTTATTAAAAAGAAATAAGACGCAGGTCTGATATCTGAATTCAGCGGCCCCGCGTTAACCTGTGGGGCCGTTTTTTATAAGCGCAAACACATAATGTGCTGCGCCTCACCCCCCGCAGGCTTCGGCACTGCATTCCTGCAGCGGAGATCCCCTATGCTTAAAACTTTAATGTGCTCTGCCGCGCTGGCCCTGACGCTGACGGCTTGTGGCGGCGGAGGTGGCGGCGGAGGCAGTACTGCGGCCCCTGTTCCATCACCGACCTTGCCGCCCCCTATGGTCGACACCAAGCCCGACATATTCACATTCAGCGATATTACAGGCAGCGAAACGACGAGCGTCGTTGCATCAGCCGCCATTACCGTTAGCGGTATTGAAGCGGCTGCCGCGATATCAATTACCGGGGGAGAATATTCTGTAAACGGCGGGGCTTTCACAGACCAAGCGGGAACCGTTGCAAACGGCGATACTGTTATTGTTCAGCTGAACTCATCGTCTGAATTGAATATGCAAACAGATGCCATACTGCAAATAGACATGGTGTCGGACACGTTCAGCGTGACAACAAAAGCGTCATCGTCCCGGGCCGCTGACAGCGAAGATTATTTTCAAAGTACCGTCACAGACAGCAGCCCGGCAATTTTCAATTGCACAGGCGGCGTTTCGTTCTGCACCGGTGATTTACAAACAAAGTTAAATCAAGCCTCCGTTGAGGACGCGGACGGCGGCGTCGTCAGAATTGAAAACGGGAGCTATAGGCTTAATGAAATCACGATGCCGAGTAATGTGCGTCTGGAAGTCGAGCCCGGGACAACCCTTATTCAAAATCAACGCATTTTATTTGATATGGGCAAACGCAACGGCACCGATGCTTTGAAAGAAAACATTCAAATCACGTCAACGGACGGAATTGGCAGATTTACTATTGATGTCACAGGACGGGCAACGGGATCGGATGTGCGCCCAATTCGCATAGCGCATGTTTCAAACTTTGCCTTAGGCAATTTCAATCTTCTGACAAATTATTATAATTTCCCGACCATATTTATGGTGGCGGATGACAATCTTCAGCCGGGGGAATCTGCTGCCGGAGTTTTTAATGCCACCTTTGATCGCAACCCGATTAATGGTCTGATTGAAAATATCACAGCCGACAATATTGCTACGGGTTACGCCCTTGTGCAGCCTTTCAGCGGCCGCAATATATTAATGCGGAACCTTGAAGCAAGCCGCGGCGTCACGATACGGCTGGAACCCGGAAACGGTATTGCTCCGGGGGACAGGCTTAACCTGGCCGGACCGCGATTGGGCGCAATTAATGATATTCGAATGGAAGACATTCGAAATAATGGCGGCTTTGCTGCAATCTTTCTGAAACCGCACGCTAAGATTTGTGAAAACAATACGATTTATGGCGCGAGCGGTGTGAACAGCTCCTTTGTGGTCTTTATCGATTCAGGCAGCGCTGAGCGTTCAGTGAACGGGAATATGCCGGCCTATCCGAATTTAACGCGAGCCTATTTCACAGGGTTGAAGATGGAAGGTGTAATTTCGCACACGGTAACGGATCCGGCATTTGAGGCCGATACCACGTTCTCCGGGCATTACTATATGCCGCGAACGCACCGTGAAGCCGGCTTTACAACCTATGGCTCGTTGCCGCGCGATGTGGTCGGTCAACGCAGGCTGGCACCGCCGTCCGTGCCGGTTGTTATGGCCGCTGCCTTCAGCGCAACTGACCTTGGCAATGATGCTCCGGACGGCGCCGCGCAAGTCTTAAATCCGCCGCGGCTTCCAAGCGAGCCGGATTTAACTCAAGAAGAGTTGCGCAAATTTGCAGGCCGCTATTATCTCGATTACAGCAATGCGACATTTGTCACCAGCGGTATAGATTTCACCAAGCTGGGCAAGACAGGGACAGAGGTCACCGCCGCTCTGCCAATTATGTTTCGCAGTCATGCGATTGGTGGCAACGGACAGGCAACGCCCTCAGGATATATAAACCCTTAGAAAAAACGGCCTTTAAACCCTTAAGGCCCGGCCACCGATCAGGCCTGACATCAAGACAAAAAAAGCCGCCCCGGTTAACACCGGGGCGGCTTTAGATTTTAGACTGTTGATAATTCTAAATGATTAGACCACCGCATCCGCAGAAGCATCAAAATTATCGGCCACGGCGTCATCAGCAAATTCAACAGATGCAAACTCTGCAGATGGTGCGCTGTCACTCAAAGCTTTGGCGACATCATGTGATGCCCCTGTTGCCGGCGCAGGCGTGAATTCAAAGTCGTCTGCAGTCAAATCAGTCACCAAGGTATTCTGGACGACAATGACTCCGCCGTCATGAATGACCACTGCACTGCTCGCTCCTTGCTTGAACCTCAGTCCGGAGAAATCCTCAACACCTGAGTCAAACCGGATGGTATCGACACCGTCTTCAAAGTCTTTAATCGTATCGCGTCCGTCACCGGAATTGAAGACGAAGACATCTCCTTGGGAGCCGCCGATCAAAAGATCACGGCCTGTACCGCCGTTTAGTGTGTCAACGCCCTGGCCACCGCGAAGTTTATCGTTACCGGCATCACCGAAAAGGTCATCCGTGCCGCCATCGCCGTAAAGAACGTCATTGTCATCACCACCGCGAAGAATATCGCGGTTACCGCCACCAAAGAGGAAATCATTGCCGTTATTACCGACAAGGATATCGTTGCCGCTATTACCGCGGAAATAATTGCTTTCAAAATTACCTGTAAAACGGTCCGCTTCATTGGAGCCGTAGAAACGCTCTATACTGACATAAGTATCGCCGGCTGCGTCACCCGTATTGAGTGTGACGTCCCGAAGGTCGACCTCTACGCCCGAAGTTGAGAACAGGTAATACGCGCGGTCAATACCGTTGCCGCCGTCAAGCGCATCTTCGCCGGCGCCGCCAAACAGAGCGTCATTACCCTCACCGCCATTGAGGATGTCATTACCGCCCTGACCGAACAATTGATCATTGCCGCCAAGACCGTTAATCAGGTTTGCGTCTCCGTCACCCGCGATAACATTATTGTTTTCGTCACCGTCAGTCGCCGGCGGCGTTGGATCTTCTGTGCTCAGACGGAAGTTATCAATACCGACTTCCTCGCCGCCGCCGATATTTCCGAGAGTTGCGGGCTGTCCAAGCCAATCATTATTGTCAAATTGCAGCGTTAAAGTGGAGCCTGTGCCGACAATATCAAAAGAATAATTTGTAAATGACGCCTGAGAGAGGGTCGCCCCTGAATCGCTTGCATCAATTACCCCATCAAGATTTGTATCCTGAGCCCACTCCGTCCCGGCGGCGCCTTGACCGATCCAGCGCAAACCGACGACAGACGCTCCGCCATCAATTGAATAGCTGACTTCAAGCGTGTTTGTAGCTTCGATAAACGGATTAGAACGGGCAAGAAACAAACCATCAAATGAAATCCCTGTCTGGCCTGTAATGTCGATTCCGGACCAAACAAGCTGACCGCCGCCCTCTACGCCATCTCCGGTGCCGTCGCCATTTGTCGAGCCGGTAGACCGGCTGACATCTTCGGAACGCCAGTAGAAGTCGCCGTCACCGCCGCGAGCGGACGGCGTCATGGGTGTGTTGAAACCGATTGAATTATCTTGGCCGACATTGGTACGTACAAAATGGTCACCGGCCGTGTTAAATTGCGTTCCCTCTGTCGTATTCGTATGACCGGTCGCGGTCCGTATGCCGCCGCCCAAATCGGGGCCGGTTGCGCTTTCAAAGCTGTCTTGCCAAAATAAAGCCATCGTTATTCTCCTGTTAAAAATATGAGTAAGGGGCTTTGTTTATTAATCCACCGCGCAGGCATCAAAACACCGTTGTGTTCGCTATGAATATAATTTGTCAGCATTCGCCGAACTCCCCTAAGATTTCAGACAGTCCCTGTATCTTTTGGCCTTTGGCACCTGCCGGCGTAAGATATCATAATTCTGCTTTAAGCAGGACGTCATCATGATGTTTACAAACATCATATGTATATCCGAGTCAAATGATATTTGCAGTTTGTTAACGATTCGGGTATGCCCGCGCCGGCCCCGGCGGCACAGTTTCTTATTGGGGCGCGGCGACAGTAAAATTAACCCCGGACGCGCCTAAGTCTGTCGATTGACCATTGGCCCATGTCACAACCACGCTGTCGACCCGGTCACAGCTTCCAAGCCCGAAATGCATGCGGGTATTATAGCTTTGTGAAAATGCTGCAGACGTTGCCCCGACTTTGCGAATCCGGGTTTCTCCGCAAGCCTTAACTTCAGCCACGGCGCCGAGCGCAGGCGCGCCTGCCGGACCTGAGCCGATATTCACAACCAAATAATTATTCTTACGGGCGTCAGGCATGGTGTTTTTCATCAAGTGCCATTTCCCCCGTTCATTAGAATAAACAAGGTCAACAGCGCCGTCATCATCGTAATCAAAGCTCTCTGCAAAGCTTCCCGTCGCGCCAACTTCTGTCGACTGCAAGCCATGTTTTTCAACTTTCGAAAACCCGGTCCCGCCTTGATTTAAATACAGAACATGCGCGTTTCGAACAGCCATCGAGCCATATCGAATGGCGACCAGATCCGGCCATCCGTCATTATTATAATCTGCCGAAGCCGCGCCGGTTGTTTGATCGGAAATATCAAGACCCATCGCCGTCGTCACATCAACAAACTGACCGTTTCGGTTCTCATACAATCGCGCCGGCAAATCAGGCTGCGGCAGAGATTTCGGCGCAGCGTCTACATTGGCAAAGCTCGCCGCCGTACGCGACCGGGACTGACCGCCAATACGCCAGTAACCGTCCCCGATGTAACCGATATAAAGCCCCCCGGCAGTCTCGCCCTCCGGCCAGCCAAGGGCGTCTTCAACTTTTATAACGGCATCCTGATGTCCGTGCGGATCGCCATCAAATTTCATCGGTGTTTTTTTAGCACCCAGGAACACATCACGGTGCGGATAAGTGCGCTGCAGATTTTCCACATTCAAATTGCCGTCAACGAGAATGTCTTCAAACAAATAATCTTTGCGAAAGGACAGAAACGCAAAACGGCGTTCATCCTCATTATAATAGCTTTCAATATCAAATTGATGCTCTGCCCGAGTCAGAAACAAATCAAAATCACCGTCATTATCAAAGTCAATTTCGGTAATGGTGCTGACATCGCTCAGATTACGCAGATCGCCCAAGACCGTATCCGTAACCTCAGTAAATGTACCGTCGGACTTTCCCTGAACAGCGACCATATCTTTACCGCCGTAATATATAACGTCATTGATCCCATCCGAATTAAAATCCGTCATTACGGGACGATATCCCAACCATTTGGCTTGGGGCATGTTGGCCATAAATTTAAACGTGCCATCGCCGTTATTCTGATAAAAATGGTTGGCGCCCTGTTTTTGAGACGGCATCGGAAACCCTGTGACCAGCAGATCAAGTTCTCCTGTCTTGGCGCGCGGAATAAAATTAGCAGCCCGCCCCCGGCCCGGCTCAAAATAATCAAACGGTTTGCCCTTTGTCACTTTACGGCTTGGGCTCACTTCAACCCAAAGCGGGCGCTTGGGATTTCCCCCGTCGCCGCCGCCCTGGGTGACGATAATGTCAACCTTGCCGTTCCCGTTAAAGTCAGAGACGGCCGCGCCATGCACGTCACCATTGACGATCTTCGGTCCCTTGGAAAAGGTTTTGCCGTCATTCCAAAAAACAAACATGCCCATGCCGTGTTCATTGATAATCAGATCATTGCGGCCGTCGCCATCCAAATCACCGACCACGGGACTGTCGAACTTACGGCGGTTTCTGTCCTCAAAAGGGATGACATCAAAAACTTCAGTGAAGGCACTGTCCGATACCACCGCACCATCAGCCTTTGAAGGCGCGTCGCTGCTTGCGGCGCATGCGGTCAGGAACAGGGCGCCCGTGCCTGCGGCCATTAAATCAAAAACAGTTTTAGGGGCAGAGGGTATATATCGGCGCATCATCGGGGCCTTTCAATCAAAAATTATCGGCGGCCCGGATTACGCTCTATATCCAGTTTCAGGCGCTCCGCAGACGGGTCTTCTACGGCTTCAAGTTTGACAAGCAAACGGGCACGTAAATCATCGCGCACGTCAGCCAGTGCTTTGTCATTAATACGGTTTTTCAACTCGCCCGGATCCGCGTTCAAATCGTAAAGCTCATCGCGGGAATCGGCCGGGTTGAAGACATATTTATACTCAGGCGTCCGAATAGCCCGCACGCCGAACCAAGAGCCATTATACCATTCATAGGCATAAAGCGCGCTGTCCTGCGCGTCAGAGATTGCGCTGTCGCCTTTTACCATTAACGGCTCCAGAGACACGCCATCTTCTGCACCATCCGGTGGCAGTTGCATCCAATCAGACAACGTCGCAGGAACATCCATCAAAGATACGTGACGGTTCACAATGCGCGGCTCAACATCCGGATCCCGAACCAGCAACGGAATTCGCATCAACTCGTCATACGCATATGCCATTTTGTCATAGAGCCGGTGCTCACCCAACATGCTGCCTTGGTCGCCCAAAAACACAACATGCAGATCATCCCAAATGCCTTCGTCTTTTGCACTTTGAATAATATCGCCGACGGCTTGGTCAATCATGGCAATGGCACCGTAATAATGCGCCCGCATTTCAAGCCAATCATTATCAGTCAAATGGTCAACGTCATGCCAAGGCCAAAACGGGTATTCCTGAGCCAAAGGTTTGTCGACGCGATTTGACAAATGATTGACGGGAAGTTCCAGGTCCTGCGGATCAAACATACTCGCATAGGGTTCGGGGATACGGTAAGGCGGATGCGGTTGACTGAAGCTGACTACGCCGAAAAACGGGCGGTCATCATTGGCCGCTTTTTCAAACATAACGCCGGCGTTCTTCACCTTATCATAGGTGTAGCTGCTCTCATAAGTTCCCGGCAGAGTTTGGTAATAATCCAATTTGTCGCCATTGGCCTGACGCTTGCCGGCCTTATAATCTTTCGTGCGCTGTAAGCCGCCATAAGGCGTGTAAGGCCGCACAGCGACATTAGAATCCGCAGCAAAACTTTCGACAAATTCTGCGCCGCGTTTTTGCGGCCCGTTTGCGCCCAAATGCCACTTACCGACATAGCCGACGAAATAACCGTTATCCGCGGCGCGGCGAATAATGCCGCCCTCTTTCGGGTCAAGTTCTGCCAGGCGCGAATGCCAAAGTTCGACATTATCGTCCAAACCGGTGCGGTGTCCCCAGCGCCCGGTAAACAGCGCCGCCCGCGACGGAGAACAAAGCCCGGTCGTCGTGATAGCCGTATCAAATCGTGTGGATTGCGCCGCAAGCGCATCAATATTAGGCGTCGGCACCGGGCCGCCGCGATATGAAAAACTGTCAAACCGCATATCATCGAAAAAGAGAATCAGGACGTTGTCCTTTTTTCCCGCCGCCTCAGCCGCCGGGCCGGCCGCATCTGAGCCTGCGCTCCCGCAAGACATCAATAAAAGCGACGCGGGTAATAATGCGGCTAACCAAGATTTCATATCGATACTTTCAGCAGAAAAGTTGAATAAAACAGACTGTTTGACCTACTGCTTTTTCGGCCATTCATTAAAGATTGAAATATCCAAATCGGACATCTCATCGCTCCACGCCTTATGCTCGGCTGCAAGCTCCTTGGCGCGCTGACGCTCTGCAGAAATTTCGTTGTCCTGCTCCGCTTCATCGGTCTCAAGATCAAACAGCATTTCATTACCGCCGGTTTTGACGTATTTCGTTTCATTATCCAGCACGGCAATGCGCGGGAATGTTTCTGATTTTCCGTCGCGATAGCGCCAGAACAGGCGATCATGAGGCATTGTCTTGAAACCGGGCTCATTCAGGTATGGCACCAGATCAACACCGTCGAGTGGCTTGTTACCGCTGACATCCATGCCGGTCGCCGCAACGGCCGTGGACAATATGTCAAGCGAGCTGACCGGGTGCGGGTAATCTACACCGGCCGGAATAGCTGCCGGCCAACGTACAGCATAAGGGACGCGCACGCCGCCTTCAAATACGTCGCCCTTACCGCCGCGAAACGGCGCATTACTGGAGGCGTTTTTGGCGCGCTGCTGCGGCCCGCCATTATCAGACAGGAAAAACACCATTGTATTATCGGCAATATTCAAGGTGTCCAAACGGTTCAGAATGTCACCGACGCCGTCATCAACGGCGCTGACCATAGCCGCATAGGTTTTGCGTTTCGGGTCTTTGATATTCGGGAACCGGTCCAGATATTCCTGCGTGGCATGCATGGGAACATGGGGCGCGTTATAAGACATAAACAGGAAGAACGGGCCGTCTTTATTATTATCGATGAATTTCACGCCTTCATCGGACAACAGATCCGTCAGATATCCTTTGGTTTTAAATTCCTGACCGTTACGTTCCAGCAGGTCCTGATAAAGTTGGGCCGCATTTTTGACTTTCGCCGGATCAATATCGCGAAGACGCTCGGTAAAGTAATTATGACCGCCGTTCAAAAAGCCATAAAACTCATCAAAGCCGCGAACATTAGGATGAAAATTGGGGTGAAGCCCCATATGCCATTTGCCGGAAATCATGGACGTGTAGCCGGCAGGTTTCAACACTTCGGCAATCGTTTTTTCAGTAACAGGCAAGCCGGCGCGCGGATCATTCGGGTTCTCGCTTGGGTTTAAGTCAAACCCGAAACGTGATTGATACCGCCCGGTCAAAAGTCCGGCGCGGCTCGGGCCGCAGACCGGAAACGAAACATAGCCCTGATCAAACCGAACACCTTCATTGGCAATGCGGTCAATATT
>CALLXE010000037.1 GCA_938015875.1 uncultured Robiginitomaculum sp. | reverse complement strand
GGACCTTAAAACGTCCGGGATATCCCGTCCGTCCCATGTCGCCGGCTTGGCGTAGAGCGGGTACTCCAGCAAGCCGTCTTCAAAACTCTCATCAACGGTCGAGTCCGCCGCGCCGAGGACGCCGGGCAGTAATCGCACGCAGGCCTCTATTAAGGCTTGGGCGGCGACCTCTCCGCCGGCGAGCACAAAGTCGCCGATGCAGATCTCTTCCATCTCGCGGGCCTCTATGACCCGCTGATCGAGCCCTTCAAAGCGTCCGCAAAACACAACAACCCCCGGACCGGTCGCCAACTCTCTGACACGTTTCTGTGTCAGCGGCGCCCCGCGCGGGGTTAAGTAGATCAGCGGTCGCCCATTAAGGGCCACACTCTCTATCGCTTTTCCCGCTATATCGGCACGCAGCACCATTCCGGGGCCGCCGCCGGCAGGGGTATCGTCGACAGAGCGGTGCTTATTAGACGAAAAATCGCGTATGTCCACCACATCTAACGCCCAAATGTGATTCTTTTGTGCCGCCCTGATCACAGACACACCCAAAACCCCCGGAAATGCGTCTGTAAACAACGTCAAGGCCGTGGCTTGCCATGGTTTTGTGGCGGGGGATGTCGTCTCTGCGTTCATGCGGGGCGTGTAGCGGGTTTAGACCCATATGAAAAGAGCAGGTCTGCGCCCGCTCCTCACAAAGGTATTATAGGCTTAAACCGGCCGGTAGTGACGACAGGAAAGTCGATATCCGTTTGGGTAAGGTAGTTAATATGATTTGTAAAAATATTAGCCGTGACTTTCGCGATCTCGCTGTCACCGGCGTCCCGAGCAGCGCATATGTCTGCATCGCTCACAATGTTGTGTTTTTCGGCTATCACGCCGGCAAAGTTTAAAAAAGTTTAAAAGAGTGGCCTGATGTTTTTTTCAGGCTGCAATCGTAAGTCGATTTGAGGGCCGGACAAACTATCAGGCGACAGTATACTGGCATCATGAAAAGTTTATATTGCGCGGTTGTATTATTCTGTTTTGTCTGGCTTGGCGGCTGTGGCCCCGGGCCTGAAACGACGTCAAACCCGCAAAAGAGCATCGAAACGAAGGCCGGTTTTGATGATCTGGAAGCTGAAGCGTTAAATTTCGGGGTGCGGCCGGCCTGGATTGCTCCCCGGGCCTTGGGTTTGTCAGACGCCCGCGTGGGCGGCGGCGCTGTTGAAACGCATATTGCTGACCGGCAATATTATTTCGATGGGTCTGGAACGCAAATTTATTACGAAACTGTGGTGCGCGCAAATACGGTCAAGGCTTTGGGGCAAACCGGCCGGTTATCGGCCGTCTGGTATCCGTCGGCCCAGCGCTTAACCGTTCATGATGTTCATATTCTTCGGGACGGAGAGGTCATTGATGTTTTGAGCGACGGACAAACTTTTGAAATTTTGCGACGGGAACCTAAATTAGCATCCGATTATATCAGCGGCGTTAAAACAGCATTCATGCAAGTCGCCGGCCTGAGAGTAAATGACGCCGTTCGGTTCAGTTACACGGTCCATTCCCGCAATATGATTTTACCGGAAACGCCGGCGGTGTTTTTGCCGTTAAATAGCTATGGTAAGAAAAGCTTGCAAACAGTTCGGTTTGCATGGCCGGAAGATTTTAACGCGAAATGGCAAACTTCCGAGGCGGTTAAAGAAATTATGACGGCGGATTTGACCGGTCCTTTGTCACAAATTGCTATTGATTTGGACAAACTGCCAAAGTCCGAAATTCCGCGGGCGGCGCCGCTGCGTGAACTTCTTACTGATTTTTTCGAAGTGTCGTCAATCCGCCAATGGTCAGATATTTCTAAAACTTATTGGCCTTATATGGACAAGGCCTCTGACATCACAAAAGGATCAGAGCTTTCGCAGATTGCCCGCACGATCGCAAAAGACACAAAAGATCCTGTAGAGCAGATCGAGGCTGCCCTCAAATTTACACAAAGCGAAATCCGCTATGTCTACAGCGGTTTAGCTTCAGGGGCATATATGCCGACACATGCGTCAACGGCCGCCGCGCAGCGTTTCGGCGATTGCAAAGCTAAAACGGCTATATTACTGGCGCTTTTAAGGGAGTTCGGCATCAAAGCAGAGCCTGTCTTAGTCAGTACAAACTCCGGAAATTTAATTGAAGGCCGCTTGCCGAATATGGGCGCATTTAATCATATTGTTGTCAGAGCGCAGCATGATGGCAAAACATACTGG
Source organism: uncultured Robiginitomaculum sp. (assembly GCA_938015875.1). Classification (GTDB taxonomy): domain Bacteria; phylum Pseudomonadota; class Alphaproteobacteria; order Caulobacterales; family Maricaulaceae; genus Robiginitomaculum. The sequence goes on along the minus strand of CALLXE010000037.1, from coordinate 40,611 downwards.
CTTGATGGCACGAAATCCGCAGAGATCAGCCTCTCGCGACTGTCACCTGTTACATTTGAGTGGGGCCTGCCTGTCACAAAGGCAGGCAATGATTTGATCGCCATTGCCGCGGAGCCCGCCGCCTATATAAGCCGGGAGTTGAGCGCCGATATTAATGCCTCCGAGGGCATGGATAAGCCTATTGCGCTCAAAGCAAAAATGATCTTGCGGGGACAAAAGGCAAGGTATTCGCGGTCCGTTTTAGAGACCCCCCAAACGGATGATGATAAGACCCATGCCAAAGCTTTATTTCGGTCTCTGGGGAAAATTTCCGATGAGACTGCGTCTTTGTCTGTGGACCCGGAGACCGGGGATGTAACGGCATTACTCACCGGCACTTTAAAATTTACGGAAAAAGTAAAAAGCCGAAGAACATATTATGCCATCCCGGATTTTAAATTTTCAGGTACAATTCAAAGCGCCCGCAAGAAAAGTATTGAACGGGAGCGCAAAGCGCCCCGGCGGTTTTCACCCATGCAAAAAGAAAAAACCGACATTAAAATCAGCTTGCCGCAAACCTATCCCCAAGCCTTCTTTGCGACCGGCGGGAATTTTGAGGTCACCGGCGATACGGTTTCCGTAAAACGGTCTTTTACATTGGAAGGTCAAACGGCAAAGTTTTCGAAACGCTCTGAGATTAAGGCGCTTTATATTCCTAATGACGAATTTATGACGCTGGCGACGCAGTCAGATAAACACGGGCAGGGGTGGATTCCTTACTTTTACCAAGCCGGTACGAAGCCTGTCGTTAAAAAGGAACCGGCTGATGGTCCGCTCACAGTTAAAGATTATTCACGCAAAGGCACCGATGCTTTAAATGACAGAAGATACGAAGATGCGATTGCGTCATATGATTTGGCTTTGAACGCTGATGATAAAACTGCCGGGCTATGGGCCCTGCGCGGAACAGCGGCGTTGCGATTAAAGCGGATGCGCGAAGCCAAAAGCAATTTTAAAACTGCCCTGTCTCTGAGTCCTGAAAATCTCTATGCCTTGGAAGGGATGGGGGTAATTCATTACGAGGACGGAGAATATGCATCCTCAATACGCTATCTTGATCAGGTTTTGAGAATCGATCCGACACGAAATAAATCCAGAGTCGGGAGAGCCTACAGCTTAGCAAAGATGAAGCGATTTGATGAGGCTGTCATGCAGATAGATTCTCTGATCATAGATTTCCCCGGAAACACGAAATATAAGAAAATACGTAAGAGCTTTTTAAGGGGCGATGAGCGGCATGAGAGAAAACAAGACGAGTTTGTAGAGGCCTTCAGCGATAAACCTGACATCACTTTGCCTGAAATAACACTCAACATTCCGCAGTAAAGTTTCGGTCGACGCATTTGGCTACTTATCCCGATCCTCATCACCCTCAATTTCCTCCGGCGGGTCAATAACGACGCGGCCACCGGTGATGTCCACGCGCGGCACGGCGAGTTTGGTGAAAGGGATGTACCAGTCTTTTTCGCCGGGCGTTTGAATTTCCAAAAGATCACCGGCCCCGAAATCATGCACGGCTTTGATGCGCCCGCGCGGCGTGCCGTCGAGCCTTTCAACGGCCAAACCAACCAAATCCGAGTGATAAAATTCGTCTTCATCCGTTTCGGGCAGTTGACTGCGGCGGACAAAAAGCTTGGTGGATTTCATGGCTTCCGCTTGCTCGCGCGTCGTGACTTCTTTTGTCGTCACGGCAAGGGCATTTTTCACCATGCGCGATTTAATCACGGTTAGGACAGGGGTGCCGCCCGCATCTAAAAGCGGACCATAGGTCAGGCAGGCTTTGGGGTCAGCGGTGAAAGATTTGATTTTCACTTCACCCTTCACGCCAAACGCGCCTGCAATTGCGGCAACTAAAATCAGGGGGTCTTTATCTTTACTCATGCAGCGCGGTTTACAGGGCGAGGGGCTGCGCGGCAACTGCGTTTCGCTCAGGCGCGGTTCAGCCGGATGTGATATAAACGCGCATAACCACAGGAGACCCCTATGACCTATGCCCCGATTAAAGCTTTTATTTTAGCGCCCGTATTGATCCTCGCGCCTGCTGCAATTGCGGACCCGGTTCAGGAGCCGCCTAATCGTTCTGCGCAGATTAAACCGCTCGATAAGGCCGATATTGATGCGATGGCTGCGCAAATGCCGGATTTCAATAAAATGATAGCCGGCCTTCAATCCGTCATGGCTGACCCCAAAGTGCGCGGCGGCCTTAAAGCGGCTGCAGGCGCTGCCGGAAAAGCGATGGACGGCGTTGAAATGAGCGCCAAAACGGACACCGGCATGCCGGACATGAACGCAATGATGGGAACAATGCTCGCATTGCTTGGCGATGAAGAGCTTATGGGCGGATTATCCGAAGCGCTCTCTGCCGCGTCCGGCCCGATGGAGCAGGTTATAAAAGAAGCTGCGCCTGCCGCAAAGCTTGCGCCGGCGCAACATTAGGCCTGAACATATTGCGCGGAGCGGCCGTATGTTTTGACTGTAACGCCCGGTTTCCCGCAGATTTGGGACGTTTATTTCACAATCCTGACCTCGGAAACTGACTGCGCAATATCGGTAAACGCTTTGTTCAATTGGTTGTCTTCAACAAAAAAATAATTTTTTGAGTTTGTCGCGCAATAGTCAAGCAATTGATCGGCGGAGCCGCCCCGTTCAATTTTAAAACCGATTGTATAAACTTCAATACCATTTGCGGCCGCGTTATCACAAACGGTTTTAAACCGTCCGCTTGCATTATCCGTTGATGTTGGTGTCGTTCCGTCTCCCGAGAGATAGAGGGTTTTGTTTTTCATTTTTGACGGATCAGTAAACCTGTTGGCGTCGTATAGGTTTCTGGGTCGACCTTGACCTGTAATATTGCCATCGGTCATGATTATCAAAACTTTTTTAACCTTGCCGTTAAAGTCCCCGGGGCGGTCGGGAAATTCCCCGCCCAGCTCGCCGCGATAATTCGGAGACAATGATTTCAATCCCCAGGCAGCGCCCACATCCATGCCGGTCCCGTGTGAGAGCTGCAGTTGATTAATTTTATATTTTAAGTCTGCCTTTGTCCCTGAGTTGAACAGAGTGCTGCTTGAGTCTTCGGGACAAATCGGAAGCATCGAATTACCGTGCAAAAATCTTGGAAGTTGTGATCGGGAATGATTGGGAATGAGGCCCGTATTGTAGTCTTCAAGCTTTGTCTCAACGCAGTTCATACCATCCGTGAAACGGTATAAGGCATCAGCCGCAAGAGTTGGGGATTTCGTCGCGTTGCGATAGTCAACCTCTGAAGGGTCCCAATTCGCATTAACGTTATTGGGCATTAACAGTGATGCCAATGAATTTCCGAGGTTCACATTTCCGCCAAAAGGAACAATATTCATAGAAACACTATCCGATTTGTTTTCACCACCCATGACGATATCGACAAACTTTTGTGCGGAGTTTTTGAGGTTCGCAACTTTACCTCCGGCCATTGAAAAGGATATATCAAGAACAAGCGCAAATTCTATATTCGACCCGGCCTGTTCGACAACCGACGCGGAACCGATCTTAATTGTTTCTATTCCGATAAGACTTAAAAATGCCGTCTTATGGTCGGCGGTCAACCTCACGGTAGCAGATCGCGTGCCGCTGCTATCGATGACAGGACGAATTTTCACCTTGGACATAGTGATGTTACTTCGCTTCATGAATGTGTTCGTTTTGACCGAATACATGCCCAATTCGCGCATTTCACTTTTCGTGTTACCTTGGATCGCCGCCAAGGCCGCAGCATCTGCTACGTTTTGTAACTTGGCTTTGTTCGAAGAGGCTTGCGCTAAATCCACAGCTCCGCCGCTCATCACAATAAGTCCCAGCAAGGAGAGGGAAAACCATGTTGCGATACTGCCGGCGGTATCAGAGTAAAATTTGCGCATCATACATCATGATACCGCAATTTAATAAACTGACGCTTAGTTGATATAGTTAAAAGTCAATTTATTTACCCGGCCGCAACCCGCAGATATGCCGGCGGAACTTCGGGCATAAAAAAAAGCCGCTCTTAGAAGAGCGGCTTTAAAAATCAGATGCGGCGTCAGCCTAGTTACGACCCGGACGCGGCTTCTTTGGCTTGCCCGGAATAAGGCCTTCCATTTGCGCGCGCTTACGAGCGAGTTTACGAACGCGGCGAACAGCTTCACCGGCTTCGCGAACGCGCTTCTCGGATGGCTTTTCGTAGTGATCGCGGGCTTTCATTTCACGAAGGATACCTTCGTTTTGCAGCTTTTTCTTCAAAGCGCGCAAAGCCTGATCAACATTGTTCTGACGGACGTAAATTTCTACCATGTGTAAGTCTTTTCGGTTAGTGTTTCATTTCGCGCATCAATGCGCAAAGCCCGCACGGGCGGGCTGTCAAGTTGCGCCGCTTTTAGACGGGGCTTTTGCCCGCGTCCAGAGAAAATAACCCTAAAAGAGTCGGTTTTCCGCTCGCTTTGCGCCGGACTGTTGCTAAAAGAACACATGAATGCTGCTTGGGTTCCTGAATATGTCGATAATAACGGTATAAATCTTGCCGTTTACACCGCAGGACCTGTGGACGGTCCGCCGATTCTACTGGTTCATGGCTGGCCCGAAATAGCTTATAGTTGGCGTCTTGTCATGCCGATATTGGCGGCTGCGGGTTACCGGGTTATGGCGCCGGATCTGCGTGGTTTTGGCCGATCGGATTGCCCGGCAGACGTTGCCGATTATCGCATTGACCGTCTCATGACAGATATAGAGGCGGTGCTGGATCATTACGGCTATGATAAAACGGTTTTATGCGGTCACGATTGGGGCGGGATTATCGTATGGCACGCGGCGCGGCTTATCGAACGCCGGGTAAGCAAAATTATCTCGATTTGCACGCCGCATATTCGCCGCGCGCCGGTCAATCCTGTGAAGATTTACCAAAAGCGCTATGGCGATGATCATTACTTTGTCCATTTTAATGAGCGGCCGGGAGAGGCGGATGCTCTGTTTTTGCGCGATGTTGACGGTTTTTTTCGCCTGATGTTCCGCACCGTGCCTAAAGGCACGCAAGCACGTCATGATATGTTTTATATCCCGCAAAATTTTGAGCAATTTTTGAACGCCGGCAGTCCCGCGCTTAAGGGACAAATTCTCAGTGACATTGATCGCGGCGTGTTTATCGAAAGTTACGCGCGCAGCGGCTTTACCGGCGGCATAAATCTGTACCGCAATACCGGTCCCAATTGGGATTATACGGCCGATCTGACTGATGATATTCATCTGCCGGTCCTGATGATATCCCCCGAGGATGACCTGCTCCTGCCGCCGAGCCTGACGGACCCCATGCCGGATATGATCTCTGATTTGACCCGCGTCACAATCGCGGATTGTGGCCACTGGGCCATGTGGGAACAGCCTGAAGCGGTTGCGGAAAAGATTGTGGCGTGGTTGGGTTAGAGGCTTGATATAAGCCGGAGACGATTGCGCTGATCGCCGCAGGGCGGCATCAGTCGGCGGTTTTGGCGCTTACTTGCGCTGTTGGACTTGCGTCACTTTAGCCGAATTCGGGGTTGCGGCGGGAGCAGGCTTTTTCTTGCGAAAGGCCTTTTTTCCGGCGTTAATTGCAACCGGTATTAAACGGGCTATTATCAATCGTGTTATTATACGTCTCATAATATTTAGCATAGAACAGTTATGGTCGATGAGACAGTTATATTTACAGTTATCAACCATCGCTGTGGGCAGCGCCCCCGTTTAACTCAAAGGTTCAAGGGGCGGGCTTTGCAATTTAAGCCGGCGGACCTGATATTATGCTGAGTATTCCGCCCGCCCGCGCGCATTATTTTATAAGCACCCGTAAAGTGCCTCAATCAATCGTAAGGTTCGCGGGTCGCCCATCAGGTAGTGACTCTGGCGGTTCATGACGTAGGCCGCAGTCAGGCCGGCGTCGCTGTCGGCGAAAACGCATGACCCGCCCCATCCGCTGTGCCCTACGGTTTTGGGATTAGGGCCGTAAAACATATTGGGCGCATTTTGGAAAACGCCCGCGCATCCGTTCAGGTCAAACGGCAGTACCAGGTTGGGCCCCGAGACGCGAACGGCCAATGCACCCGCGAGCATATCTTCGGACAGATACACGTCGCCGTCGAGTTTTCCGTCCATAAAAATCTGCATAATCCGGGCAAGGCTCAGGGCCGTGCCGTGGCCGTTTGTCGACGGAATTTCCGCCCGCCGCCACGCATCAAGGCTGCCGGTCCCGGCAGAACTTGACCACTTTTCAATAAACGCAAATCGCGTCGCGTCATTAATCTGCCCCAAATCCGGAGCTTGCCGAGGCTTGGCAAGATCGGCGCAGCGTACGTGTTCACTGCCGGGAAGGCCGATGTGAAAATCAATGCTGTGGGGCGCGCAAATATCCTCGCGCAGGATTTGCCCGAGCGAGCGCCCGTCCGCGCGCTTGGCAATTTCACCGACCAAATATCCGTACGTCACCGGGTGATAACCGGCGGCGCTGCCGGGCTCCCATATCAGTTTTTGCGCAGCGAGCTTGGCGCAGGTTTTATCCCAATCCATCCAATCGGCGGGCTGCCATGACGGGTCAGATATGCCGGACAGGCCCGCTTGATGAGACATCACATCACCCACGGTAATGTCGCCCTTGCCGGCTGCGGCAAACTCCGGCCAGAGGCTCGCGACCTTCTGATTATAGCCGAGCTTATCGGCGTCCGCGAGATGGGCGATGACAATGGCGGCCACGGCTTTGGTCGAGGAATAAACCGGCGCGAGCGTATCGCGCGCCCAAGGCTTTTCCTTGCGACGATCCGAAAACCCGCCGAATAAATCCACGAGCGTTTCCCCGTCGCGGATTACGGCAAACCCCGCGCCGATTTCCTCGCTGCGGGTGAAATTATCGATAAAGGCCTCGCGAACCGGCTCAAATCCGGGCGCGCAGTAACCGTCTGTTGGGTATGTGTCTGTCATGGAGGTTTGGTATCACGGAATTTGATAGGGGGGCAGGGGGAAATAGGGCTCGGCGGCGAAAATGAAAAGCCCCGCATCACGAATGATGCAGGGCTTAAAAGTGCCGACACGGGGCGCGTGGTCGGCCCTTAAACTACACATTCCCCAATGATGTTTAGTTGCGCAGCTGATAAAGTTTTGTATGTGAATCCAAAATGAACGAAACGCGCAGGGCCGGCCGCTGTTTAAATTGGGAACAGGCTATCAGGCCGCTAACCGCGTCACAGCAAGTCCCGCAGCCCCGATAAGCGCATCTTGTCCGCGCACCAGCGGCAGTTCGGCATCCCCCGTCGTTTCCGCCATGCGCAATATTTCAAAAATCGATGCCGTTGAGAGCGCGAGGGAGTCTTGCGGCGCGTGACCCGTCAACAGGCGACCCAAAAACGTGCCCGCCAAACTGTCCCCGCCGCCATGAGGTGTTTGGATGAATTTAGGATGAGAGACCTGATAGGCTCCGTCCGGTGTGCAGAGCATCGCGCCGATTTTATTACCGGCGGGAACGGACGTGACCAATGTGCGCGCAGTGAGCTTTCTTGCGGCTGCAATAATGCGATCCGGCCTATCCGTCGGTTGCTTCGTCATATAGCCAAGCTCCCATAAATTAGGCGTGTCATAATCGGCGAGCGGTATCAGAGTCTCTATAATGCCGCGGGCGATAGGCTCGGGCACATATAATTTGCCGTGATCACCCATGACCGGATCGACGAGGACTGTCAGGTTCGGATTGGCCGCGCGCAGGGTCTTTATAATGTCTGCGGCCAGATCAATATGGCCTGCGTCCGCCATATATCCGGTCATGACGCCGTCTATCGTAATACCCTGCGCGGCAATGGCGTCCCACATATCGCGCAGCCTGTCGGGATCAACCGCGCCCCCGCCGGGCGCCCCCCATCCCGGGTGCCGGCCAAGGAGCGTGGTGGGCAGGACAATCGTGTTCACGCCCAGACGCTGAAGGCAAAACGCACTTGCTGACGCGCCGACCCGGCTTGCTGCGACTTGGGATGATATAATTAAGGCGGTTTTCATTCGTTGTTCGTCGCCTATATAGAGACAGATATCAACCGAGAGACTTCAAATGCTGAAAATTTATCACAATCCGCGCTGCTCTAAATCCCGCCAAACTTTGGCGCTGCTGACAGAAAACGGTCACAGCCCTGAGATTGTAGAATATCTGAAAACGCCGCTGAGTGTATCTGACATTAAGGCGCTGATGGGGAAATTGGGCATAAAGGAGCCGCGCTTGATGATGCGCAAAGGCGAGGCGGACTATAAAGAGCAGGGCCTTTCGCAAAAAGAAGGGGATTATCTAATTATTGCAATGTCTGCCACGCCTAAGCTGATTGAACGCCCGATTGTAGAGACAGATATGGCTGCGCGCATTGGCCGGCCTCCGGAATCTGTGCTCGAAATCCTGTAGAAACCGGACGCGGCCTAAAAAAAATAACGCAAAATATCGCCTGTTTCACAACTTGTTAAACATAACAGGGCAAACCCACGGTTAACCATAACCGCTTTTCGCGTGGGAGATATGTATGCGCATTGCCGCTTTAGCCACTTCAGCCGTCCTTTTATCCGGGTGTTCATGGCTCGGAATAGGACAAAATTCGAGCGATAGCTGGGCCGATTATAATCGCGGCGCGCAGGCCGCCGGCCGTTATCAAGGCGCGCAGCACAGCCCGCAACCTCGCGGATACGCCCCACAGCAGCGCGGATATGGCGCGCAGGCCCCAACTTACGGCCGCTGCGAAATTACATCCGTCTCTATGCCGGTTCCGCAAGGATGCTCTCCCGAGCAAGTCACAATCGCCCTTCCGGGCGGTCAATATGGCGGCGCATATGGTCAAAGCGCAGGCGGCTACGGCCAAACCCAAGCGCAAAGCCAATATCAGGCACCGGCCGCAGGCTCTTACGGACGCTCACTCGGTGACATTAACCGCGCGCAGGCTGCGGCCAATCAGGGCTTTCATAAAAGCTGGACACGTCCGCGTTTCCGCCTGACCGGCACAACCGGGTTCGAAACCAGCGTCAGCGGCGATGCTTATAATTCCGGTGATTTGCCTGAGCTTTATGATCCTTTATTGCATGTTGAAGCGACAGGCGAGGGCAGTGAGGCCGACGGTCAGACGATTCTGAATGTCTATGAGCCGCGCATTGATAACGTTCCCGGCGCGGAGAATCAGTCTCCATCTATCAGTATTTCTGATCTATATGCTGCGCCATTTACTCTGGGCGCGGGCGCAGAATATCAACTTAATGATCGGTTTGCGGCGTTTGCCAATGCATCATATTCGGCGGCTCGCGGCAGAAACACCAGTGGCGCGACTTATGAAGCGGACGTACATGAGTTGACGACGACAACAAATTATATTGAAGATCCTGCTACGCCGGGAAGCTTTATAGAGAACGGCGCGCCTATTTTGGGAAATACGGCGGTTCCTGACATTATCGTCGCGAAAACGAGCGCGTCCGTCAATGACATGCGCCGCACAAACCTCGAAGTGGGTGGCCGTTATTATTTCAAAGACGTTTTCACCAACCACCTTGAGCGCCCATTAAACCCGTATATTTCGGCCTCTGCCGGCGCGGCGCATTACAACCAACTTGAAGTCAGTCAGCAAAACGAACAGCTTTTGCTTGCGCAGTTCTGGGCTGACCCCGCTGATGTTCAGTATAGCCGTGAAGGCAGCTCCGCTGCGGTTGAAGTGCTTGAAAAAGGCTGGGTTCCGACCGGCGCGATTACGGTCGGCGCGGAATGGCAAGTCACACCGAAGGCAGCTTTGGCTTTTGAAACCGGCATTCGCTATGAAGGCGGCCGCTCGATTACAGCCGGCGGTGAGACTGACGGCAATATTGCGATCCCGCTTACACTGCGCGGCAGTATCGGATTTTAGCCTGAATATTTAACACAAGATTAAATCGAAATTAAACCTTGGTTAATCTTTAACCATCTGAAACTAAACACAAAATTAATGTCCTGAATACGCTTTGTTAAACATATTCGTTTACCACATTTCATAGGACGAAAGTTTTTTTAAAAAGGGAGGCAGATATGCGCATCGCAATTTGCACACTATCAGCAGTATTATTGTCAGGTTGCTCCTGGCTCGGTATGGGCTCCGGCTCATCAGCAAACGGATGCGCTACCGGTCACTCACAATATGGCGGAGCCTGGAACCAAGGCGCTGCCGGTTGCGGCGGCGGTTACGGCGGGGCTTATGGCCAAGCGGCCGGTTACGGCGCTAACGGATATGGCGCAGGCCAAGGCGGCGGATGGGGCTACGGCGCCGGCGCTAATGGTGCAGGCGGCTATGGCGCGGCAGGTTACGGCGCAAATGGCGCCGCCGGTTATGGTGCTAACGGCGCGACCGGTTATGGCGCAGCAGGCTTCAGTCAGGGCGGCGCAGGATACGGCGCAGCGGGCTATGGCCAAGGCTTTGACGGCATGACAGGGTCGGCTCCGGGTATCGGTGCTTACGGACCGGGCGCAGGCTATAGCGGTGCAAATGCTGCGGGTTTCGGCCAAGGTAATATCGGTTATGGCGGTCAAGTGACCACCCTCGGCGCAGGCGCAGGCTACGGCACAGCGGTCGGCGGCGTTGCCGGCGGTCAATACGCTCAATATGCAACAGGCGGCCAAGTGGTCGGCGGCAATGCCCGTCAAATTCAAGGCGCGCCGATTTATGTGCCGCGTCCTTATCCGGCTTATTACCAAGCGCCTCGACTTCGTGTTGGCGGCGCAGCGCAGCCTTTGGGTTTGGCAGGATTTGCGGGCGTGTCGACATATGCAGCCGGTGAGTTATTCGAAGGTGAAGCGGCCAAACCGGCCAGCGCAACCCGCGACGTCTCTGCTTTGAACGCCATTGAATATGCTGACGCTTTTGACAGCGGCTCAGTTCTCGGCTCTTCGCTGGAATATGACGTGTCACGCAATACGACAGTGTTCGCAGGCGCAAGCTACGCTCAATATGAAGGCCAAAAAATCATTAACGGTACAATTACCGATAATATGGGCACGGTCGCAACCGGTGACGACGTTACCGAAGCCGGCGAATATGAGTTCAGCGATCTTAACGAGCTGACTGTCGAAGGCGGCGTTCGCCAATATGTCGGCGGTAATTACGGCTTCCGTCCATATGTTTCAGCCTCCGGCGGTTTCGTCCACAATAATGAAGTTGATCTGACGACAACATCAACGGGCGGCACAGTTGTTACGTCCCCTGAAAAGCAAGTGTATATCCGCGAAGGATGGTCACCGACAGCTGCAGGTATGATCGGCGCAGAAATCGCGGCCGGCCCGAACGCAGCGTTCGGTGTTGAAACCGGCGTGCGGTGGACGGATGACAAAGGCACAAACATTACGTCTGAAGACACATGGTCTGTCCCGGTACAGGTTCGCGGACGGATTGCCTTCTAAGTAAACCCAAACAAATTTAAAAAAGACCCGGCGCTCGAAAGAGTGGTCGGGTTTTTTTATGCCGGCCTGAGACTTGCAACCAAACCTCCGATGGATAACGCGCCGTGCGATATCCGAACATTACAACGGAGCGTTTTCATGCGCATTTTAATTTGCGGCGTTGCCGCCGTCGCCCTTTCCGGATGCAGCTGGCTTGGCTACACAACGGACGGTTATTCAAACGGAAACGCTTATGGCGGCTCCCATTCCGGTCAACACGTAAGCGGTGGCCATTACAATCCGCAAGTCCAAAGCGGTCAATATTCCGCCGGCGCTTACGACAGCGGTGCTTATCAATATCCGATTGCGCAAACTTATCCGCAGGATTTTGATCCCAATGGTCCGCTTGTCGGCAATACAATGTATTCTGCCGGCCATGACGGCACGTCGCACAGCTATCCTGCGCCGCAACATTCAGGAACCCGTCATGGCGGCCATAAAGGTCACTATGCCGGACCGCGTGAAAACCCGTGGACAGTCAATGGCAGCATCGGCGCTGACTTTACAACGGGCGGCGGTTTCTTTCGCGGCCAAGACGCCGCCGGAGCAGGCTATAACAATGTTTCTATGGACGAAGCCTTTAAACCGGGTATTCGCGCCGAACTTGGCGCAGCCCGCTCACTTCGCGGAAACCGCATGCTGACCGGTCAAGCCTTTTGGGCAAAATCAGAAGGCGAACGCGTGACATTGCGCAACAGCGCGACGCCGGTTCGCGGCACGTTTACAGACCATGAAAGCTACGGCGCAGAACTGGGCCTTCGTCAATATGTAACTATGCCTGCCTCCACATCTTACAAACCATATGTCGAAGGCCGCCTCGGCGCCGCTTATATTGATGATATCGGCATCGAAGATCAGCGCGCTGTCACAGCACCTGAGCGCCTTGGCCGCAACTTCAACTTCATCGAAGGCGGGTGGGTTCCGACCGGTGCGGCCCTGATCGGGGTCGAACGTCCGGTCACGCGCAATGTTATGCTGGGTCTTGAAACCGGTATTCGTTATTCCGGCGGCCTTGACGGTGCAGCCATTCCGAACAGCACGGCCCTGCCCGGCGCTAACCAATATGACGAGCGCTGGAGCGTTCCGGTCAGCCTGCGTGGCCGCTACCGGTTTTAGGGCTTTGCCTCAATATTAAAAATATCAGCCCTCCTGCGCATACCGCAGGAGGGATTTTTTTAACTCAATTTTAGCCATGTCTCTTTGCGCAAGCTTAAACCCAATCCGGTTTATTCGGGACAATACGGTCATGGGGGCCGTGAACGGAAACTTAATTCAGGTGTCGATTATTTTGGGTCCGAGCGTATCCCGCTCCGGCCTCTGATTTGCAACCACCGATATGACAAGACGTTTTGGCCGCATGTGTGTGCCAAAACCGGACAACGGAGGTCAACATGCGTTTTTCAACTTTAGCTGCGATGGGCGTATCTGCAATCGCACTGTCAGGCTGCTCTTTCTTGGGCAATCTGGTCGGTCACGGCAATCATTCTACAAAATCAAACCAATCTTACGGTCAATATAATTACAATAACGACGATTGCTGCGTCGGCGGCAATGCGCTGTCACGCTGGAATCTCGAAGGCGCGCTTGGCGGGGCTTACCTCGTCGGCGGTGAAGGCATTACAGGATCACAAACCAGTGTTGTGACGTCCAATGTCGGAAACTTTGATTCCCAAGACGTTTGGGATGACGGCATCCGCGCAGAGCTTGGCGGCTCTTACGCGCTGAACCCGAACCGTAAAGTTACCGGTAATGTGTTTTACCAAAAGAACGAAAGCGCAGGCGCTTTTGACATGGGTGATTTAGACGGCGACGCGCTTCGCGGCTCTGTATCTGATCTTGAAAACTACGGTTTGGAAATGGGCCTGCGCCAATATTTCACGCCCCGCGTTTTCGGTGAGAAAATTCGCCTTCGTCCCTATGTCGAAGGTAAACTCGGCGCGGCCCGGCTTGATGATGTCACGCTGAATAACGCCACGCGCGCAGGCGCGGCTCTGCCGGAAGGTAACAGCATCAAGCTTTATGATGGCGGATGGGTTCCGACAGCGGCCGGTATGATCGGTCTGGAAACACCGATTGCCAAACGCATGACGCTGGGCGTTGAAACCGGTCTGCGGTGGCAGGGTAAGCCTGACTCGGCCGGCGAAGCTATCAGTGGCGGATCTCCGATCGGCGGCATCAATAATGGCGGCGACACATTGTCAATTCCTTTGACAGTCCGCGGTCGCTACCGTTTCTAAACCCTTAAGATATAGCGTGGTTTGAAAGCATTCAGCGCCATATCAAGTTACAATCAAATCGCAAGATTTGGGGCTTCGGGGCAAGCCAAGAGCCTCGGCCGCAAAAGCGCGCCGGGCTTTTTTGTTGTTGGGGGAGTGTATCGCAATGCTCGAAAGCAAACTCCGGTCGTGCGGCTTGCGTGAGATTGCGATTTTAAGACATTCAGTTTTGGCTAATTCAGTTAAGAGCGGGCCGTTAACCGATGCCCAAGCGAGTTTATCCTACGATATAGATAGGTTATTAAAAAAGTAATGTCTCTCATACATTGTTTAGTCATGATGCATTCCGGCAGAGTAAGATTAAGAGCTATACTGTGTTTGGTCGCGCTCCTCTGCATACCTCATACTGCTAACGCAGACAGTGACGGCTTATATTGTCAGGGCAAAGCGTATATCGCTTATGAACTTCGCCATTTTGAATCCGACGGAAAGCACACACTTTATATACTAAAGCCAACACATGATGAGGCTGCTGTTTCCGTTAATGCTATCCCAATCCCCAAAGAGATCAAGCAGGCCCACGGCCTTACATGTGAAGATAATAATGTGCTGATATCTGCTCATATGAGCGCAGCGCGTTTTAACTTATCTGACCGCACTTTTACCTTAGGCCAAGAGCCCGTTGTAAGCATTGAGCAAAATCGTCTCGACATCTCATTTAACAGTGATGTTCCCCCCGTTACACCTTTGTCCGAATGGAGTAATGACACTCACCGATATCAATTTCATCGAGTTTATTATGCATTTCCTGAAAACGGAATCATTCAACACTATTCAATCAACAGAATAGTCAGGGTGAACAAGGAGTTGCAATCTGTTGAGGGTATGTACACTGTTGATCGCATGCATATTGAAACAATCGATTGATTCAGGCTAATATACCCCTCTTGCACAAATTAACCAAACGCCGTCGGCTTGATTTGGACGTTTTAAGCCTTTGGCCTAACGTACGCTTCGCCGCCAAAACGGAGGTGAACCCATTACGGTTTTTTGCTTTTAGTCTCAGCAATCCAATCATCAATACGCGCCTCTAAAATCCCCAGTGGTACCGCGCCGTTGACCAATACCGCGTCATGGAAATCGCGCACATCGAATTTATCGCCCAATGCCGTCTGCGCGCGCGCGCGAAGCTCTACGATTTTAAGCTCGCCTATTTTATAGGCCAGAGCTTGGCCGGGCCATGAAATATAGCGGTCGGTTTCCGTGCGGATATTGTGCGGGGCGAGCGCGCTGTTCTCGTAAAGGCAGCTCTCGGCGCGCTCGCGGCTCCAGCCTTTATAATGCATGCCTGTGTCCATCACCAATCGGCAGGCCCGCCACATTTCATAGGTCAGGCGTCCAAATTGATCATAGGGCGTTTTGTAAATCCCCATTTCTTCGCCGAGCTTTTCCGCGTAAAGGCCCCAGCCTTCGCCGAAGGCGTGGGGGTAAAGGTCGCGGCGAAACTTCGGGACGTTCTTCTGTTCGCCTGCCAAGGATATTTGATGGTGATGCCCCGGCACGCCTTCATGCAATGTCAGCGCCGGCAGGTTATAAAGCGGGCGGTTGGGCAGATTATAGGTGTTGACTACATAATTACCGGCTTTGCCCTGTTTGGCATTGCCGCCGAAATATCGCCCGGTCGTATAGTTTTTCTCAAGCTCCGCCGGCACCGGGATAACGCCGTAAGACAGCCGGGGAAGGGTTCGGAAATACTCCGGCATTTTACCGTCGACGGTCTTGGCGATATAGGCGGCTTCTTTAAGCAGGTCTTCGCGGGATGTGGCGTAAAATTGTGGATCTGTGCGAAGGAAGTCCAAGAACTCTTTAAACGTACCGTCAAATTTCAGCTCTTTGATAATGCCGTCCATGCGCGCGCGAATGCGGGCGACTTCGCGCTCGCCAATGGCGTGGACTTCATCCGGCGTAATATCGAGGGTGGTGAAATATTTGGTCAGCGCTTCGTATTGCGCCGCGCCGCCTTTGACCGAAGACAGACCAATATCGGGCCGCGCTTTGGGGGCGTATTCTGTTTCCATAAAATTTAAAAGATTGCGGTAGGCCGGCATGACTGTGCCATCCACCATGGCCAAACCTTTTTGCTTTATCTCTGCGCGCAAAGCATCGGGCAGATCGGGGTTCACGGTCATGAAGGGCGCTGCCAGCGGGTGGTCTTCCGGCGCAATGGCGGCCAAATTCTCAACGGCGGTGATGATGCCGGGCATAATCTCCGCCGGCGCGGTATAGCCGTCTTTAATGCCCCGTTTCATATTATCGATATGCTGATTGAAAAAGCGCGGCAATTGGGACAGGCGGTCCGTATAGGCCGCATAATCGTCCGGTCCTTCAAACCGGGTCAGGCGGACAGTATAAGATAAATTGCTGAAAAATCCGCTGTCGTTCTTAAAGGGAATACGGCTCTCATCGACGCCGCTGATCAGGGCATTGCGGTCAATGATATAACCCAAAAGATCGTAATTTAAGCGGTCTTCCCCGGTAAAACCGGCGCGGGGCAAGGCAGCAAACCGCGCGGCAAACACCGCGTTTTCTTTGGCGCGTTTTTGCATAAAAGCGGGGCTGAGATCAGGCAGGCGGCGGGCGGCGTCTTTGTCGCCCTCAAGCGCCGCAGCCAGCGGGTCGGCGCGCAGTTCAGCGGCCTCTATGTCGGCAATTAACGTCGCGAGCGCAGCCGAATATTCGCTGCGCCCGGCCCGATCCGGCGCAACGGTGTCGCTGTAAGCAAGGGGGCTTGCGGCGGTCAAAAGAATGGCCGCAGCCGGAATGAATAGCGCTCGGAATATCATAAAGCAGGTCTCGGCTAAGGTAAGAATTTCTTAACCATAATCGCTTGTGCGCGCGGCGCAACAGCCAAACCCTGCCGGGATGTTATTTCAGGGTTTCGAGCTTGTCTTTAATCGCAATTAAATCGCGCCACGCTTCGCCTTTAAGCTCCGGCCGGCGAAGCAAGAAGGCGGGATGATAGAGCGGCATAGCCGGAATGGGGGTGCCGCCTGCAGGCGTATAATCCTGCCATTGCCCGCGCAATTTCGTAATGCCCTTTTGCCCTGTCAGAACTTCCAGCGAGACGCCGCCGACAAGGACGATAATCTGCGGCGCAGCAAGGGCAATGTGGCGCGCAATAAACGGGCGGGCCAAATCAATTTCTTGCAGCCCCGGCGTGTGGCCGTTGACCGGCCGCCAATTGCAAATATTGGTGATATAGCTGTTGCCGGCGTCAAGGCCGATCGCGGCGAGCATGCGATCAAGAAGTTGCCCGGCGCGCCCGACAAACGGTTTACCGTCCTCGTCCTCGTCTTTACCCGGAGCTTCGCCGATAATCATGACGGGCGCCTCCGGGTTTCCCCGCGCAATCACGGCGCGGCGCGCATTCACGGATAAATCTCCGGCGTCGAAAGCCGCTATGACCTCATGCAGCGCTTTGAGGGTCGGCGCTGCGCCGGCAATGGCGGTGGCTGACGCGATAAGTTTTGCGTGGCGGTCCTCGTCTGCGGCAGAGATTTGCGCCGCATTGGGTTTTGCAACCGGAGCGGATTTGACCGGCAGGTCCGGTATGTTCAGGCTTTTTTTCGCACCCGGCGACGAGGCGCGTCTGACCCGGGGCGCCGGCGGCACAGGCGGGCAATCAATGCCGGCGTCATCCCACCATTCCAGCGCGCTTGTCAGCGCGGCCCGCAGGCCTGTATTCGGCTGGGCAGTCACCGTCCGCTGACGCGCTGTACATTGGGGACATTGGCCTCAATGGTTTCGATAATCTGCGAGGCAATATCCTTGCCTGTCGCTTTTTCAATCCCTTCCAGTCCGGGAGAGGAGTTAACCTCTAAAACTTTGGGCCCGCTGTCCGATCGCAAAATATCAACGCCGGCGACGTTCAGTTTTAAGACCTTAGCCGCTTTAATCGCGGTTCGCCGCTCGGCTGTAGTCAGTTTGACGGCCTTTGCGCTGCCGCCCTGATGCAGGTTAGAGCGAAATTCACCGGGCTGCGCCGTGCGCATAATAGAGCCGACAACTTTACCGCCAACGACCAAGCAGCGAATATCCGTGCCGCTGGCCTCTTTGACAAATTCCTGAACTAAGAAATGTGCGTTCAGGCCGCGAAAAGCATCAATCAAAGATTCCGCTGCTTTTTTTGTTTCAGCCAACACAACGCCTTTGCCCTGCGTGCTCTCAAGAAGCTTCACGACAACGGGCGAGCCGCCGGCCAGGTTAACGATCCCCTTCGTGTCGCGCGATTGCATGGCAAAGGCGGTATTGGGCATGCCGATGCCGTGCATCGCCAAGACCTGATGGGCGAGCAATTTATCGCGGGATGCGCCGATAGCTGCAGCGGCATTGAGGCAGTAAACGCCCATTGTTTCAAATTGACGGACAATGGCCATACCGTAAAAAGTCAGGCGCGTGCCGATACGCGGAATGATGGCGTCATAGCGAGGCAGGGCGCTGCCTTCAAAATGCACCTCAGGGCTATGCTCGTTAATGGACATGTAACACCGGGATGTCTCGACACATTCAATCACATGGCCGCGGGCCTGCGCTGCGCGAATAAGCGACCGATTGGAATAATTATTCGGCTCTTGGGTCAGAATGGCAATGCGCAGCGGACGGCGCACCGGCTTTTTACGGCGGCCTTTACGGTAAACATCATAAGACAGCTCCGCCTGCATGAAGCTTTCGGCCGGGCGCACGCTCATATCATCGGTAATGGCGCCGCGTCCGATCAGCATGCGATAGCCCATGGTTTCGCGGTTGGTCAATGTAATCGCAACCGGCTGTATGCGCTCGCCGATTTTCATCGGTGTCTCAATGACGTAGCGAGACTCGGCCACGCCGTTAGAACTGATGACGCTGCGCCGGCCAATGACTTTGGCAGAGCAGACGACTTCAACACTCGGGTCGTCCGGGTCAGGATGCATCACAAACCGCACTTGCGGATTTTGCTCATCACCAAAGGCCTCAACGGCAATAGCATGGAGGGCAGAGGTCTGCGCGCCGGTATCCACTTTGGCTTTGATCGCCGGCAGGCCTAAATCAGGCAAGGCAACCCATTCTTCCCAACCAAGATGGAAACGCTGATCGGAGGCGGAGAAATCGGTCATATTTGCCTGTCAAAGAGGTTAAAATCACCCCGCGACTTTACCGCAGGCTTGGGACAGTCTAACTCATAGAAAAGACGCGCGCTATGGGCTAAACCTGCGGGCACACACGAAGCCGGGTATAAGCCCGATGAAAAGCGGAGAGTTAAATGAGCGCGCAAGCCACAGAACGCGAAAGCATGGATTATGATGTCGTCATCGTCGGGGCCGGTCCGGCCGGACTGTCAGCTGCGATCCGCCTTAAACAATTGGGCGGCGATGATATCACCGTCGTTGTTCTGGAAAAAGGCTCTGAAGTCGGCGCGCATATTCTTTCCGGGGCTGTGCTTGACCCGGTGGGTCTGGATGCGCTTATCCCGGATTGGGAGAGCAAAGGCGCGCCGGTAAAAACCAAAGTTACGTCTGATAAATTTATGCTTCTCGGCCCGGCCGGCTCTGTCCGGGTACCCAATTTTGTCATGCCGCCTTTGATGAATAATCACGGCAATTACATTGTCTCTATGGCCAATACCTCCCGATGGCTTGCTGAGCAGGCCGAAGCATTGGGCGTGGAAGTGTTCCCGGGTATGAGCTGCTCTGAATTGGTTTACGGCGATAACGGTCAGGTTACCGGCGTCGTTGCCGGCGAGTTCGGCATTTCCAAAGACGGATCCAAAGGCG
Organism: uncultured Robiginitomaculum sp.; assembly: GCA_938015875.1. Lineage (GTDB taxonomy): Bacteria > Pseudomonadota > Alphaproteobacteria > Caulobacterales > Maricaulaceae > Robiginitomaculum. The sequence continues at coordinate 21,103 of CALLXE010000037.1, read as the reverse complement.
ACGGCTATGAGCCCGGCATGATCCTGAACGGTAAATACGTGCTGTTGGGCGAAGGCGCGCGCGGCTCCCTGTCGCAAATTGCCCGCAAAAAATATGACCTTGAGGCTGATTGCGATCATGCAAAGTTCGGTCTTGGCATGAAAGAGGTTTGGGAGATCAAACCTGAAAATCACAATGAAGGCGAAGTTGTCCATACGGCCGGTTGGCCGCTGGGCTTTAAAACAAGCGGCGGGTCGTTTTTGTACCACGCGGAAAACAACCAAGTTTTCCTCGGCCTGATCGTTGACCTTAATTATAAAAATCCGCATCTTTATCCTTACGCGGAATTTCAGCGCTGGAAACATCATCCGGCGATTGCAAAAATTCTTGAAGGCGGCAAGCGCGTCACCTATGGCGCGCGGGTTGTTACCAAAGGCGGATTTCAGTCAATTCCGAAGACGGTCTTTCCCGGCGGCGCGCTTTTGGGCTGCTCTGCCGGTCTTGTGAACCTGCCGCGCATTAAAGGTAATCATAACGCCATGCTGTCCGGCAAAGCAGCCGCCGAAGCGGCGTTTGCTGCCATTAAAGCCGGCCGCGACGGCGACGAACTGACGGCTTATGACACAGAGATTCGCACCGGCCTGATCGGTAAAGATTTGAAACCTGTGCGCAATGTTGCGGTGCTGAACGGGCGTTTTGGGCCGCTTTTGGGCGGCATGTTGCTCGGCGGGCCGGATATGTGGCTGGCATCCCTGACTAAGATGAATTTGGTCGGCGGGTTTCTCAACCTGTTTAAAGGCAAATTGTCGATGACCCTTGGGCATGGCAAAGATGACGCCGGATCCACAGAGCCCGAAGACAAGCACAAGCCGATTGATTATCCGCGCCCTGACGGGATCTTATCATTTGACCGCCTGACCAATGTATCATTTACCGCAACCAATCACGGTGAAGATCAGCCAAGCCATTTGAAATTGATCGATGCGTCTGTACCGATTGCTGTCAACCTGCCTGTCTATGATGAGCCTGCGCAGCGCTATTGTCCGGCCGGGGTTTATGAAATACTGACCGATGATGACGGGTCCAATCCGAAATTTAATATCAACGCCCAAAACTGTATTCACTGCAAGACTTGCGACATTAAAGATCCGAGCCGCAATATTGTTTGGACCGTGCCGGAAGGCGGCGGTGGCCCGAATTATCCGAATATGTAATCCCCCCGTGAGCGGCCGCCCGCGATGAAAGATATGCTATGACAAATTTTCGCCGCCGTTTGACGGCTTCTGTGGCTTGCCTGGTGCTTGCGGGTTTGACCGGCTGCGCCTCTGTCGGCGCGTCGTCCGGTAATCAGTTCAGCGCAGATGATGCCTCGCCCGAAGCCAAAGTGCTGGGTGATTTTCTGGCCGGGCGTTATGCCTATAATATCGACGACAGCGAGGCGCGGCTGTCTTATTACAGCTCCGCGTTTAAACGTGAGCCGGATAATCTTGTGCTGGGGGCAAAAGCGGTCAATGCGGCGATCAGCTCCGGGGATGCAAAAATTGCGAAATCTTTGGCGCGCAGCGTAAATGCGCTGTCTGCGGACGAGCCGCTGTCGCGCCTGATATTGAGCGCACTGGATATGAAATCCGGCAAATATTCCGGCGCGGCAAAGCGCCTTCAAAAACAGCCCGACGATCCCTCACTCGGCGTGATGATGGCGATGATAGAAGCTTGGGCGCAATATGGCTCCGGGGATACAGAAGCTGCGATTGAAATTTTCGACTCCATTGAGGTCGGCGGTTATTTCGATATTATTGCGACTTTGCAAAAAGCTCAAATTTTCGGGCAGAGCGGGGAAGCCGCCAAGGCTATGGCCGCCTTTGACCGGGTTGAAAGCTCCGGGGTTTCACCTGTGTCCATGGCTATGGCGCGCGCGCGCTATCAATCCGGTGCCGGGGATTTAGAGGCGGCCCTGAAAGACTTGTCGACGTTTGACAAAGACGTTCTTGACGGCGTGGAAAGCGGTCCGATTCGCACCATGCTGACGGCCCTGGAAGCCGGCAAACCGATCGGCGTGACTTTAACGCCGGCGCAAGCGGCGTCGGCATCGCTAATCGATCCGGCGGCAGAGTTTTTCTTCCAGCAGCGCGGCTATGACGCCGCCGAAATCTATCTGCGCATAGCTCTTTTGATGGACCCCGATAACGAGCGGGCCAAGCTTTGGCTCGGCGCGACATTGGAGCGTATGGAAAGGCTCAATGATGCGGAAGATGTTTACCGGTCGGTTCCGCGAAGCTCAGATTACATCGTCAGTTCTGATCTGGCTTATGCTAACCTGCTTGTGCGTAATGACCGCGACGATGAGGCCGAAACCCTTTTAAAGCGTTTGGTTAAAGAGCATCCTATTTTTCTGGTGCGCGAAGCTTTGGGTTTGTCTTATCTGATCAACGAAGATTACGCGGCGGCCCTGCCTTATTATAACGCTATGCTCGACACAATGTCCGAGGCTGATATTCAAGACAACCCGACTCCGCTGTTTCATCGGGGCATTTGTCTGGTTGAAATGGACCGCTGGGAAGATGCCGTCGGTGATTTTAAAAAAGTACTGGCCATTAATCCCGAGCACTCTGACGCGCTGAATTATCTGGGCTATACATGGGTTGATCGGGGTGAAAACCTTGATGAGGCCTTTGACATGATCCGTAAGGCGCTGGCTTTGGAGCCTGAAAGCGGTGCGATTACAGACAGTTTGGGTTGGGCACATTACAAGCTTGGGCAATATTCTGAGGCCCGGGTTCACTTGGAAAACGCTGTGGCCCTTTCGCCGGACAGTGCTACGATTATTGACCATTTGGGCGATGTTTACTGGAAGCTTGGCCGGTTTCTTGAGGCCGGCTATCAATGGGAGCGCGCGCTGGATTTCAATCCGACGGACAAAGAGCGCGCCCGAATTCAAGCGAAACTTAAAGGTGGCCTTGAAGCGGCCAAAGACCTGCCTTAGCGCAGATCGCCGGTTGTCATGAGCACAGTGATTGAACGGGCGCGGGCCAAAGTTAACCTGACATTACATGTCGGGCCGCCCCGGGCGGATGGCTACCACCCGCTCGAAAGCCTTGTTATGTTTGCGGGCATTGGCGATGTTTTGACGGCCACTGCCACCACCGACGGCGCGGCGGATTTTTCTTTAAATATTGACGGACCTTTTTCCAAAGGTCTTGAGGTCGATGCAGGCAATTTAATTTTAAAAGCGGCCCGCGCGGCGCAAGGTAAATTCAGCGCGGCCCCCTGCGCGTTTACACTGACTAAAAATCTGCCGATTGCCTCCGGCATAGGCGGGGGCAGTGCGGACGCGGCGGCGGCTTTGCGGGCAATGGCGCGCTTGGCCGGATTAGACGCGCAGGCTTACGCCGGCGCAGCGCTGCCACTTGGCGCGGACGTTCCCGTCTGTATGCGCTCGCAGACATGCGTAATGCGCGGTATCGGAGAAAGCTTGGAAGCGTTACCGGACGTGCAGACCTATTCGTGCGTTCTGGTCAATCCCGGCGTCAGCGTCTCGACGGCGGCGATTTTTAAGCGCTATGACGACGGCAACCCGCAAGACTTAGTCCCGCGAAAATACAAAGGCGATTTAATCGCGCTCGCCCTTGAAAGCCGCAATGATTTGCAGCCGGCCGCCTGCGAAGTCGAGCCTGAAATCGTGCGGGTCTTAATGGAATTAACAATGCAAGGCGGCGCGCGCCTTGTGCGTATGTCCGGCTCCGGCGCAACCTGCTTTGCCGTGTTTGAGACCTCTGATCAGGCACGAGACGCCGCCGCGCATCTATCGCAAAAATATCCGGCATGGTGGGTCAGTGCGTCGCAATTGGGCGGAGCGATATGAGCGGGCCGGCTTTATACTTTATCGTGCTTCACTTGATGGGGTTTGCCTTTTTTGTGTCTCTGACTGTGTCGGGCCTCATGCGCGCCGCGCGCATTACCGATGCGCCCAATGCCAGATCTTCCCACACCGTGCCGACACCGACCGCCGGTGGGCTTGGCATTGTTGCCGGCCTTGCGGCGGCGCTGATCGGGCTTCGGCTTTTTTATCCGCATACAGGAAATGCCGGGCTTTACGCCGGACTGGCGGGGCTTGGGCTGTTGATTGCGGCGCTGGGATTTTTGGATGACCGGTTTATTGTCCCGACAAAGTTAAAATTTATCCTGATCGGCCTGATTGCCGCCGTGACCCCCACTGTCACCGGCGTTCCGTCCGGTCTGCCTATGGGCGGCATCATAATCACCCTGCCATTCGCGGCCGGTTATATCGGCGCAGCGTTGTGGGTTTTTGTCGTGATTAACGCCGTCAATTTTATGGACGGGGCCAATGGTCTTATGGGGACCTTCATGATGCTGATAAGCGCCGGGCTTTGCGCAGCGGCCATGATGACAGGTAATGCGGATATTGCGTTAATTTCAGGCAGTCTCGCTGCCGGTTTGGCCGGGTTTTTGCCGTATAATGCCCGCCGTAAAGCGGTCGTTTTTTGCGGCGACACCGGCGCCCTGTTCACGGGATTTTTGTTTGCTGCCTGCGCGCTGCGCCTCGGCCATGGCAACGCGGGATTGGTTTACGTCGGGCCGATTTTAATCTTGCCGTTTTTGGTTGATGTTCTGTGTACGATTTGCGTGCGGGCATCGCGCAAAGAGAATTTGCTGAGCGCCCATAAATCGCATTTATATCACCTCATGATGGCGCGCGGCGCCGGTCATTTAAAAGTGACATATGTCTACGCTTTGTGGGCGGTCATGATGATTTTGATTGTTTTGGTCGGGATTGTCACGGGCATGATTGCGGTTGCGTCGCTTATGGTGATGCTGACAATTTTCGGATGCTGGCGCTACGTTCGCGCGCGCCGACAAATGGAAAGCGGCACGCTTTAGCTGACGCGCTCAACGACGAAATCAGCCAATTCCGACAGCGTTTTTTTCCACGGACTGTCCGGAAAAATCCGCAAGGCTTTGCGCGCATTGGCAGCGCGGCGCGTGGCTTCGGCCATCGTTGATTGCAGCGCGCCGGCAGACCGCAACATGCTGACGGCCGTTTCCAAATCCATATCTGTTTGGTCATGATCTTTGATAACCCGGGTCCAGAACGCTTTGCCTTGCGCATTTGCGCTTGCATAGGCGCGAATGACGGGCAGGGTGACTTTACCTTCGCGAAAATCATCACCGACGGATTTACCCAGAGCGCTTTCAAAGCCGCCATAATCCAGCGCGTCATCCACAAGCTGAAACGCAAGGCCAAGCTCTTGGCCATAGGTGCGCAGGGCTTGGCGCTCAGATACGGGACGGCCGGCAATAACGGGGGAAACTTCGGCGGCGGCGGCAAACAAAGCGGCGGTTTTCGCGCCGATTACGTCCATATAAACGCTCTCAGTCATGTTAATATCGCGTAGGGCAGCCAATTGTTGAACCTCGCCCTCGGCAATGACGGACGATGCGTTTGATAAGATTCCCAATGCTTCGAGGCTTTGGGTTTCGACCATCAGGTTAAACGCGCGGGCAAACAGGAAATCGCCGACCAGAATACTGGGCGAATTGCCCCAAATCAGATTAGCCGGCTTTTTGCCCCGCCGCAGCGTGCTCTCGTCAACCACATCGTCATGAAGCAAGGTAGCAGAATGAATAAATTCAACGGCAGCGGCCAGCTTGTGATGGTAATCCCCTTGATAGCCGCACAAATGCGCACTGGCGACGGTCAGTAGCGGGCGCAGCCGCTTTCCGCCGGCGCCGACCAAATGATTGGCCAGATCCGGTATCATACCCACCGGGCTTTGCATGCGCTCAAGGATAATCGCGTCGATTGCCGCCATGTCGCCGGAGGCCAGAGCCAGTAAGCGATCAATCGGTGATTTGGCATTTTGCAAGGCGGTTGGATTAATCGTGGTCACGCGCTGGGGTATCCTTTTTACTGCCGCTAATGTAGCGCTCCGGAGGCGTCGTCACAATGGGCGCGCTGTCGCAGGGCTAAGCCTTGGCCGGCTTGGCTAATGTCTTCAGATTGCTGTCCAGATTGCGGGCAATCCTGACGACCAGATCCAAGACGTTTTCATAAAACGCAATAGGCAAGGTCTCAAAACTATCGGTCGATTTGTGATAATGCTCATGATCCTCAACGCCCAAATAGACAAACGGAACGCCGGCTGTATGAAAAACGCTGTGATCGGACTGCGTTGTCCAATCATTGTTGCCATCCTGCGGCGTGTCATGACCGAGCTTAAGAATGACAGGGCTGTTTTTCGCCGCTTTTTTCACAAGCGGGATCAAGGCGGGCGTGTGATAGCCTCCGGCCATGTAAAGTTCGCCTTTTTGGCTCCGGGCGATCATGTCTAAATTTAAATTGACCATTGATCGCCCTTTAAGGGGCTTGTAATTTTTTAAAAAAGCTTTTGCGCCTGCCAGTTCAAATTCCTCCGCGTCCAGCCATGCCAGAACAACGGTGTTTTTGGGTTTCTTACGTTCAAAACTCTGCATCAGTGCAAACAGGCCGCCAATTCCCGAGGCATTATCATCAGCACCGTTGAAAATTTCCGGCCCGACTTCGCCCAGATGATCATAGTGCGCCGTTACGACCAAGACCGGGCCGTCTTTTTTTTGACCGGGAATGGTCAGGATAATATTCCGGCCCATGCGGTTTTCGTTTTCCCGTTTCGGAGAGAAGGTGAAATCCATCTGCTCCGGCTCAAATTTTGAATAATTCCCGATCAAACGAACGATTTCATCGGCAGACCGCCGGCCGCTTTCCCGCCCGGCCTCGCGGCCTTTAAAGTCATCGGATGATAAAATTTGCACGGCCGCAATCGCAATAGCCGGATCATAATCTGCGGCTTTACCTTTATCTTTTGAACACGCAGCGAGAAGAAATGCGGTCAGAACACAAACGATGAAGGGTTTCATTCCGGAAGGGCTTTCAGAAAAAATGAAATAGCAGCTTCTCCCATAACCTTTCGGATGACCTTTGGTTTCATACCTTTATCCAAAAGCGCGTCCGTAATGGCTGCAAGCTCGCTCGCATCAAGCGTTGTTGTCACCGTACCGTCAAAGTCAGAACCAAGGGCAACTGCGTCCGGCCCCAATAAATTGACGGCATAAATCAGAGCGTCAGCAATTCCGTCCGGGGAAATATCGCAGATGACGCCTTCGAAATATCCGATCCCGATCAGGCTGCCGCGCCGTGCCATTTCAATCAAAACGTCATCAGGAAGGTTGCGGTTTTTTGTACGCGGACAGGCCGACCGTACGCCCCCGTGAGACAGTATAAGGGGTTTATTTGTAAGCGCTAAAACATCACGTACAGTGGCCTCTGAGGCATGAGCCATGTCAAGAATGATGCCCTTGCGGGTCATTTCCAAAACGGCGGATTTGCCGAAATCCGTCAGTCCCGCTTTTGACACGCCATGCATAGAGCCGCCTAATTCATTGTCGAAAAAATGCTGCAGGCCCATCATGCGGTATCCTTCGTCATAAAGCCGCTCGATATTTTCAAGCTTGCCTTCAAGTGGGTGCGCGCCTTCGGTTTCCAATATACCGATTAAGACATCCGGTGTTTCAAGCGCAAATTGCAGGTCTGCCGCCGTGCGGGCAATGATAAATTTCCCGCCGCTGCGTTTTTCCGGTTTTTGAAGGCGCTGCGCCTGATAGGCGGCGCGCTCATATATGCTGTGCCATGTTCGGGGCGGCCAAAACTGCGCCATCGCCAACGCAGTAATGTTGTCCGGACCTGTTCCGTCATTTTCGTTAAAGTTCAAGCCGCGCGGCGATTTTGTAACGGCGGAGAAAATCTGCAGGCGAACGCCGCCTTCCCGCAGGCGGGGAAAATCCGTCTGCCCGAAATCATGACGCTTTTCAGGGTCGCGGGCCCAGAGCAAAGTGTCGGCATGAAGGTCAGCGACCCGCAGAGTGCTGTGGAGTGATTTTGCCTCTGCGGATATGACGTAAGGCGCAGGTCTGACAACGGCGTTCATCTCGGCATCAGCTTTCGGCGCGACGACAAATCGGGCGTAGAGCGCGGCCGCTATGAGCAAAACCAAGATCAGGGCCGCAGCCCGTTTTAAAAATGTCTTCATCCCGGCAGCCTAGCGCTCAAACTTCTCCACAACAATCTTTACCTGCATGGCTTGCTTGCAGGGCGGGCGGTTTCTAAAAGCGCCTTAAATATTTTCACGGAGACAGATATGCAAACCGATATTGAACGCAGCGAGAGCATGGGCCAAGCGACGAAAGAAAAGCTGCGCCAATACATTGCCCGCATTGAACGTCTTGAAGCTGAGAAGGCTGAACTGGGCGCCGATATTCGCGAAGTTTACGCTGAACTGAAAAGTTTTGGCTTTGATCCGAAAATTATGCGAAAAGTGGTTGCACTTCGTAAGGTTGAGGCTTCTGAACGGGCTGAGCAAGAAGCGATGATTGATCTGTACTTCGACGTTGTTGCCGAGGTTTAACGCTAAGGGAGCCAAAGCTGACTGACGATTACGACAGACAGCAATGGCAGGCGCAAGAGACCGCGCGGGAATCTGCGCGCGAAAAGCAGCGTGAAAAAGACGAAAAATCCCGCGAGCGTAAAGCCCGATCCGCCAAGCGCAAGCTCGAACGACTTGCTCGTGATCTGGCCAAATCCGATGACCTGACCGAATGGGAAACGGAGTTTACCGAAGGCGTCACTGAGCGCCTTGAGACGTTTGGCAGTGCGTTTAAAGACCCTGAAAAGGGCGGGCGCGGCGAGGCACTGTCTTACGCGCAGAAGAAAATTATCAGCGCGCTTAAGAAAAAAGCCAAGGCGGAGCGGGCAAGCGCGCGATCAGATGACGGAGACGCTGCGAGTGAAACGCCGGCCTATAAACCCCGATCATCTTTTAAATCCAAAAAACCGAAATTTATGCCGCGCGTGCGCAGGATTGACGAAGACTTTGATGATGCGCCGCCGCCCCAAAAACCAAAGGCACAAGACCCACCGCCCCAAGACCCACCGCTTAAGGGTAAGCCGTTTTTACGGATTGTGAAAAACGAAGACTAAGACGTTCCTATGCTTCCGGGGGCATGCCGGGCAAGACCACGGCAAAGACTGTACCGGCCTCGCTTGTGGTCTCAAGGCGCAGATCCCCGCCATGAGCGCGGGCCAGCTCCCGCGATATTGTCAGGCCCAATCCTGTACCCCCTTTGGCCGTTCCGGTGAAAGGTTTGAACAAAGACTTTTGCGCGTCCAAAGGCAGGCCTGGGCCGTTATCAATGACGCGAATGATAATATCGTGGCCGACCGGTTTGCCGGCGTCATCTTCAATAATAACCGGCTTGGCATCGACATGCAGGGTTGGGGCAAGATCAGACGTGTGGCCGGACATGGCCTGTACGGCGTTACGAAACAAATTGTTAAAAATGCGGTAGGTCTGATCCGGGTCCGCCATTATGCGCAGCTCTGTGGGCACGTCATTGACCCAGTTAATAATGGCACGTCCGCGCGCGGCGGCTATGGCGTCGCCGGCGGCCTCGCCCAGCAGGGAGGCCAGGCGCAGCGTTTGAGGACGGGGCGCGTCTTCATTGGATTTTGAATAATTTAATGTGGCCGTGCAAAGCTGCACCCCGCGATCCACTGCGCGTACAAGGCGCTCGCCCATACGGCGCACGCGCTCTTCGCTGTCAGTTGCGAGGCGATCAGAGATCAGTTGCGCAGAGGTCAGGACATTGCGCAAATCGTGATTGATTTTTGCGACCGCAAGACCGAGTGTTGCCAGCCGATCTTTTTGCTTCAATGCGCCGCGAATGTCGGACTTCATATCGATAAATTCGCGTTCAAGAACGCCGATCTCATCTTTACGATCTGATGTCATGATGTGACCGGCGCGCAGTTCCGGGTCTGCCCGAAAGATACTGTGTGCCAATGCCAAGCGCTGCAAGGGCCGCACGATAAGCCAGCTGAGGGCAAGATAAATCAGCAAGCCTGTAAAGACGGCAATCAGAAATGACAGGGCAATAATGCGGTGACAATAGGCAATAAGCGCCGCTTTCACCGCCGCATTCGGCACAATGATTTCGAGCATTTGCGCGCCGGGGACGGACGGCTCTGCCTGCACGCGCAGGTAACCGCTCCCATCGCCGAAATAAGCGCGCAGCGTTGCGCCGATGTCAGGCAAACGGCCGGGCTTGCGCATATCTACGGCGGTATAAACGCCGTCGGCCGGAGCCATCCCAAGGACGCTTTCGGTCATGCCTTCTTTTTTCTGCATTACGGCGATAACGTCTGTATCGTCCATAAAGCTCTTGTTTAAAAGCGTGCTGCCCTGAAAGTCAGGCACGCCCATAACGGCGAGGGTCAGTTGCTGCGCGGCGCTGACCCGCTGCTGCAACCAACTTTGGCGATACATTGCGGCTGACGGGACAAACAAGATAATCTCAGCCAGCATTACGAATAAGACTGTGAGAACCAAAAGTTTGCCGGACAGGCCGCGCCAAAAGTAACGGGATTTCATAAGCGGGCTTTAGCGCGAAAGGCTAGTGAAAGCGAGTCATCAAGCCGGCCCATTTCTGTGCCTTGGGGCTGAATACCGCGTCTGTGTACCACGATCCGGCCGCGCGCTTTACCGCTTCGCCGCGGGTCGGATACGGCGCAATGATTGTTGCCAGACCTGAGATTTTGACGCCGCCGTTCATGGCCACGGAAATCATTTGGATCAAATCGCCGGCGCTTTCACCGACAATGGACGCGCCCAGGATTTTGCCCTTCTTGGTCGCGATGAGTTTTACGCCGCCGGCATCGGACCGCTCTGCAATGGCGCGATCATTATGTTCAAATCCGGCAGTGACGCAGCGCACATTATCCTTGCCGTATTTTTCAATGGCGCTTTTCTCTGACAGGCCGATGCTCGCAAGCTCCGGTTCAGTGTAAATTGCGGCCGGCATAATATCTGTCGTCGCCTTGGCTGAAAACTTATTGATGAGCGGCGGCATGAAATAGAATGCTTTTATGATTTGTCCGCCGTGGAATCCGGCCGCATGGGTCAGGCCGCCGCGCCCTGAAACATCACCGACGGCATAGACGCGCGGATTGGATGTACGCAAGTTATCGTCGGTTTCAACATAGCCGCGTTTATCCAATGACACGCCGGCGGCCTCTAAATTGAGGCCGGACGAGGCCGGTTTACGGCCGGCGGCAACCAGTAAATGCGAACCTTTCAGAACGGTTCCGCTTTCAAGCTCGATCTCAACGCCGGTCGCGGTTTTGCGCACTTCTTTGGTTTTTGCCGGGGCGTGAAAGTTAAGGCCTTCTGCAGTCAGGGCATCAATAAGAACTTTGGCATGCTCCGGTTCGCTGCGTCCCAGCGGCGTAAACAAATCCACAATATCGACTTTGCTGCCCAGGCGATGAAACGCTTGGCCAAGCTCTAAGCCGATCGGGCCGGCGCCGATAATCAACAAATGCTTTGGCTGCTCGGGCAGGGTAAAAATATTTTCATTGGTCAAATAATCAACGCTGTCCAATCCCGGAACCGGCGGGGCCGAGGCGCGGCTGCCGGTAGCAATGACAAACCGTTTAGCCTTAACGCGCGTTGTTTCAGAGACAACGGCATCTTTGCCGTCAAATTTTGCGTATTCCTGAATGACGGTGCAGCCAAGGCCTTCAAATCGCTCAACGCTGTCGACCGGCGCAATGTGCTCAATAATGCCTTGAATATGGGATTTCACCGTATCAAATGTGACATTCGGCTTTACCGGTTTCACTCCAAACGGCGCGCCGTTCGTCAGTGCATGGGCGTGTTTACCGGCAGCGATGAGGGCTTTGGAGGGTACGCAGCCGGAGTTCAGGCAGTCGCCGCCCATTTCCGCGCCTTCAAATAAAACCACCGAGCGGCCGAGTTGCGCGGCTCCGGCGGCAATAGACAGCCCGCCGGAGCCGGCGCCGATAATACAAATGTCGACATCGTAATGTGTTTTGGTCATAGGAATTCTCTCTTTTAGGCGACTCTATACCTTAGCGGGGGAGCCTTTGAATTTTTTATAGATAATCGGAAGGGCCGCCAGGGCCATCAGGCCCAATATCGGCAGAAGTATTTTCGGCTCTGTCATCAGGCCGGATAATTTTACGTCCGCGCCGCTATCAAAAATAGCGCCAATACCTGCGCCTACGCTCGCATAAACAAAGCAGCCGGGAATAATACCGAAAAATGTGGTCAAAATGTAATTACGCAATTTGACGTCAAAAAGGGCGGGGACAATGTTGACGATAAAGAACGGAAAGGCCGGGATCAGACGCAAGATGAAAAGATAGGAGATTTCGTTTTCTTTCAGGCCGGCTTCAAATTTTTGCATATAGGGCCCGGCTTTTTTTGTCAGCGCGTCCCCGATTGCGTAGCGCGCGGCCAGAAATATACCCGTCGCGCCAATGGTTGCGCCGACTGTGATTGCGCTGCCGCCGACAAGTGTCCCGAACAGGAATCCGCCAAATATTGACAGCAGACTTGCGCCCGGAAAGCTGATCGCCGTCAGCGCTGCGTAAAGCGCAATGAATCCGATAATGGCCAAAACGAAATTGTCATGCACTAAGGCCGACAGGGTTTCGCGATTGTCCTTAAGGGATTCCAGTGACACATATTGCGGGCCGCCAAGGGCAAAGAACGCCGCGAGGGCTGCGGCAATCACAATCAAAGGCGCAAAGCGTTTCAGGCCGCCTTTTTTTTCATCTTTGGGGGCAGCGGTAATATTCTCAGACATTGTTTCTCTCTCTCTTAGGCGCTGCGCGATTATTTCGCGTTTACGTCCCAATTATATTGATCTTTTGAAATTTTACTCACGCCGTCCAGCGCATTTTTCAAATCGCCTTGGGCATATTGTTTTAAATGGGTAATCACGCCTGTATCATTGCCGCCAAAGTCTTTTTTATACCATTTAAAAATGGAAGAGACTGTCAGTTTCCCGCCGGACACTTTCGCGCCCCGCGGGGAATTGATGAAAGCTTTGGCTGCGGCGTCCGCATCGGCGTTAAGCGTTTCGGCGTTCCACGGGCGCAACATCAGGTTCGGACACCCGATTGACGCGCAATTGACCATATAATGAATGCGCGGCTCGTCATATTTTGCGCGCATAGTGTCATGCTCAATATTATTCAGGGTCATCGCTTTGCCCTCAACAGTGACCAAGTCCAAACCCCAAGGGCCGGGTTTAAACGTACCTGACTTTATTTCTTTAATGGATTTGACCGGCCAGTTTTGCGCGACGACCTGAACAGTCAGCGCATTATAAAGGTTGGCCCAATAGGCCAGTGCTTCGTTTCTGTTCATGGCGGATGGCGTCATCTTGGCCAGCTTTTTAATGTAGCCGTTCAGGGCCTTCATATCGCCGGAATTTTTTGACAGGCCCGCGTAATCAAACCGGTTCAAATCACCGTCCTTGGTGCCGTAAGTCTGTAAAATCTTGGCATAGGGGGCGTCAGGAGCTTGGCTCATATCGTCATTCTTAATTTTGCTTTGCGCATCATCATCTGACATATGCTTATCAGATACGCCGGCTTTCGGCGTATATTTCTTGGCGTTTGTTTCGGCTGTATCGGCCATAGCTTGCTGCACGGGAGCAGCTTCTGCTTTGCCGGATATAAAGAGGGTTGCAGCGCCCGTTCCCGGTCGATCGTCCGATTTGGGAAGGGACGCGGGCGAGCCGGCCGAAGCGGACGCTGCAATGGGGTAGGGCGCGGAAATCGGGCCCGGCAGTGTATATCCCTGCGGGGCGCTTATGCGTGGCGCCAAAAGAACAGAGACAGGCACAGACGGGTGCGCAATGCCGAGGCGGTCAAATAAGCTGCCCGTGGCTGCGCCGGCCTGCGGGGTGCCTGCTGCGATAAAAAATGTCGTTAAAAGGGCCGTTTTCATATCTGTCTCCGAGTGTTGCTTAAGTCTATAACGCGCCGGCAGCGATAAATATCCTCACATGTGTTCACATAATCGGGATGAGTTGTGAACGCTTGGATTCTGCATAAAAAAAGTCGCCCTGAAAGGAGCGACTTTTTCCGTTTTATGAAAGCGCCTTACTGACTGCGGTTCCAGCAGACGCCGTTTGGTTGATCGTCAATATCAGTCCAGAAGCGTTTGCCTTTCGTGCCGACATTTCCATAAGCCGAGAACATCCAACCGGACCGGCCCGCCGCAGCGTCATGATGCTGCGCGACGCGCCAGCCATTTCCGAATTCCGCCTTGCAAGCGGCATTCGCAACGGAGAGCTTGTCCGGCGCGGCCATTGGGTTGGTTGTGCCGACAATGCCCCCGCTCCATTTATCCCACCGGCTTTCTGTCAGGTTTTGCGGTTTTTGCAGCCGCATAGGATTAATGCACAAAATCGGCAATTTGGTTTTGCACAGCGTGTCGCCTTTATACGGCTCACATTTATTGCCGAATTTATCATTACACCCAAGATGGACGACCCCGTTCACCGGTTCAGGCTGCGGGTCACGCAGGCCCCATGTCATGCCTTTTTTCTTGGAATCGCCTTGGCTAATGTCGCCGCCGGCGCAAACAGAGGCGGCGACGTAGTCAACAGAGTGATCATCCTGAACATACACATCCAAAATGGTATCGCCGGAGGAGCGGTAATAATTCTGAAGGTTACTGCCGTTTCTCATTGCCATGGCGCTGAAATTTGCCGAAAAATTAGTTAAGTTTTGTGCGAATCCCGAGCCGTTATATCTGTTTTTCCAAGTGCCTGTATCAATCAGGTATTGAGAGACGTTATCACCGTGATTTACGCCCAAATTACCGACATTGATAGAATCATTGGATTGCAGGCTGTTGCCCAATGTTTTTACGCCGATCATAAAGCGGCCGCTTCTGACATTGGCCGGCAGGACAAGGTGGCTGAAAATTTTACGGTCAGCTTGGGCGTTATCAAAACCTGCGCTCAAACCGGCATTCCATCCGGCCGCAGGGTTTGCAGCGACCCGGGCGGATTTAATCGTCGGCTCATTTCCTGATGATGAGAAGTTATCTGCGGCGCCGGCGATAACCAAATGCCGCGTTTCGCCTTTTCCGCACTTCAGGCGGGCATGTTGCGAGTTGATAAATTGATTGTTGCGCGCGGCGCTTCGGTTGATCTGCGCGCGCCTTTGGCGAAAGTCTTGCGGCGATGTTTGCGCGTGCAGCGTCACGGCGGGATCGCTCGCGCTTTGAGCCATAGCCGGCGCAGAAAAGCCCGGTATCACTGCGCTGATAAGTATTGAATATAGAATATGTTTCATTTTAGTCTCCATGTGCTCCGTTGCCCCATGCGCAGGATCAAGCTTTGATAACGCGGCATTCGAAGCACCGGCGTGATTGCGGTCACGCGGCAGAAACCGGAGGGAATGCAGCGGCCTGCACGTGTCGGCAGCAGTCGTAATTAGGCGGTTAAAATCGTATCGGCGCGCTTGACTTGCCCGGCCTGCTCGTCTAATTCCCCGTCACTGAATTGAGTGGCCTGAAATACCGGCTTCGGAGACTGATATGAAACGTACTTTCCAACCGTCACAGCTTGTGCGCAGCCGTCGTCATGGCTTTCGCTCGCGTATGGCCACGAAAAACGGTCGTCAAATCTTGGCGCGTCGTCGCGCTAAAGGCCGTAAGACGTTGTCCGCCTAATCGGCTGATGACCTATTGAGCCTATGCTCAATCCTACTGATGATAAAACGCTCGGGCGGCTGACAAAGCGGCCCGAGTTTTTGTTTGTGGCCAAAGGCGATTATGCCGCGCGGGGCTGTATTCTTGTGCAGCAGCGCAAAAACGAAACCCGCGCTGCCGGTATTAAAGTCGGCTTTACCTGTACAAAAAAAGTCGGCAATTCCGTCGTCCGCAGCCGGTGTAAACGGGTCATGCGCGAAGCGGCGCGGGCGTGGCTCCCCGCCCTGGGGCTGCCGGGATATGACTATGTATTTATTGCCCGCCACAGCCTGCCGGGGGCGAGCCATGAGCAGCTTCAAAATGATACGCAAAAAGCACTGGCAAAATTGACCGCAGGGCGGCATAACACCGCCAATTCCTAAGCGCAGGGCGCAAAGCCTTCTGAGCGCGAAAACGATAAAGAGATCATCATGAACGAACAACGTAATTTAATGCTGGCCTTTGCCCTGTCGGCGCTTGTTATGCTCGGATATTTCTTTCTTTACTCGAAACCGACCTCGGATCGCATTGCCGCTGAAAAGCAAGTTGCTGCGCAATATGAACAGCAGATTACCAAATCCGAAGCCGCGCCGGTCGTGGTCAAAGACCGCAAAGACTTATTGTCCGAATCGATACAAACGGGCGGCCGCTTAAATATTGATACGCCGTCCCTGAAGGGCTCTTTGTCTTTGGACGGATTTCGCCTCGATGATTTGGAGTTGAAAAACTATAACGCTTATATCTTTGACGAAAAAGCAAAGCGACGCGCCGGCGTTCCGGCCAAAATTGACGGCATAACCGATGAGAACGTCATCCTGTTCTCACCTGAAGGGTCAAATCACGCGGCCTATGTTTTTGACGGTTGGGCGCGCTCCGGAGAAACACCCGGCATGGCGTCTTGGTCTGTCCTCAGCGGCGATACGCTGCGCGTCGACAGCCCTGTTGTTTTGGCGTTTCAGGGCGATGGTTTCACCGTCGAGCGCACGGTCACCGTCGATGACAAATACCTCATCACGCTGGATGATAAAGTCACCAACACATCCGGCAATGATCTGACAGTGGTGCGTCAGGGCGCATCCGTGCAACATGGCTTGCCGAACAATCTGACCAATTTCTTCATCCTCCAAGAAGGCCCGATTGCCATTGTCGACAACAAGCTTGTTGATATGAAGTATAAAAAGCTCAGAAAAACCGGAATTTCCAAAGCCCAAGGCGAGAGCGGCTGGGTTGGCCTGACGGATAAATACTGGCTGGCTGCCGCTATTGCGCCGCAAGGCAAGCCTATGACTGCCACGTTTGAGATGAACAACAGGGATGGCGCCGATGTTTATGAGGCCGGCTATGAACTGGGCGCTGTCACGCTGTCGCCGAACTCTGCCATAGAGTCCAAAGGCTTTTTCTATACCGGCGCGAAACGCAGCAAAATTCTCAATGCCTATATGGATAATCCGGACACGAATATTGCCCGTATGGATATGGCGATTGATTGGGGTTTCCTTGGCCCGTTGACGCGCCCCATGTCATGGTCGCTGTCATTCTTCGGTAATTTGACCGGCAATTTTGGCGTCGGCATTTTAATCATTACGCTGATTTTGAAATTGATTTTGTTCCCGCTCAATAACAAAGCCTATGCCAGCCAAGCCAAGATGAAAGCTGTGCAGCCCAAGGTTAAAAAAATGCAGGAGCTTTACAAAGATGACCGCGCCCGCATGCAGCAGGAAATGATGGCGCTGTATAAAAAAGAGGGCGTTAATCCGGTCGGCGGCTGTCTGCCGATGATCCCGCAAATCTTTATCTTCTTTGCGCTCTATAAATCCCTGTTTATCAATATTGATATGCGCCAGGCGCCGTTTGTCGGATGGATTCAGGATTTGTCACAAAAAGATCCGCTGTCTGTTTTGAACGGATTTGGCATCTTGCCGTGGGATGGCGTGCCGTTCGGATTTTTGGCATTTTTCGCCATTGGCCCGCTCGCGCTTTTGTATGGCGCGACCATGGCAATGATGCAGACTTTGTCTGCGCCGGCCGGTGATCCGATGCAGCGGAAAATCTTCCAGCTTATGCCGCTCTTCTTTATGTTCATCCTTGCGCCATTTGCAGCCGGACTTTTGGTCTACTGGGTGTGGAACAATATCCTGTCCTTCATTCAGCAATATTACATCACCCGCAAATTCGGTGTGGAGACGCCGTTTGACTCGTTCTTCAATAAATTGCTCGGGCGCGGCAAAAAGACGACGGATTAGCCGTGATCGGAGCCAAGCAGGACGATGATTGGCTTGAAGCCGGGCGGCTTTTATTCGCCCGCCCGGTGACGTTTATGCTGTCGGTGGTTGCGATGGATAAACTTCCGCCGCCGGATCTGCCGGAGGTCTGCTTTGCGGGCCGCTCGAACGTCGGTAAATCCAGCCTGATTAACGCGCTGACCAATCAAAACAAACTCGCTAAAGCGTCCAATACGCCGGGCCGGACGCGAGAGCTGAATTACTTTAACGTCAGCGACCGCCTGCGCATCGTTGATTTGCCCGGCTATGGTTATGCTCGCGCCAGCAAAACCGATATCGCCAAATGGACGAAGCTGACCCGCCGCTTTCTGGCCGGCCGCGCGCCGCTACGCCGGATATTCCTGCTGATTGACAGCCGTCACGGCCTCAAAGAGACCGACATTGAGATCATGTCCATGCTGGACGAAACGGCGGTGACCTATCAAATCGTCCTGACAAAAATTGATAAAATTAAAAAAGCGGAAGCTGAGGCCGTTTATAATAAAGTTCTGGCTGCGATAAAGCGCCGGCCGGCCGCGTTTCCGACGCCCGTGCTGACCAGCAGCGAAAAGAAAACCGGTCTGGACGAGCTGCGCGCGCAAATCGCGTCGCTGGCATTGCCGGAAGAACAGGGGTAGGGGGTAAGAATGCAAAGACGAGAAAACGAAGTCGGGTGGCAAAGCGCCCAAACCCTGTCCGAAGCTCTGCCGTTTATCCGGCGCTACGCCGGACAGACGATTGTTATCAAATTTGGCGGACACGCTATGGGCGATGCGGCCCTGACCAAGGCGTTTGCGAATGACGTGGTGCTGTTGAAACATTTAGGCGTGCGCCCTGTCATTGTGCATGGCGGTGGCCCGCAAATCGGACGTATGCTGGAGCGGCTGAATATCAAATCTGAATTTGTCGACGGTCTGCGCGTCTCTGATATCGACACTGTGGAAGTCGCCGAAATGGTGCTGTCCGGCGCGATTAATAAATCTATCGTTCAGGCTATCAATGAGGCCGGGGGCCGCGCCGTGGGTATTTCCGGCAAAGACGCCGGGCTCATCCATGCCAATGCACCGCGCAAAGATTTGGGCTTTACCGGCACGCCGGATGCCGTGGACACGTCCGTACTTGACGTGCTCGCCGCGGCTGACCCGGGCTTTATCCCGGTGGTCTCGCCAATATCGGCCGGGGATGAAGGCGCGACGCTCAACGTCAACGCCGACACAGCCGCCGGCGTAATTGCGCAAAAACTGCGCGCCAGCCGGCTTTTACTGCTGACCGATGTTGCCGGCGTCATGGATAACGATAAAAAAGTGCTGACCGATGTTACGGTCAAAGATGCCAGAGCGCTGATTAAAGACGGCGTTGCCAAGGGCGGGATGATCCCGAAATTGGAAACGGCAATTAACGCGGTTGAAGACGGCGTCAAAGCGGTTGTCATTTTGGACGGTCGCCGCGCCCACGGCCTTATAGTGGAGCTGTTTACGGATCATGGTGCCGGTACGCTTATTCATTAGTCTCGCGGCTCTGCTGATTACGGCCGGGTTCGGAGCGCGCGCGCATGCGTGGGAGGTATGCAATGAGACCGGCTTTGTGCTGCGCGTTGCGACGGCCACGACGATTGACGGCGCGGTCACGCCCAAAGGGTGGGTGCGCGCGCGGCCCGGGCAATGCCTGACCTTTGTCGCTGATGAAATATCGCCGCGTTATGTCTATGCCGAGAGCAGCGATTCCCATCAGGGCGACATTCGCGAATGGAAAGGTCGCAACCGGCTATGCGCCGATGACAAAGATTTCGTGGCCAATACCGAAGTCAGCTGCGCCCTGCAAAATATGAAAACCCGCAACTATTTGGCCGTTGATCCGGCCGAAGCGGTGACCCGTTTGGTTGAGATTGAAGATTTTGGCGAAAATGCCTCAACGGCGGGAATTCAGCGCCTGCTGCGCGATGTCGGCTATTCCATATCCAAAATTGACGGGCGTGAAGGCCGCCAAACCCGCCGTAACCTTGCTGCGTTTTTCAAAGATGCGGGCATACCCGTTCCGCCGACGGAAGGCGAAATTATCGACGCTTTGGAAAAATCTGCCAAAGCGTCTCAGGAAAAATTCGGCGTTACGATTTGTAATAAAACCGATGCCCGTATGTGGACCTCTATTGCCCGCCGCCAAGCCGGAGCGTGGGAAGCGCGCGGCTGGTGGAACATTGAGGCCGGCAGTTGCCTGCGCCCGCAATCGGAAAGCATTAAGGACGAAGACGCGCATATTTTTGCGCTTTTAGAAAATGAAGGCGGGACTGATTTGATTTTAAAATCCGGGGCCGCCGTACCGGCGCAATTCTGTATTGCGCAAAGCCGGTTTGCGGCCACCAACCGCGAGAACTGCGCAGACCGCGGCTACCGCGCGGCAAGCTTTCGTCCGCTGCCTTCTGACAAAGACGGTGTGAATATTACCCTGACGGATGCTGATTTTGTCGTGGCATCAACTGACGGGCTGCGGCGATGACCGGGGAGATTGCGGCCGCGCCGACCGCACAGTTTGATCGACTGACAGGCGACCGCATCAAAAATATCGATACATGGATATTTGATCTGGACAATACGCTCTACGAAGGGGACGTGGCGTTTTTCGCGCAAATCGATAAAAAAATGACGCAATTTATTTCGCGCTATTTGTCCCTGCATCCCGATAAAGCCCGCATGCTCCAGAAGGAATATTTGGTCGAATACGGCACGTCACTCTCCGGCCTGATGGCGGTCAACGGTATGGATCCGGCGGATTTCCTTGATTATGTCCACGACGTTGACCTGTCTATGCTGCGGCCCAATCCGCTTTTACGCGCGCGTATCGCGGCGCTGCCCGGCCGTAAATTGATTTACACAAACGGCTCGCGGGGGCACGCCCGAAACGTCGCCACGCACTTAAACCTGTTTGATCTTTTTGACGGCAGTTTCGGTATTGAAACCGGAAATTACATCCCCAAACCCAAACGCGAAACTTATGAAATCTTTAATGAGGATTTCGGCGTCGACCCCGCCCGCGCCATGTTCTTTGAAGACAGCGTGCGCAATCTCGCTGTCCCCCACGACATGGGCATGGCTACCGTTCTTGTTACCTCCGACGCCGATTGGAGCCATGAGCCGGCCGACGTGCGCCCCGGCGGCGGCATGGGCACGGCAGGCGCAGCGATGCCTGCGCATTTGGACGTGGTGACAAATGATTTGGCCGCGTGGCTTGGGCGGTGTGTTT
>CALLXE010000036.1 GCA_938015875.1 uncultured Robiginitomaculum sp. | reverse complement strand
CGGGCCAAAGCAATGCGCTGTTTTTGGCCGCCGGACAGATTGCCGCCTGCGCTGCCCGCCGGGCTGTCATAACCGCCGGGCTGAGCAATGATAAAATCATGGGCGGCGGCGGCTTTGGCGGCGGCGATAATCTCGGTCTCGCTCGCGTCCGGTTTCCCAAACGCAATATTAGCGCGGATGGTATCGTCAAAGAGCGTCACGTCTTGGGAGACCAGCGCCATAGCCGCGCGCAAAGAGCCGAGCGTGACATCGCGCACGTCTTGTCCGTCTACGGTGACGGTTCCTGATGACACATCGTAAAGACGCGGGAGCATGTTGATGATAGTGGATTTGCCGCCGCCGGATGGCCCGACGAGGGCGATGGTCTGCCCGGGTTTCGCAGTCAGGGTCACGCCGGACAGAGCTTGGGTTCCGTCTTCATAAGCAAAGCTGACATCGTTAAACGCGACCTGTCCGCCGGACAGCGCCAAAGGCTTGGCATCGGGTTTGTCGGTGATGGTCGGGGCTTCGTCGATAAGCTCAAACATACGCGAGAGCGCAGCGAGGCCTTCTTGGATGACATTGTTGAGCGTGCCCAGCGCGCGAAAGCGCGGGGCCAGAATAACCAGTCCGCCAAACACGCCGGCCACATCCCAGCCGGTCGACGCGCCGGACAGGACCCGCCATGTGCCCGCCAAAATCACGCCGATAATCGCAAGGCCGCCAATAATTTCCATCATCGGGTCTACGCGGGCTTGGTTGGTGACCAATTTCAAATAAAGCCGAAGGCGTTCCGTGAAGGTCTTGTGCAGGCGCTGATCCTGCATGTCCTCAAGCCCGTAAGTCTTGACCATGCGCGCGCCGGAAAACGCCTCATTTAATTGGGATGTGACAATGCCCACTTGGGCTTGAGCCGCGGAGCTGTTTCCGCGCAGGGTGCGGCTGAGCGATATCAGCGGCAGCAGAACTATGGGGTAAATCACCAGAACAAGGCCGGACAGCACCGGGTCCGTCCAAATCATAACGCCGATGACGCTGATAATCGTCAGCAAGTCCCGGCCTAAATTGGTGAGCGTCCGCAGCAAGGCTCCGGTTAATATGGTCACATCGTTGATAAACCGAGACACCAACGTTCCGCCGGCCCTTCGGGAAAACAGGGCGAAATCTGCGCGCTGGGTTTTTTTAAACATGTCCGTTTGAAGGTCGCGAATGACAGACAGCGCGACTTTATTGGTCAGCACGGCTTGCACATACATAGACACGCCGGCGAGGGTCGTCAGGCCGAGGACAAGGGGCGCGACTTTGACAGCAAATGCCATTGTGCCGTCAGTTGCCCCGCCCGCGGCGGACAGGTTTTCGGCGAAATCACCGATGCGCGTGACCAACCAAACATAGGCGGCTTGCGTCCCCGCGAGCATGGCCATGAACACGATTGCAAGCGCCAGCGTGCCTTTGTGGTTGGACAGATAATCACGCCAAAGGCGCGAGACCATTTTGCGGTCCGCGCCTTTATTTTTATTTTTTATCTTTGATTTGGCCATTTAAAAAGCCCGGATGCACGGGGTGTCCCGAGCTTATCCGATGATTCCGTCATGATCCGGATCGATCAAGTCATGGGCATGCAGCACGAAATACCGCATATGGGCATTATCAACGCTGCGCTGCGCGGCGCCTTTCCAAGCGGCGCGGGCTTCGGCAAAATTGGGGTAGGCGCCAACGAAGTCGACGTTCTTCAAATCGCGAAATTCGGTTTTCATCGGGTCAACTAACTCGCCGCCAAATACCAAGTGCAGCAATTGATCCGGTTTTTTTGTCTCGCTCATAATTTTGTCCTTTATATCATCAGCCTCTTGGCGCGGGGCTTAACCTCGCGGGCTCTTTGGGGTTATCTTAGCGGGAATTTTTAAGACCGTCTCTAATAAAAGCGGATGCAGGCGCGGGCCGGCGCATATTACGCCGGATTTCACCACGCCGTCTTTATCAAATTCAAATCGATCGCCATCTCTGTCTGTAATGGTCGCGCCGGCCTCGGAGGCAATCAGCGCCGCTGCGGCTAAATCCCAATCGCATTTGGGCGTAAACGCAATGGTAGCGTCGGCCTGACCGCTCGCGACAAGGGCGATGCGATAGGCCATGGAATTACGCGCTTCATAGGTCATGGCGGGCCAGATTTTCTGGGCTCTGAATTTGAAATCATAGCCGATCATGCGCGTATTTTCGATTTGTACCGTATCGGTGACAGAAATAGCCGCGCCGTTCAGCTTCGCCCCGCCGCCCAGATGCGCGTCAAACGCCTCATCTGTCAGCGGGTTATACAGGGCCCCTGCCACGGAGCGGCCGTCTTCAATAATGGCAACGGAGACGACAAAATGCGGGCGGCGTTTGATAAAAGCTCGCGTGCCGTCAATGGGATCAACAACAAAGACGCGCTTTTTCTGCCGCCGTGATCCGTCATCTTTGGTTTCTTCCGACAGCCAGCCATAGCCGGGGCGGGCTTTCATAAGTTCGGTCAGCAGATAGGTGTTCACCGCAATATCGGCATCGGTTACCGGTGAGTTATTGGATTTGTTCCAAATTTCCGACTCGTTTAAGTCGTAATGAGTTTTCGCCAATGCGCCGGCTTGGCGCACGGCGTCGACCAATAATTCGCGATCATTACGGTCAATCTCACGGTTCATGACCCTAAGCGCCCGCAATCGCAAGTTCGCCCAGATAAAGACTTGGCGCGGCGGTAGCGCCGTCAATGCGAAGGTCATTCGCCGGGATCATGTTTTTGTAAATATCGAGCAGGTTCCCGGCTACGGTCACTTCAGTCACCGGCGTTGTAATCACGCCGTTTTCAATTTTATAGCCGGATACGCCCACGCTGTAATCGCCGGTGTTGGAATTCAGGGACGGGCCAAACATGTCCGTTACAAGCAGACCGCTGCCCATTTGAGCAAATATCGCGTCGCGGCTCGTTGTGCCGTTTTGCAAAACCAAATTTGTGGACGCAACGCCGGGCGGAGAGCCAATGCCCCGGTAAGCATGACCGGTGGTTTCAAGGTCTAACTGCTTGGCGGACGCGCAATTTAAAAGCCAGCCTGTCAGCACGCCTTTGTCGATCACGGCGCGGCGGGCGACGGCCACGCCTTCGCCGTCCCAAGGCCGAGAGCCATGACCGCGCAAAATATGGGGATCGTCTATAATGGTAATATCGGGGTTGAAAATCTCTTCGCCGACTTTTCCCATCAAATAAGATACGCCGCGTGAGACAGACGGGCCGGCGATAGCTCCGGTCAATGCACTCACAAGGCCCGCCGAGATTCGGCGATCAAACATGACCGGCAATTTTCCCGATTTAAGCTGCGTCCCGCCAAGGCGGGCGACGGTGCGCATACCCGCGCGGGTGCCGATGGCTTCCGGGTTGCGGACATCTTCCAACCAGCGCTCGCCGGAATAATCGTAATCGCGCTCCATGGCGCCGTCACGCTCTGCTATGGCAACTACGGAATAATTGTGCCGCGAAGAGCGCCAGCCTTTGGCAAAACCTGCGGATGTTGCAAAAAAGATTGCGCTGCTTGTCGCGCCGGCGGACGCATTATTAGCCTGCGCGACGCCGTCCACATTCAGGGCGGCGGCTTCGAGGCGGATGGCGTCGGCTTTTAACGCTTCGGGGCTTCGGACTGTGGGATCAAACAAATCCAGTATCGGCGTTTCATTTGCGAGGCGATTGTCGGGCGCCAGTCCGCAATACGGGTCTTCGGGTGCAAGCTTGGCCATAGCCACGGCGCGCTCTGCAAGCATGGGCAGGCTCGTGGACGAAATATCAGATGATGACACGCAGGCTTGGCGCTGCCCGACCATAACGCGCAGGCCGACATCGCGGCCCTCACTGCTGTCAACGTCTTCAATCTCGCCGCCGCGCACTGTAATTGACAGCGAACGGCCATGCGTTGCAACGGCGTCAGCACTGTCAGCTCCGGCCGCTTTTGCGAGGCTTAAAAGCGTTTCAAGCGGGGCTCTGAGGGCATCAGGATTTAGCGGTTTGTCTTGCGAAGAATGGCTCATCCCCCGCTCTTACCGGACTGTGCGCGCGCTTCAATCGTTATGATGTAATTATCTTAAACGCGATGTAACCGGCGGTGAAGAAAGACAGCAGCAAAAATGTCAACGTACCGACCAGTCGGCCTTGTCCAAACTTTCCATACATGCCCAGCGCGTGCAAAATGCGGCCGATAACCAGACCGCCGCCGACCAAATGGAGCGCCCAAACGGGTGCTGACAACATAGCCAGAGCGATGAGACCCAGAAGCAAAAGCGGAACCGTTTCAGAAAAATTACCGTGCGCCCTGACCCGTGAGAGCATTTGCGGATCACCGCCATCGCCCAAATCAATCTTCTTGGCAATGCGGACTTGCCCGATCAGATACATCAGGACGACGTTCATCACTAAAAAGAAGGCGATATAGCTCGCGACGATTTCAAAAAGTGTCATAGGGATTCTCTCTCTTACGCGTCTTCAGGCGCCGGAAGACTTGCGGCTTGTTTAATGGCTTGCAGATGGGCCGAGACAGGCTGCGCGCCCGTAATGGCAAATTGCCCGTTATAGATAAAGGTCGGCACGCCCGAGACACCTAAATTGCGAAAGAACAGGATTTCCTCGCGCACAGCGTTTTCGTCTTTGTCGGTGGCCAGCAGATCGGTAACTAAATCGGCGTCCATACCGACCCGGCCGGCAATATCCGCCAGCACGCTGATATTGCCGATGTCGCGCAACTCTTCAAAATAAGCCTTAAACAAGGCCGTTTTCGTCGCCGGTCCCAAACCTTGACCTTGCGCCCATTTCACAAGGCGGTGGGCGCGCAGCGTATGGGGGCGTACAGTTAATTCGGAAAATTTGAAGGTTATGCCGGCGTCCGGGGCTGCCGCTTCCAGATGCTCACGCATTGCTTTAAATTTGTCAGACGGCCCGCCGCCAAATTTTTTGGCCATATAGGTTTTGTAATCCGCGCCGTCCTGCGGGACGTCTGCATCGAGCATATAGGGACGGTAAACAACGTCGATTTTGCGGCCGGATTTACGGACGGCTTCGTCGAAGTAAACCTTACCGAGCCAGCACCACGGGCATACAATATCAGAGACGATGTCAACACTGACCGGGGTAGCGGGTGCTTTATTCTTTTTTGCCATAAATTAAACTCTAATGCCGATTGTTATAAATGGCATCCGTTTTCTTTGCAGAGCCAATATTCACTTGCGATATTAAAACCGGTCATTCAGATACATTTTCCACGGCCCGGCTCAGAAATTTATAAACGGTTTCAATCTCGCCGGGTGTAAAGCCCTTAATCAGGCGGTCATTGAAATCGCGAAAATCTGTCATCACGGTTTCGCGCATATCCCAGCCTTTGGCGGTCAGGCGAACTTTGCGGGAGCGGCCGTCAGAGAGCACCCGCACACGTTCCACCAATCCGGAGGCCGACATGCGGTCTACTAAGGCTGTGATAGCTGAATTATTATGCCCGACCCCTTCGGCAAGTTCCGATAATGTACATTCGTCATGAAATCCCAAATAGGCCAGAGCGGCCGCTTGCGCCGTTTTCAGTCCGGCGGACTTTGCCAGTTTTTTGTCAATGCATTTGGACAGGCGCGCATGGGTGCTGTCGAGCAGCAAGAACAGTCTGCGATCTACGGGGCGGGCAATAGCCATAAAAATCCTCAAAGCAGCGGGGAAGGGGCTGCTTTGAGGATATTACGCACCTGAACTAATTTGTCCGGTGCTTATGCGGCCAATCGGGCGGGCCTTACAGGCGCGCGCCGTGACGGCATAATCATGATATTGCCGTCCGGCATATCGACAACGGTTTTACCGGCCAGTATGGCGGCAATAACATCTTTGGCATGGGCAAACGGGCCAAGCTCTTGCAGCAGACGCCATTGCGCGTCTTGGCTCTCAATGCCGGAGAAGGCAGCGGCCTGCTCAAGGTTGATATGGCCGGAATTAAAATATTCAAATATTTGCGGATGCAATGCATCGGTGGACGCGGCGTAGTTAACAACCGCCGGCGCGCAATCAAAGCGCGCAGCAATGGCTTCCGGACTTTGACCGGCGGCGCGCGCTGCATTAATAGCGCGGGCCAGTTCAGCATCCGTTTTCAGCATCGGGGCTTGCGAAAGGGCAGGGGCAGATCCTGTCGAATCGGAGACAATGCAGGGCACGCGAAACAGGCTGCGGGGGAGGCGGCCTGAACGTTTTAAAAGCTGCATCGCCGCGAGGCGCTTACCGCCGTCAACCACGACAAATTTCCCGCCGTGGCGTTTCACCATGATCGGGTTGAGCAATCCATCACGCAAAATCTGTTTGGCGAGGCTGTGGATATCTTTGGCATGACGGCTCCAAACTTTTACAAAAGTTACGCCGGACAGATCTGTCATCGCCACAGGGGTGACGGGTAGGGAAGCTGTGGTCATAATGCACTCCGTTATTAACAATGCAGTTGTAATTAATTACGCTTACCGCATGATGGAGTTCCTATGTAATTATGGTAATACTGTGTCACAATGGGATACACAGTGATTTCACTAAGGAACAAAACAAGAACATTAAGCCGTTAAAGGGTTAATACTTCGTTAAGTGTGACGCTATAGTTGATAGAAACAAGCTTCACATCCTGCTGATTTACATTGAGAGATTATGTGCAAAAACATCATGAAAAATCAGTAATATATGACCGTCCGCTGATTTATCGCCCGGATTTAGCCGGGAAACCGCAAATATTGCATGTGGATAAGTCTCTGTTGATAATTTCGAAACCGTCCGGTTTGCTTTCTGTTCCCGGTAAGGCGGAGGGGCATAAAGTCTGCGTTGAGAGTGTGCTGGCCGATGATTATCCGGATGCCCGTATTGTCCACAGGCTCGATCTGGCGACGTCCGGCGTCATGGTGCTGGCGAGACGTAAGCCGGCGCAGCGTCATTTAGGCCTGCAATTTGAACGGCGGCATATGACGAAAACCTATATTGCCCGCGTTTGGGGCGACGTGCCGGCCGCTGCCGGACATATCGATTTGCCCGTGCGCTGTGATTGGCCCAACCGACCGGTGCAGATGATTGACGCGGAAAAAGGCAAGCGCGCCTTGACAAATTTTAAGGTGCTGGAGATCAAGCGCGGCATCAGCCGCTTGCGCCTGACGCCGATTACGGGGCGCAGCCATCAATTACGCCTGCATATGCTGTCCATCGGGCATCCGATATTGGGCGATCAGCTTTACGCGCCCAATGAGGCTTATCGCGCCGTAGGGCGTTTGCAATTGCATGCAGAGACGCTCTCGCTTTATCATCCGGATGGCGGCGCACGCATGACATTTGAAGCGCCGTGTGAATTTTAGAAAGTTGGCAGATCAACGCTTAGATGCAAGCCATATATTAAAATATCCGGAAGCAAGATTTAATTCCTTACGAATAATTCTTCGGCATATTGCATCTGAAGGGGTATTAGTACTCGAAGTTTTTCACAGGTGTTTGACATTATTGCCTCAATAATATGTAATCGTAGCTAATATAAGATTATTTATAATTAAATTAAACTGGCGGGGGCTCATAATGTTTAAGTTTTGTTTCGGAACATTTATATTCTTTTTTTATAAGCTTGTGCCGGTTTGGACACAAATTGTAACACTGCGACCTCTCTGCCAGTGTGCGAACCAAAGGCCCTTAGCCGGAATAGTACTCAAAATCCGGGTTTAGAAAGCAGACGGTTTTCAGAAAATAACACCTCAGTTTCGCTTACTGAATCTAGTTCGCCAGTTAATGGATACTCCGCACCAACAAGATTGCGCGTAGAAGACGGAACGTTGGGCCGGCGCTATATTGTGAACGAAGACGGAACTATTACGTGGTTGGATAGACGAGCACCTTCAGCAGACGGAACGTTGGGTCGGCGCTATATTGTAAACGAAGACGGAACAATAACTTGGTTAGACAGAAGTGCGCCTTCGTTAAACCGTTCAATGGAACGGCGGTTTTAGCGAATGAAGCCCGAACATTTTTAAGTCGGCCTCTTTTCTAAAACAACAAGGCCCCGCTGACAGTATCAACGGGGCCCGTTTTGTAGTTTGGGTCTGACCGGTCACCATGACCGGCTTCAAGATAGAAAGCTCTTTACCCAAATAACGCTTCTGCCCAATGGTTTTTACGCCGGGCGCGAATGCGGAAGGGCTGATTTAACAGCTTTGGGCGGACCCCTCAAAATAGATAAACAATTAGCACCTCCTCTCAAAACGCGGCCCCGGTATGGGACGGCTCAACCCCTAAAATATGTGCAGGGTTTGAAAGAAATGCAAGTGCGTTTTTTAAGCGGGCGTGAAGCTTAATGCCACACCATTATTACAATAGCGCAGACCGGTCGGGGCGGGGCCGTCTTTAAAGACATGGCCTTGGTGACCGCCGCAGCGTTTGCAGTGATATTCCGTGCGCGACATGAACAGCTTTTTATCGACCTTCGTGCCGATATTTTCTTTCATCACGTCAAAAAAGCTCGGCCAGCCTGTCCCGCTATCGTATTTCATTTCTGTCGTAAACAAGGGCAGGTCACAGCCGGCGCAGGAAAATGTGCCGGCCTCTTTGATATTATTGAGCGGGCTTGTGAACGGGCGCTCCGTGCCTTCTTTACGAAGTACATTAAACTGCGCATCGGTTAACCGGTCGCGCCATTGTCCCTCGGACAAATTTGCCCAATCAATATTTGACGTATCTGTCATAGGGTTATCCTTTTTCATCGTGTCGGCATTGCCGGTTTGGCTGCACGCTACGGTCAAAAAAGCCGCAGGCGCGAGCAGGGTTAAGTGGCGACGGGTCAGCATATCGGGTCTCCTGTTATGTTTGACAGTGTATATACGCAATTAACGCCGCGCCGGATAAACACGTTCCATCACGAAGGGGTGAAGGGTATAACATCTCCGCTTTCAAACACTGTATAGGCCATCAGACAAATCGCTAATATCAAGAGCGTCATAATAAAAATGTTTGACTTGAAACACGACAGGGCGCTCCCCGGCTTTTCCGTGTCAAGATTATCCATTTGAATAAACAGCGGAATTAAAAGGGCCGCCGTGAAGAGCAGCCAGGCGCGATAACTGAAATACTCTGTCCATTTCATAGCCTTGAATGCTTCCTCTTTTTGCCCGGAAAATACCGATCCGACTTCCAAAGAAATTGCGCAAATCACCAAAGCAAACGTCATCAAATAACAAATTCCGACGCCGGATTTTACCCGATCGCCAAACAACCGCGCCGTGCTCTTCACGCCAATCATGGCGTCGTCTTCGACATCTTGGCAGGCGTAGATCGTGTCATAGCCCACGGTCCAAAACATCAGGCCGACATATAATATGCAGACCGGCAGATTTATCTCCCCGGCTTTAATCGCATAGGCCACAAGCACGGCCCAATTAAACGTCAGGCCGAGCCAGACCTGCGGCCACCACGTAATGCGTTTCATAAACGGATAGGCGGCAACCAGAGGAATAGAGCAGAGCGATATAATCTGCGCGAGGCGCGGCAAACAGAGCAGCACAATCAAACCGATTGCGCATTGCGCGAACAGCCATAGCCACGCTTGCTTTGTCGTGACCGTGCCGGCGGGCAGGGGGCGCAGGGCTGTGCGCTCGACCTTGGCGTCTAAATCTTGGTCAACTATATCATTATAGGTACATCCCGCCCCGCGCATCGCGATGGCCCCGATCAGGATAAGCGCCGCCCATTTTAAGTCACTGACCGCAAAGCCGTGAGACAAGCTCGCAAAGGCCAGACCAATCCATCCCGGCAATGTCAAAAGCCAATAACCGACAGGCCGGTCGAGCCGGGAGAGCTGCGCAAAGGCTCTGGCCGGCTGCGGGAGGCGATAAACCCAATGGGCGGCGGAGGCGTCTTGTATTGGGGCGTCAGTCATGGGGCGTTGATAGAAGGGCGCGGCGGGCAGGGCAAGCGCGCGATTGCCGCGC
>CALLXE010000035.1 GCA_938015875.1 uncultured Robiginitomaculum sp. | reverse complement strand
ACGCTTCGGATGATAAACCCGCAAAATATACAGCGCATCCCCCTTCGCATAATACGGAATCAAATATCCGTATTTCGGGGTCAGAGTTTCGCGAACGTCGTCGCGGGGTGTTTTGCGGCCGGCGAGGAGGTTGCCGGGCATGGCGCATCCTTAAAACACAAGTGAACACATTGTATTCACAACGCCGATTAAGTCAAACTGCCTGCCTACAATTTCGCCCGATGCTTACTTGCCCTGCCCGATACCCGCTTGCGCCACATACGAAAACTGCTCGGCTTCATGTGGCCGCGCATGATGAGGATGACTTCGGGCTCTGACAGGCCGGATTGCGCGAGGATGTCGTCAAAACTTGTGTCATCATCCCACGCCATGGCGACGATTTCGGATGTGGTGAGGCTTCCCGCGTCTATGCGGGGCGCGGCGGGGATAAAATCATCGGGGAATTTGCGTATTGTCATGGTATACATACGCATAGAGGCGGCTGCGGTTCATTCACAGACGGTCGCACAAACAGCCGGAGACATGACCATGATCGATCCCGTCAAGTTTTGGAGCAAGCTTGCGCCCAAATACGCCAAAACGCCGATTAAAAACCAAGCGGCCTATCAGGCCAAGCTGGACATTACGCAGAGCTTTTTCACCCCGCAAACCCGCCTGCTCGAAGTAGGCTGCGGAACCGGCACGACGGCGCTTTATCATGCGCCGCACGTCGCCGCAGTTTTGGCGACTGATATATCGCCGGCCATGCTCGATATTGCGCGGGACAAGCAATCGGCGACGGGCATTGATAATGTGCGGTTTGAAGAGCTGAACTTGGATGTAGACCCCATAGCAGAGACGGATTTTGACGTCGCTATGGCGCACTCAATATTGCATTTGGTCCATGACTTGCCGGGCGCGCTTGGCAAATTGCATGATGCGTTAAATACCGGCGGCATATTGGTCACGAGCACGGTCTGTATCGGTGATTGGAACCCGCTGTTTCGGCCGCTGATCGGCATTATGAAACTGATCGGGAAAGCACCCCATGTGAGTTTACTGACTGAGAAAAGCCTGACGGCAGAGATTACAAATGCAGGGTTTGAAATTATCCCGCAAGACCGCGTTGCGGGTGGGGATGCAGTATTCATCGTCGCGCGAAAAATATAAACTGCGTGTTAATGCCGGCGCAGAACACCTTTAAACTTTCACATCTCAATTAAAGAAAATCAGAAGAACCATTGCCAGACAAAGCGTTATGAAAGCCACAAGCTTATAGAAGTAGTAATAGAAACGAGTGTCACCGTAAATGTCAGTTGGCCTAACCCGTCCGTTAACAACGGTATCCGCTACGCTCCATAGGAAGTTACAAATTCCCGTAAGAATTACCAAGACGATAATCAACTTTATAAATTCTTCAATGCCCATTGCACGGTCTGTATCTCATTTCGGTTAAAAAGACTCTAAGCGCCGCGAAATGCTAAGCTACAATCCAAAACAATAGTCGGACAAGGATTATAAATACCCCGAAACCGCCCTTTAAACCCTCGCGCGTTTCCCCTATGTTCTCCTGATGTCTGATTCAAAAGATTTCCGCCCTGCACCGCCTCCGCCCGAGGGAAGCCGCTCCATTTCCGCACAAGCCATGGCGGGACTTGTGCGCGCAGATACGGATTACCTGTCCGGATTAAACCCTGAGCAGCGCCGCGCGGTGGAAACCGTGGATGGGCCGGTTCTGGTTTTGGCCGGCGCGGGCACGGGCAAAACGCGGGTTTTGACAACGCGCCTCGCCCATATCATCCACCTTGGTAAGGCCTATCCGTCGCAAATATTGTGCGTGACGTTCACCAACAAAGCCGCACGGGAAATGCGAGAACGGGCAGGCAAACTGGTCGGACAACAAGAAGGCCTGCCGTGGCTGGGCACGTTTCACTCTATATCAGCGAAAATATTGCGGATTCACGCTGAATTGGTGGGATTAAAAAGCAGCTTCACAATCCTGGATACCGATGACCAATTGCGCCTGATGAAACAGGTGATTGAGGCGCATAACATCGATCCGAAACGCCACACGCCGCGCCACCTCGCGAGCCTGATTGACAATTGGAAAAACAAAGGTCGCACGCCGGATAAATTATCGGCAATTGACGGGGCCGGTTTCGCCGACGGTATGGGTGTGAAATTATACGCCGCCTATCAGACGCGCCTGCTGCAGTTGAACGCTGTGGATTTCGGAGACTTACTGCTTCATTGCGTGACGCTTTTCTCAAACAATCCCGAAATCCTCAGAAAATATCACGCCAAGTTTAAGTATATTCTGGTGGACGAGTACCAAGATACGAATGTGTCCCAATATCTCTGGCTTAGATTACTGGCCCAAGGGTCACAAAATCTCTGCGTGGTCGGGGATGATGATCAGTCGATTTACGGATGGCGCGGAGCCGAGGTCGATAATATCTTGCGCTTTGAGCAAGACTTTCCGGGCTGCGCGGTCATTAAGCTGGAACGTAATTACAGATCAACGGAGCATATCCTCGCTGCGGCCTCCGGACTGATCGCGGCCAATGAAGCGCGTTTAGGCAAGACGCTCTGGACCGACGACGCGGGCGGCGAAAAAGTCACTGTATCCGGCGTTTGGGACGGTCAAGCCGAGGCCCGCGCTGTGGCGACAGAGATTGAAAACTGGCGCTCATCCAAACGCGATTATAACGACGTGGCGGTTCTGGTGCGCGCGTCGCGGCAAATGCGGGCCTTCGAGGAACGGTTTATTATGCTCGGCCTGCCTTACCGCGTTATTGGCGGTCCGCGTTTTTTTGAACGGGCCGAGATTCGCGACGCCCATGCCTATATGCGCCTGATGTTATCAGATACGGATGATCTGGCATTAGAGCGCGTAATCAATAAACCCAAGCGCGGCATTGGCGATACCTCCGTCAAAAAACTGCAAATGGCCGCCCGGTCATTGCGTCTGCCGCTGGAAGAGACCATCCGCAAAGTCGTGCAGACGGATGAAATTCGCGGCAAAGCGCGGACAAGCCTGAAAACCCTGATGATGGATTTGGACCGCTGGCGCAAGGATGGCGCGGATATAAAGCACACGGAATTAGCGGAGCGTATTCTGGATGAGAGCGGCTATACGCAAATGCTAAAAGACGACAAAGACGCCAAATCCGAAGGACGGCTGGAAAACCTTAAAGAGCTGGTACAGGCCATGGGCGAATTTGATACCCTGCCCGCCTATATGGAACATGTGTCTTTGGTGATGGATATTGAAACCCAAGAGACCGACGATAAAATAAGCCTGATGACCCTGCATTCTGCGAAAGGCTTGGAATTTCCTTTGGTGTTTTTGCCCGGCTGGGAAGACGGCAGTTTCCCGTCGCAAAAATCTATGGACGAATCGGGGCTTGCAGGATTGGAAGAAGAACGCCGCCTTGCCTATGTCGGCATAACCCGGGCGCGGGAAAAAGCAGCTATTTATTTTGCTGCCAATCGCCAGATTTACGGCTCTTGGCAGTCCTCAATTCCGTCGCGATTTATCGATGAATTGCCGCCGGCCAATGTCGAAGCCAAGAGCGAGACCGGGTATTATGACGGCGGCGGATCAAACGCTTACGGGGCTAAAGTGGCTGTGTCAGAGCGCTTCGCAAGCAGCTTTGACTCCGCCCAATCGACCCGGACATCACCGGGATGGGATCGATATAAAGCCAATAAAAACAAAATGTTCGGACGGAAACCTTATGATATTGAAGGGCACGCAGTGCGGCGCACACCTAAAGACGAAGGCGCAAATTTCAAAATTGGTGAGCGCGTCTTTCATCAAAAATTTGGCTATGGCTCGATCACCTCTGCTGACGGGCCGAAGCTGACCGTGAAATTTGAAAAAGCCGGCGAGAAGAAAGTCCTCGACGGATTTGTCTCCCGCCCATAACGGGTTTGGTATCAGAGGTGCCTTGGTATAAAGAAACATCATGTTACGGCTGATTTTTATCCTTTTTCTGACCGGTTTGCTTGGGGCTTGCGCCGGAGCATCGCGCAAAACGCCGCTTCGGGTTCTTGAAATAAACGCTCTGTCGGATCCTGCGCCGGAAGGGGCAAATTTCCGCGGCTTGGAATTTCTCGCTGATCCCCTGCCGGGAGAGCTGAAAAACCGAGTCAATATTTTTTATGTTCACGGTATTGGCTGGACAGAAAACCCGGAAGGCGACCCACTGGCTAATGACTTCATTGCCGGCGTGGCCAATGCCTACGGTCTTGAAAATTATACATCCAGTGTTGAGAGCCTGTGCGGCGAAAACGGTCGTCATGACGCGGCCAAGCAAGACGGCGCGGATGACCGGTCATCAGAATATATTTACATCACGCCAAACGGAGAGACTTTTTTCCAAACCGCCCTGTCAGGGTCCCGGCTAAAGATTGACCGTCTGGTTTGCATGGACAAGCATACATTGCTTGTCGATGATGTTCTGGAATTTGTCGTCTACCGTGTTTTCTGGGACGATTTGTTCTGGAATGCCCTGCAATTTCCCCATGTCGGCCAAGACGATGATGCCGGGTCATCCAAAGCTATGGCAGGCCTGCGCCGTAAATATAATCGCCGCTTCAAAGACGAACTGGTCAATTATGGGTTTTCCGATGCTGTCATGTATCTGGGCCCCGCCGGGACTGAGCTTCGCCGCGCGATACAGGGCGCAATGTGCAGCGCCGCTTTAGATGCCTCCGGCTACGATTTCGGGCAGCAAGGCCACGATCTGACCTATGGCGATGCCTGCAATCTGGCGTCATGGAAAGCTTTGGAAACCAATCAATTTGCCTTTGTCACCGAAAGCCTCGGCAGCAAGATCGTGTTTGACGTCATGCAGGAAAGTCTGACGGACGGGAAAGACAATGTCATTGACGCCATGATTTCCGGAAGTGAGTTTTACATGCTCGCCAATCAAATTGCTCTGCTGAGCTTGAATGATTTAACCCATGCCCCCCGCGCGCCGATCCGCAAATTTGAAGCCAGCCTTCGCCCCAAAATCATTGCCATGTCAGAAGTGAACGACTTTCTGACCTATGAACTTATCCCTTTCTACGAACAACTTTGGACCCGCAGTGAGCGGCGCGTTGAGATCGCCCCCAATATCTTTGAAAGCGCTCCGGCAGGACAGCGCCCTGACAGCGCCGAAGCGCGCGCTGCAATGATGGACGCCATCGGTTATGATATCATTGATATGCGCTTGGAATTTGCGGATAAAATGATCCCAATGGTGGACGGCCTTGTTGATCCGCTCCAAGCTCACGGCGGGCATATGTCAGAGCCGGAGCTCGTGCTTTACTTATTGTGCGGCGCGCGCAAAGCGGCCTTGCTTCGGGATGGCTGCCTCGCCACAGAAAGATTAAGACAATGACCGATAAACCGCCGTTTGCCCTGTTTGTTCGCGGCCCGAGCGACGCCATTTTTACTTTATCTGACACGCTGGGGTTTGAAAGCCCGATGGACGCGCTTGCCGTATCTGTGTTTGAAGACGGGCCGGAGACAATGCACGTTCAGGCGCTTTATGAAACGGTTGAGCAGGCCGAGGCTGCCCTTAAACATTTGAACCTGCCCGCCTCTCTGGAGAGCTTTGTCACGCAATTGGATGATGTCGATTGGGTTTCCCGCAGTCAGCAAAATCTGCCACCGGTGACGGCCGGCCGGTTCTGGGTTCACGGCGATCATGACGACGCCAAAACCGCGCCGGCTTCCGCGCAGCATACGATTTGCATTAACGCAGGCATGGCGTTTGGCACAGGGCATCACGGCACGACCAAGGGCTGCCTTGTCATCTATGATGATTTGATAAACACGGGATTTGACGGCGACGCAATTTTAGATTTGGGCTGCGGGGCCGGCACGCTGGCTATAGCAGCGGCCAAACAGTCCGGACGCACTGTTTTAGCCACAGACATCGACCAAGACGCAATTGACGTCACATGCGACAATGCCAAACTTAACGGCGTGTCCTCACAGATAAACGCGGTGCGAGCAGACGGATTTAACGCACCGGCGCTTGCGGGAAAAACGTTTGATCTGATATTTGCCAACATATTAGCCGGCCCGCTCATGGGCCTCGCCCCGGACATACGCAAAGCTATGTCGCCGGACGGCTATGTCATATTATCCGGCATTTTAAACGAGCAAGCTTCACAAGTCGCGGCTGCGTTTGAAATTGCCGGCATTAAGACGGTAGCCCAACCCCCAATTGGGGAATGGACGAGTTTACTGGGACGCCCTGCCTAAACAAAGCGTCCCGAAATTTAAATTAAAGCGCGCGGTTTTCGCGGCGAACGCGGCGCGTTGTGCGGCGCGTCAGCAAAGAGCCGAAAGCAACTTCGCGTTTAGACTGTGCGCCTTCAAAAGCCGGTGCAAAGCGGCGAGTTTCGACAGATGTAAATTCAGTTCCGTTGAATTGAGTAGTCATTGTACATTCCTGTATTTGGTGTGTTGTGTGTTCTTGCATCAGGGATATAGAGAACTGAGATAAAAAGAGAACAGCGACCTCGGAAGTCCGTCTATGCATTTATGCATAGATGTTCATACCCCGTTAAACCTTTGATGATGAGCTTGCCAATCGGTCGATCGGCCGATGTCAGCAGCCTTGCGCGAAGCCTCCGGCGCGCTTAAGTCTGTGGCAATTAAAAGGATAAACTCATGATACAAAATTTCGATGTTCAGGGCGGGCCAAGCTTTGGTCGCCGCAATCTACCCAAGCTGCGCGCCGCTTTGGCCGACATGAATTTGGACGGGTTTTTAATCCCCCATGAGGACGAATATCAAAACGAATATCTGCCGGATTGCAATGAGCGCCTGATGTGGGCCACCGGATTTACAGGATCTGCGGGCGCGGCGATAGTCACTACAGATCGTGCCGCTATGTTTGTCGACGGACGCTACACGCTCCAAGTGCGCGCGCAAGTGGACGGCGATTTATTTGACTATAACACGCTGGAAAGCGGAGGCATGGCCAATTGGATCAGGTCTGAAGCGAGCGACGGCATGCGCATCGGATATGATGCCCGTCTGCACAGCCCGGCCGGGTTAAAAGCATTGCAAGCCGCGGCGCAATCAAGCGGCGCGACTTTAGTCTCTGTCGATCAAAACCCAATTGACGCGGCATGGAATGACCGCCCGCCCGCGCCCATGACATCATTGGTCGTGCAGCCGCTTGATTTGGCCGGCGAATCTCACAGCGATAAACGGACGCGTATTGGCGGCATTATCAGCAAAGCCGGCGCGGACGCGGCTGTGCTGACGTCTCCGGCGTCGATTGCTTGGCTGCTGAATATTCGCGGGGCCGACGTGATGTGCACGCCGCTCCCGCTCTCAACGGTTATCCTCCACGCCGGCGGAAATGCAGAGCTTTACGTGCATCCCGGCAAAGTCACAGACGATATTCACGCCCATTTAGGCAATTCTGTTGTCATTCGTGATGAAGATATGTTGCCGGCGGGCCTGCAAGGGCTGAGCAACAAATCAGTATGGGTGGATCCCGGCACGGCGTCCGCGCATTTATTTGAAAGCCTTACTGATGCCGGCGCAAGCCTTCACGCTGCTATGGATCCCGTCATGCTGCCCAAAGCCGCCAAGAACACCGCGGAAATCACCGGCACCAAAGCCGCGCATATTCGCGACGGTGCAGCGCTCGCGCGATTTTTGCATTGGCTCGCAACGGACGCGCAATCCGGCGACTATGATGAAATACAGGCCGCGCAAAAGTTAGAAAGCTTTCGCGCTCAATCGCCCAAGCTTAAAGACCTTAGTTTTGAGACAATCTCCGGCGCAGGTTCCAATGGCGCGTTTTGTCATTATCGCGTTAATACTGACACCAATTTGGGCCTTAAAAAAGGCTCGCTTTATTTAGTGGACAGCGGCGGCCAATATCAAGACGGGACGACCGACGTCACCCGCACCGTAGCCATCGGAGAGCCCACGGCAGAGATGCGCCGCCGGTTTACGCTGGTCCTCAAGGGCCACATTGCCCTCGCCGCGATTCGGTTCCCGCCCGGAACCACCGGATCAAATCTCGACGCGCTCGCGCGCATGGCGCTCTGGAACCGGGGGCTTGATTACGATCACGGCACCGGCCACGGCGTCGGGGCTTA
>CALLXE010000034.1 GCA_938015875.1 uncultured Robiginitomaculum sp. | reverse complement strand
TCAGTTGGTAGAGCAACGGATTGAAAATCCGTGTGTCCCTGGTTCAAATCCAGGTTCGGGCACCATTTCCCTGATAAAGTAAGTTGCGCAAGCCTCTGAAATGTCTCGGAAAATCTCTCTTTCCTTTACTTTCCATACGGTTACTCGCGCAATTTGCCTCACTTTTTGCCCTACATTGGGTTGCACGGAGATGGCGAAATGAAAGCGATAAGACGACTCGATCAATACTTACGATTACGCGGCGATACATGGCACTATGTGCGGCGCGTTCCGAAAGCGGTCAGACATATTGATAACAGAATTTTGATATACCGCTCACTAGACACAGATAGCCGCAAGGTTGCACGCCAGCGACGGGATATTTGCGCCGACGAAGACAACCAGCGATGGAACGAGATAATGCCAAATCGTTTTCAATCGACCCCGAAGGACGCAAGTTATCGAGATGCAAGTCATCGAGCACGCTCTAAAGGTTTCACCTATCAGCCTACGGAAAACTTGGTTTCTCAAAACACTGTTACGGATTTACTGCACCGTCTTATTGCTTTGGAACCTTTAAAAGACTGCCCTCAAAAGAAAGAAGAGCGATACGCAGATGTGGACTTGCCTCACTAAAGTGGAGAGTATCACGTCCGCTCAAATGAAATTCTAGTTGAAAGGCTATTTAGCGTAACTGCAACAAGGCTCCAATCTTGCAAGGTAGACAAACATCGCAGTATTCTGGATTGAACTAAGTTCATTAAGACTGCCAGAAAATCTTTATATTAAATCTAACGACAAATATGCTCTTTTTTAATTGCGCGGCGTCATACTTTTAGAGGCGGCAGCCTATTTAGACAATTATCGGTAAGCAAAACTCAATATACCTTCGTACAAAATAAGCGTCATTACATTTATACGCAACACATTACCCTACTCCCCCTCATACTCCACCAAAACCGTTACAGGTATCCCCATACTCACCAACTTCGCCACGCCGCCTAAGTCCGGCAAGCTCACAATAAACGCGGCCCCCACAATGTTCGCGCCGGCTTTACGCAACAGTTTCACGGCAGCTTCGGCTGTTCCGCCGGTAGCGATTAAATCATCGACCAGCAGGACTTTTTCTTGGCCGCGAATGGCGTCGGCGTGGATTTCGAGGGTGTCGCTGCCATATTCCAGATCATAGTCTTGGGCATAGGTTTTATAGGGCAGCTTGCCTTTTTTACGGATAGGCACAAACCCGGCTTGAAGCTCATAGGCTATTGCACCGCCCACAGTAAAACCGCGCGCCTCAATGCCTGCAACATTATCAATATTCTTGGTCTGATATGGCGCACTCATCTCGATAACGGTTTGCGCAAAAGCCCGGCGCGACGTCAGCAATGTGGTGATGTCGCGGTACATAATTCCGGGTTTAGGGAAATCGGGTATCGTCCGAATAGTATCTTTTAAATTCATAATATCACCTGCTGACCGCGTCCGTAGCCTCTATGCTCCACGGCTCCACCATAGCATCCGCTTCCCAGTCCATATAGTCCTCATCAGACAAAAGCTCGCTGATATAGGTGTCGGCTTTGGGACTGCGCGGCAGGCCGTAGCTCTCGAACCGCGTCGCGACCGGCGTGTAAAACGCATCGGCAATGCTCCATTGATTAAACAGGAACGGGCCGTCATGCTTTGACAGGCAGTCTTCCCAAATCGCCTCGATTTGCGCCGCGTCTTTAAGGCAGGCCGCGTGCATTTTCATTTGGGTACGGCGGCGCAAATTCATCGGCGCGTGGGTTCTGATGGCCTCAAACCCCCCATGCATTAAGTGCACGATTTCGCGGGCGCGCGCCTTATCGGCCGGATCACTTGGCCATAGATTCGGCACGGCCTTCGCCGCCCAATCACAAATGGCAAGGCTGTCAGGGATATGATCTCCTTTGACCCGCAGCACAGGCACCGTCCCGGCGTCAGACAGACCTAGCAGCCGGTCTTTATATCCCGGCACGTCAAGCAGAATGACCTCTTCGTCAAACGGCAATTCGGATTTACGCAACACCAACCATGGCCGCAGCGACCAAGACGAATAGTTTTTATTTCCGATATATAATTTAAGCGGCGAGTTCATGAGCTATCCTAAGAGTTTCAGGGCCATCAGTAATTTGGCTTTATCCGCGCTAAACCCGCTGCGTATCCACAGCGCTTTGAGCGCGTCGAGTTTCTTGCCCATACCGGGTCCGGGCGCAACGCCAGCGGACTGTAAATCTTTACCGGTCAGCGGGAACACCGGCGGCGTCCAGCCCATCGCCAAATCGGCAAGGCTCATCCACCTTGCGCTTTGCACGGGATCAGCTTCGCCCGCCGCGCGCATCAGGCAGCGGTCCATGGTCAGGCGCTTGCCGGCTTTATATATTGCCGCGAGCTTGGCGCGCTCATCGGCGTTTGGATCAAAGCCGGTATCATCATCGGCCCAAGCGCGAAGGCGGGTCGCCTCTGCATTGGACATTTTCATACGCTTGCACAAAATCGCCATAGGCAGCGGGTTGCGCGCCGACAGCGCCATAACCCGCAGCAGCGGATCGACCGGGCGCAGGGCTTCGCGGCGTTCTAATTTGATAAATTCAGTCAGGCCGGCCACATTACTGGCCTCCGGCAGTATGCGCTCGAGAATATTATTATCCAGCATGATGCGCGCAGCCCGGCTCGGTTCCGGCGCGTTGAGCATTTTTTTAAGCTCGCTCCAAATACGCTCTGCCGATAAATCTTTTAGCCCGCGCGAGCCGTTGCGGCACGCCGCCAATGCACCTGCGTCGAGCTTATCTTGGCCACCATACCACGCAATGAACCTGAAATATCGCAAAATACGCAAGTAATCTTCGGCAACTCTTTCATCCGCCACGCCGACAAAGCGAAACTTGCGCGCCTTGGCATCATCAAGACCCTGCCCTGTCGGGTCATAAATCTTGCCGTCCAAATCGGCGTAAAGCGCATTAACGGTAAAATCGCGGCGCTGCGCGTCCTGCGTCCAATCCGATGTGAACGCGACAACAGCGCGGCGGCCATCTGTGGCAACGTCTTTGCGAAGGGAGGTGATTTCTATGGGTCGCCCGTCAATCACCGCCGTAACCGTGCCGTGGTCAAGCCCGGTCGGGACAGATTTAATCCCGGCCTTTGTCAGCGCAGCGATAACGGCCTTGGGTTCAAGTTTAGTCGCAATATCTATATCCGCGACGTCATAGCCCCAAAGGCTGTTTCGCACGCAGCCGCCGACAAAGCGCGCAGCGTCTCTGCCCAAAGCGTCAATGATCGCAATGTTTTCAGGATCGGAAAGCCAGCTGTGGGACTGCGGGGTGAGGTGTGTTTCCATAGGGGTAATGTAAGGCGCGCGCGCTTTATCGCAAGCGCTATCGCCCTTCCATACGCCAGGCAATTCCTAGACCCAAAAGGGCCAAAAGGAAGAACAGCAGCGGCGGGGCGAGCGGTTCGCGTTTTGAAGCGGTCACGTCATATCGTCCGTGGGCGACCACGCCGGCCCAATCGCTGCCCGCGCTGCGGCTGCCGGTTTTAACGCGGCGAAGCTCGGGCAAATCGCCGCCGGCGCGCAGGCTGATATGGCCTTTGGTCGCGCGGGTCATGGGGTCTAAAACATCCCGCGTCGGCAGCAATTGCGCAAATTCTTTCGGGTTCAGCGCACCGGCAGCAGCAACCGCCATCAACTCGCCGTCTTCCACCCGGTACGCCCCCTGAAGCTCAGCTTTGACCTGTCCTTCATATTTTCCGGGGCCTGTGCGGGTCAGCTTTAGAATGCCGGCCTTATCGTCCGGGGTCACAATGCGGACGGATTGGTCATTATCCTCAAGGGTCGTGCGTTCTACACTTAAGACGCCGTTCTTAATTGAGGCGGCCAGTTTCTCCGCCTCCAAATCCGGCTCACCCATGAGCCAATGTGCGACCCGCCGGAACATCTCATTATACGGCCCGCCCCCGTCCACGCCCTTGGCCCACAGCCAGGCCTGATCCGACAGCAGGAGCGCCGTGCGCCCGTCTCCGACCTGATCAAGCACCAGAAGCGGTTTATCCTGCGGCCCGCTCATCAGGACGTCACCGGACACCACATTGGCGTCAATGGCGCGGAACCATCGGCCCCAGCGCTCTGATGTGCCGTCATTAAACCCGGACGTAATCGGATGGCGCTTGCCCTTATCCGTCAGCGCGGGACGGTACGGCTCTTCGATCATGTCACCCGTCGGGCGGGCAGGCAGAACCGATGACAGCGGACTGCGATACAGGCTTTGCGGCGAGGCAAACGGCGGGCCGGCGGCGACCAATAACGCGCCCCCGCCTTCGACATAACGCGAAATATTTTGGATATAATAGGGCGACAGGATATTGCGCCGGCGATATTGATCAAAAATCACCAAATCAAATTCATCCAGCTTATCTTCGAAAAGTTCGCGGGTCGGAAACGCGATCAGAGATAATTCACGGCTGCTCGCGCCGACATTTTTGCGCGGCGGACGCAAGATTGTAAACTGGAGCATGTCGACTGAAGGGTCTGATTTTAAGAGGTTTCTCCACGCGCGACCACCGCTGTGCGGTTCGCCGGTAATCAACAGAACCCGCAGCCGGTCGCGTATCCCGGAGAGCTGTGAATTAAA
The DNA here is from genome assembly GCA_938015875.1 of uncultured Robiginitomaculum sp. Lineage (GTDB taxonomy): Bacteria > Pseudomonadota > Alphaproteobacteria > Caulobacterales > Maricaulaceae > Robiginitomaculum. Next base: position 87,458 of record CALLXE010000034.1, on the reverse strand, counting down.
GACATTATTATAATAGGTCAGTTCGCCCTCGACATATTGCGCGATGATCTCAACTGTGTTGGTGCCGCGTTTTTCAACCAAGACCGGGATGGTAACCGTATCGCCGATAATAACATCAAAGGTTGCCTGCTCGGCCCCGTTCAGGCGCACTTGGATCAGGGCCGTTTGCCCTTCAAATCCGGGGTCATCAACGGTGACCTGAAAGTCTACGCTCTCATCGACAAGGCCAAAGCGCGGCGCAGATACAGCGCTCAGCCGGCGGTCTCTTGCCTGCGCGCTGCCGACAATCATCGCGTGAAACGGTGTTCCGTCCGGCAGCATACGCTCAGGCGCCTCGGGCAAATCATGCACTTGCCCGTCAGTAATCGCGAACACGCCGGCAATGCGATTGGCCGGCAGGTTCGACAGGCCTTCAATCAGGGCGGGCGCGAGCGGCGTACCGTCATCTCCGGCTTCGATATTAATATTTATCACCTCAATATCGCCCATAGCCCGAAGTTTTGCGTTCAAATCCGTGGCCATATCGCCGGCGGTTTTACTGCGCTCACCAATATCCATGCTGGCAGATTTATCCGTGATCACGAGCGCTACGTCCGGCAGGGTTTCGCGCTCCTCAGTCACTTGCTGCGGGTTTAAGAGCCCGAGGCCGAGCGCGATAATCGCGAATGTGCGCGCCAAAAAGCTTTTAAGCCCCGCCCCGCCGGTTGCGAGCGCGCCAATAAAGGCCAGAGCGCAAATGGCGGCGATCATCCAGACGGCGATAAAGGGATCAAAAACGTAGGACTGGCTCATCGTTTCGGGTCCAATACGCTTGGCGTTTTTTGCATGGTCGTTCCGGCCGGACCAAGACGCTCGAGTATAGACGCATAATGGACCTGATCGGCTTTATAGTTACCGGACAGGACATACATGACGAGGTTCACGCCGAACCGATTTGCAAATTCCCGTTGGCGCGGCAGGGTTTCGTCCACCGTACCGGTCCAGCTGTCATCCGGCCCCACGCTCCACGCGCTTGCCCAATCGTTTGATCCCACAATCACAGAGGCAACACCGTCGCGGGCCGCAACGCCGGTCGCGTCAACATAAATGGCCCCCTCAGACCAGCGGCCGGGATAATTGGGCAGCAGGAAGAAAGACTTGCTAAGGACGTGATCGGCCGGAATGGCGACAAGCGGCGGAATGTCCAGCGCCGCCGATATGCGGGCAAGCCCCGGATGAGGGCCGGACACGCCGGCAATCCGGTCACCGGCGTCCATTGTGTCAAAAACCACGGTCCCGCCGGCCGCCATATAGTCGTTCACAGCGCTCGCCTGCGCCTCAGAAAGCTCGGTGGCATCGCGGGCCACCGGCCAATAAATCAGCGGATATATAGACAGCGTGTCAGTTTCCAAATTGACGCCGCGCGGCTCTGCCGGCTCAACGGTTGTGCGGCGAGTGAGCTCCAGGGTCACGCCGCGCAGGCCGGCGTCGCTTTGCCGGTCCAGACGTGAATTACCGGTAATCACATAGGCGAGATGTAAGCCGAGCGTATCTTGGGTCAAATCAGCCGCTGATTGCGCGTCTGATATTTGCGGAACAGCAAACAACCAGGCAAGCAGAACCGTCAAAACGGCGCGGCGCGGCTTAAATATTGATAAAAGTCTGCGCCCCCGTCCCGAGACAAAAATTGCAAAAGCCGCGTCAAGCGCCAGCAAAGTCACGCCAATGGCCAGCAATATCCCTTCGAGGGACGACGCCTTGGCTCCGCTATAGCCCCCTGCCACAGCGCCCGGCAGTGCAGCGGTTGAGGTCAGCTTTTCCGGATTGCGCACAGCATTAAGCGCGGTTAAGCGCGCGCCTTGACGATATAGGCCCGGCAGGTGAGTTTCGCTGATGACGATATCACCAAATGCGCCGTCACTGATGGGCTGCGCGCCGGCCGGCGGGGCGGTTAAACGGCCAAATCCGTCGAGTACGCGTTGCGCATTCCAGGATCCGGATTGCGACTGTATCTTAGCCGGCGTTTGCCGGGCGAGCGGGAATATCCGTTTCAGCATTTCGACATACAGCCCGCTGACGGCCAGATTTGACCATTCCGGGCCGGACGTCACATGAAACAAAACAATACGCCCCTGCCCGCGCGGCGCCGCCGTAACAACCGGCGAGCCATCGCTTAGTCTCGCCCAAGTGCGCGCATCCGTTTCCCCGCCGGGCTGTGCCATAATCTGCTGCGTAATTGTGACATCGTCCGGAACGGAGAGCCCGAAAAATGGGCTGTCAGCGGCGAAGGCCTCCAAGCCTTGCGGTTCTTCCCATGTAAGCGCCCCGCCCATAGCTCGCCCGCCATAGCGCAGTTCCACCGGCAAAAGCTCATCTGCCCGCGCCGCGAGCTTTGGCCCGGCAAAACGAATAAGCAGACCGCCGGCCTCAACAAAATCGACCAAGGCTTCATCCTCTGTGCGGGCCGTGTCAGACATAATAATGATACTCGGGCCAAGGGGCAGCAACTCAGCGAGCGGCGCTTTAAACACGTCGGCATTGTCCCCGACGGCTTTCTCAACGTAATAAATATCCGACAAAAGCGGCTGAGTATTCGTTTGTCCGGCATCAATAATGCCGACGACCGGCCGTCCCCATGTATCATCAAGCAGGCGCACAGCCCCTGCCCCGCCTGCGCCGTCAGGGCTGATGCGACTGACGCGGTTACGAAGGTCGGCGGGCAATTCAAATTCGGCCTGCGCAGTCTTATTCCCCGGAACGAATATTAAAGGCGCGCGGGCAATGACGCTGCCGTCAGAACCGTAAGCCACAATTTCCGTCTCGCGCAAACTGCCGGTATCGGCGCGAAAATACGCGGCCCGAAAACCGCGCTCTGTCTCGGTCAGCGGGCCGGCCAGAAGCGGGCTGCGTTCTGCGGCCGGGACTAAAATACGGCTTGCTGCCGCGCCGGATATAATGCGCGCCAAATCATCTGCATTGCCAAAATCAATCCCGCCGGACAGCCAAACGGCCTGCGCGCCGGACAGATCAAGCCCCTGCAAACGCTTAGTCACGCCGGAAACATCAGCGGCAAGCGGGACAGGAATAGCCGATTTCAGGCGCTCTGTCGCCTCCACGGCCGGCGCAAAGGTGACAGGCGCGTCGCCCCGCGTAAAGGCGAGCGCCACATTCACATTGGCGCGCCGCGCGGCGCTGACGCGGCCGTCGGCTTCGCGCACAATCTGCCCCCAATTGGCCGCGCCGGCGTAGCTGTTATCGACCACAAGCAAAAGCTGGCGCACGGTCTGCGCGCCTTGGTTCGTCAAAACCGGCCGAGTCAAAGCAATCGCCAAAAGTGCAATGAGGCCAATACGAAACAGCAAGAGCCACCACGGCGTACGATCCGGGGTTTCTTCTTCAGTCAGAACATCTGCCAGAATTTTAATCGGCGGAAAGCTCTCATTTTTCGGGCTTGGCGGAGTGGCCTTCAGCAACCAAAAAATCAACGGCAGAGCCAAAAGGCCAAGCAACCCAAGCGGAGCCATAAAAGACAGGGCGCCGAAATTCATCGTTTACCCTTCTCGAACGCGCCATAAAGCGCGGTCAGGGCCGCTGTTGCCGGACGATCCGTGTGATGGGTAATCAGCGTCCAATCCAAACGCCGCGCCATATCAGCCAAGGCCGCTTTGTGAACTGTAAATTTTTCAATATAAGCCGCCTGCGCGCGCTCAGCCCGCCCCACAATCAGCGGGGCAATAATTTTACTGCCCGGAAACTGCATCCTTACCCGGCCTTTATAAGGGAAACTTTCCTCGGCAGGATCAATGATATGCAAAAGCACGCCCTTGGCCGGACGGGCCGCAAGACGGGATATACGCTCGCGCCACACGGCTTCGCCCTCAAGGAAATCACTCGCGATCAACAGGCGCGCATGGGCCGGGATTTGCGCGTTTAATGTCTCAGGATCGCCGGGGCTTTTGAATAATGTTGCAGCCAGTTTTTCGAGGCCCGCCGTGCCTGTGCGGGGCCGCTCGCTTTCACCGAGAATGGCGCAGCGCTCACCCGCCCGCATCAGCAGAGATGCCAGCGCCAATTCGAGAACGCTCGCGCGATCTTTTTTGGTCGGCAGTTTATCCGATGATCGCCAATCCATCCCGGTATTCCCGCCGCGCCACATCCAAACCGTATTCGCCGCTTCCCATTCGGTTTCGCGCACGAAAAGCTGATCGCCACGCGCGCTGCGCCGCCAATCAATTCGGGAGGCGGAATCTGAGCTGTCATAATTTCGGTATTGCCAAAACGTCTCGCCTTGGCCCGCGCGTCGGCGTCCGTGAACGCCTTGGGCAATAATGGCCGCCACGCGCTGCGCCTGCGCCAAAAGACCGGGATAACCGGCCGCCAGCGATTCCGATCGCCGTCTTAATTCTAAGGCGTCAGGAGCAGCCATTTAGCCGAGCGTCTCAATCAGTTTATCAACGACTGCGCCAACGCTTTGCCCGTCTGCGCGAGCGGCAAATGTTACAGACATACGGTGTTTCAGCACCGGTCCGGCGAGGGCTTTGACATCGTCAAGGCTCGGCGAGTAACGGCCATCCATCAGTGCGCGGGCTCGGGCGGCGAGCATGAGCGCTTGGCCGGCGCGGGGCCCCGGGCCCCAACTGACAGCGTCTTTGACAAATTGATGATGGGTCTGATCCGGCCGCGCATCGCGCACCAAGCCCAAAATGGCTTCGACCACAGTTTCGCTGATTGGGAGCTTACGCACCAATTTTTGAATATCTTGGAGTTGTTTGGCCGTCAGCACTTTTTTAGCGGCAGCGTCGCTCGCCCCGGTCGTGGACAATAAGATTTGGCGCTCTGTATCCAAATCGGGATAACCGACGTCAATTTGGAACAGAAACCGGTCAAGCTGCGCCTCGGGGAGCGGATATGTACCTTCCTGCTCAATCGGGTTTTGCGTCGCCAGAACATGGAACGGCGCAGGCAGATCATGGCGCACGCCGGCAACGGTGACGAATTTCTCCTGCATCGCCTGAAGCAGAGCGGATTGCGTTCGCGGACTGGCGCGGTTGATCTCGTCGGCCATCAGCAATTGCGAGAACACCGGGCCCTGAATGAAGCGAAAAGACCGTTTGCCCTTTGCGCCCTCTTCCAAAACTTCGGACCCGATAATATCGGCCGGCATTAAATCCGGCGTGAACTGGACGCGCTTGGCCGACAGACCCGTTACCGTGCCGAGCGTATCGACCAGCAAGGTTTTGGCCAGACCGGGCGCGCCGACCAGCAAAGCATGACCGCCGCATAAAATCGCCATCAGTGATAAATCGACCACGTCGCGCTGCCCGATAACAACGCCGCCTATAGCGTCTCGGGCATTTTGCAGGCGCTCGGTCGCTTTATCAGCGGCATTTTGCAGGGTTTTATCCGGGGCGGCAGTGGTCATAATACATCCTGAGTTTTTGGCCTGAATCGCATTCGTTATACATAGCTTACGCGGTTGCCCCACAATCAGACCAGACCAAAGTGTGCAAATCGCCCGCTAATGTGTAGAAAGTATGGCCATGAATGATAAGTTACAAAATAGGCAGAAAGCAGACGGCCAAGAAACAGGCATATTCAGCCTGAACGATTTGGTCAAAGCGGCCAAGGCCAATAGTGACGGCAAAGGCGCGCCGCCGGTCGAGCAATGGAATCCTGATTTTTGCGGTGAAATGGATCTGGTTATACGTGCCGACGGATCATGGTGGCATGAAGGCACGCGTATTTCGCGGCAAAGCCTCGTCATTTTATATTCAACAATCCTGCGCAAAGACGCAGACGGCCGACATTATCTTGTCACGCCGGTGGAGAAAATCGGTATCCAAGTTGAGAAAGCGGCCTTTCAGGCTGCCCGCGTCGACATTGAAGGCAGCGGCAAAGGCCAATCCCTATTTTTTACCACGAATGTCGGCGAAGTCGTCGAGGCCGGCCCGGAGCGTCCGATCCGCGTTGAAACTGATCCCGAGACCGGCGAGCCGGCGCCTTTTGTGCGTGTGCGCGGCCGGCTCGAAGCCTTTATGCGCCGTCCTGTATTTTACGAATTGGTCGATGCAGCCACGGAAATTGATACGCCCGAGGGAAAGCAATTAGGGGTATGGTCGGCCGGCCTGTTTTTCCCGCTTGGTCCGGTCAACTTCCACCTTATATAGCGGGCTATGGACTTTACCCGATATACTGATGACCCGGTGATTACACGCCTTATGCCGGCGCTGCATCCGATTGCGATTGATGATGATACGGACAAACCGGCACGGGACGGACAGCGCCAAGCGTCGGTTCTGATGCCGCTCATCCCGCGCGCCGGCGGCTGGACAGTGCTGCTCACCCAGCGCCCGGAAACTATGCCTCGCCACGCCGGGCAAATCTCTTTTCCGGGCGGCCGAGTGGAGCCGGGAGAAACCTCCCGCCATGCTGCCCTGCGCGAAACCCACGAAGAAGTCGGCATCCCGGCTGACGAAATCCACCTGCTCGGCCGCCTCGACAGCTTTAACGCCGGCGGTGATTTTCGGGTCACGCCATGGGTTGGCATCGTCTGGCCCCACGCGAAAATCATCCCGTGCGAGCGCGAGGTCGATGACGCGTTTGAAGTTCCGCTGGCGTTTTTCATGGATCCGAAAAACCACAGCCCGCGCGAAGTCAGCTATAAGTCCAAAGATTTCACCATTTACGATATGCCCTACGATGAACCCGAAGGCATACACCGCAATGTCTGGGGCATGACCGCGATGATGCTGTACCGGCTTTATCGGCGCGCCTATGTGGGCGATTTTGAACATCCGGATATAGGGTAAGTATCGTCTTCGGCGGCGAATTCGGAAGTGTACGGTGACAGCGGCTACGGCCCGGCCGCCGCCGCCGATAAGTTCATAAGACGATTCCAGGGCCTCAACTTGACCGACCCTTAAAACCATGCTTTTGTTTAAACATAATATGTTTCAAGTCATATCATTAAGAAAAGAAAGTCAAACCATGAAGATTAATTCACTGAAATTTGCCGGACTGAAAACCGTCGCAGCAACCATGACATTGTCGTCCCTGTATTTATGCAGCACAGGCATTGCAAATGCGGTTGTCGTGACCGGCGGGCCAACGATTTTAAACGGACAGGGAACCGATGGTGCAGCTGTTTGTCAAGTCGAGGCCAATGTTATGGGCATGGGTGAGGATGACGGTCGCAACGGATTGGACAGAGCCGCATGGATTATAACTGACGGCACCGGCGCGGTCGTCAGTGATAATCCGGTTTCAGGTCCGGGTCGTGCCTTTGCTTTCTTTCAAGAGGATGGGTCAACAACTACGACGCGGACAACAGCACAAGGCTCCACAGCTTTAACTATCAGCGCACTGCCCACTGCGGGAACAACACTTAACGTACGCCTCGTCGAACAGGATGTTCACAGCGGCAAGGTTCAGGGCGACGTTCTTGGCTCCGTAGCGTTGACGCCGGCAAATTTGCGGGCAATTCCCGGCGGCGGCGGCTTTTGCGGGCAGATCGCAGATCGTCTTGAAGCGGCCGGTATGAATGGCGCCCCCACGGCTGTGGCGGGCAATGACCAAAACATCACGGCCCCGTCCGGAACGACAGTTACGCTTAACGGCAGCGCGTCATCTGATCCGGATATGGATGGACTGACATATACATGGACGCAAACCGGCGGCGCGACAGTCGCGCTGACAGGAGCCGATACAGCCATGCCGTCCTTCTCTACGCCGGCCGCTTCGGACACACTCATCTTCAGCTTGGTCGTAAATGACGGCACAGTGAATTCTGTGGCCGATACAGTCACGATCAATTACACCGCACAGGTCGTCGCAATGAACAATGCTCCGGTTGCAGATGCCGGCGCAGATCAAAACGTCAATACAGCCGCCGGAAGCACAATTACGCTGGACGGCACAGGGTCATCAGATTCCGATATGGATATGCTGACATATACATGGATACAAACCGGCGGCGCAACGGTCACATTGACCGGCGCAAACACGGCCTCCCCGACTTTCCCGGCCCCCGCCGCAGACGATACCCTCGTCTTCAGCTTGGTTGTTAATGACGGCAGCGTTGATTCCGTGGCCGATACAGTCACGATCAACTATACAGCCCCGTCAGTCACGATGAACAATGCCCCTGTCGCAGACGCGGGCGCAGACCAAAATGTCACCGCAGCGGCCGGAAGTACAGTTACCCTTGACGGCAGCGCATCCTCTGACGCCGACATGGATATGTTGACCTATACGTGGACGCAAACGGGCGGCGCGACAGTTACTTTGACCGGCGCAGACACAGCCTCACCCACCTTCCCGACTCCGGCAGCAGATGACACGCTTGTCTTTAGCCTGATCGTCAATGACGGCACAGTGGATTCTGTGGCCGATACAGTCACGATTAATTTTGCTCTGCCGGCTCCCGTCAATGCGGTTCCGGTTGCAGATGCAGGCACAGATCAAACCATGACAGCGGCCCCCGGGGCAACAGTCTCTTTGGACGGCACAGGGTCTTCTGATGCTGACATGGATATGTTGACATACGCATGGACACAAACAAGCGGAACGTCCGTGACCTTGACCGGAGCGGATACCGCAACGCCGTCCTTCCCTACGCCCGCAGATGACAGCACATTGGTGTTCAGCTTGGTGGTCAATGACGGGACGGAGGATTCCGTCGCAGACACCGTGACCGTCAACTATACTGCAAACAACATTCCGACAGCCGCAGCCACAACGCCGGAGGCCACAGTCTCTCCCGGAGCGACAGTTACGCTTGACGGCAGCACGTCATCAGACCCGGAGGACGGGGCTCTGACTTATGCATGGACGCAGTCTGCGGGTCCGGCCGTCACCTTGGCCGGCGCCGCCACCGCAATGGCAAGCTTCACAGCCCCTGCGGTCACAGAAGCCACAGACTTTATCTTTGATCTTGTAGTGAATGACGGCACGTCTTCCAGCGCAAGTTCTCAAGTCACTGTTACAGTGCAGCCCACCGGCTCCATCACGCTGGTTGTTAACTCCGCAGGCGGCGACAGAGCCTTTACAATCGGGTCAAACCTTGCGGCATTAACCGGCACAATCACCACTGTAAACGGCACCGGCAGCCTTCAGGCAGCCGACGTTGCAGCCGGCGACCATACGATTACTTTGCCTGATTTACTGAGCGAAGGCTTTGCCTATACCGGCCTTACATGCGGCGACGCCAATGCAGTCATCGGCGCCGACAACCTGTCTGCAGCGATCACATTGGACGCCGGCGAAGATGTCACCTGCATTCTGGACGCCGTGAACTCACGCGGTATTGCATCGGGACAAATTCGCGACATGCTTGTGCAGCGCGGCACGATGATTTTGGCCAATCAGCCAAATCTGACCCGCCGCATGCAACGCCTGAGCGGCGCAATGTCATCTGACGGCGGCGTTTCAGCCGGCGGATTTATGCTGCCGGGCACCGGGAAATTGCCGGTATCAGTCAGCCTGAATTCCGGCCAAAGCACATTCTCCACAAGCCTGTCACAAATGACCGGCGGCAACTCCGGATTAGGCGAAGGCTCCGTAGATGTTTGGGCCGAAGCGGTTTTGGCTAATTTCGAAAACGCCGATAATGAAGGCAACTTCTCGCTGTTTTATGCCGGCGTTGATTATGTCGTAAATCCGAACCTTTTGGTCGGGGTTTTGGCTCAATACGACAGCTATGATGCCGGCGGCGCCGTGTCATCAGGCAATATTGACGGCACAGGTTACATGGTCGGTCCTTACGCGACATACCGCCTGACAGACAAAATCGTTGTCGACGGACGGCTCGCATGGGGAACCTCTGATAACTCAATCTCGCCTTTGGGAACGACTCTTGACTCATTTGACACGACGCGCCAATTGGCCGTGGCCTCTGTCTCCGGGCAGCATAATTTCTCTAACGGCGTTAAGCTGACCCCAACCCTGTCAGCCCGTTATCTGAAAGAAGAGCAAGATGCCTATACTGACAGCTTGAACGTCATGGTCACAAGCCAAGACGTCACTCTGGGCGAAATCAGCTTCGCGCCGCGCCTGTCCAAGCATTATACAATGTCTGCCGATTGGGACATGGATGCCTTTATCACGGCGGAAGGCATTTACAGCATCGGTGATGATGTTGAAGATGTGCTCGGCAGTGCCATCCGCGCCCGCCTTGAAGGCGGCGCAACCTTCGGCTTTGCTGAATCTGACTTCTCTTGGGGCCTCTCCGGGTTTTCAGACGGCTTAGGCTCTGATGATTTCTCATCATACGGCGTGCGTTTGTCTATCGGCAAAGGCTTCTAAAACCCGCGCAAGGCTAAAGTATAATTTTGAAAAGCCGTCCTGTTACAGGGCGGCTTTTTTTGTAATTACTGTTTGCGCAGGTCATCAGCGCCCGCATTACTCATGCCCTCAAAAAAGGACTTCATCATTTACGATACGCCCTACGATGAACCCGAGGGCATCCACCGCAACGTCCCGGGCATATGACAGCGATGATGCTGTACCGGCTTTATCAGCGCGCCTATGCGGGCGATTTTGAGCATCCGGATATAAGGTTGGGTTGTAGCATCGGCATAGCCCCCTCAGCCTCGCTTAGCTCGACAGCGCCCCCAAATTGAGGGAGCGGGATAATCACCTTACGTCTACAGACATAATGTTATTTCGGCAGAGCGGGAAGGAACTTGCCCCGCTCCCCCGAGCCTGGGGAACTGTCCGCAGTGTTTTTCTTCAAAACGCGCAGTACTGAGGGAGCCTGCTCGATCTTTCCCTGCCCCACTTTCCCCTTGCCGCCCCGCCCCTGCCCGCGTAAACACCGATAAATCAGACGGAGCACCCTGCATGACCCTTGACGGTTACGCCTTTAGCCGGCCTCACCTTCTGTCCATCAGAGACCTTAATCGGGTGGATGTGGAGCTTTTATTGGAGCTTGGGGAGCGATATCACGGCCCCGGGCCTTACGATCAGATTTTGGCAGGCAAGACGCTGATTAATCTGTTTTTCGAAAAATCGACCCGAACCCAAACCAGTTTTGAAATCAGCGGTAAGCGCCTTGGCGCGGATGTCATTAATATGGCGGTGGAAAACAGCTCTGTCGCCAAGGGTGAAACCTTGCTTGATACGGCTGCGACCTTAAACGCCATGCGGCCGGATTTGCTGGTTGTGCGGCACGGAAGCTCCGGCGCGCAAGCCCTCCTGTCGCAAAAAGTCTCCTGCGCCGTGATTAATGCCGGCGACGGCGCGCACGAGCATCCGACCCAAGCGCTCCTTGACGCCCTGACGTTGCGGGTCGCATTGCGCGAGCAAGGCCGTGATCTGACGGGGCTTCGGATCGCCATATGCGGCGATATCCTGCATAGCCGGGTCGCGCGCTCCAACGTCAAACTCCTCAATATGATGGGCTGTGACGTGCGCCTTATCGGGCCGCCAACGCTTATCCCCGCTGATGCGTATCGCTGGGGCGTGGACGTGTTTCACAATATGGAAGACGGCCTGCGCGAATGTGATGTTGTCATGATGCTGCGATTGCAAATGGAGCGGATGAGCGGGGCTTTTATCCCGTCAAAGCGCGAATATTTCCACTATTACGGCCTTAACCGCGAAAAGCTGGCATACGCTAATGAAGCGGCGCTCGTTATGCATCCCGGCCCGATGAACCGCGGCGTTGAGATCAGCTCTGATGTGGCGGACGATCCGCAGATCAGCCTGATTACCCGCCAAGTCGAGAGCGGCGTGGCCATGCGCATGGCGATACTGCATACCCTGTCACAACAAGACCAAGGAGCGCCGTCATGACCCCGATCGTTATCCTTGGCGCGCGGGTCATCGACCCGGAAACCGGCCATGACGACATTGCTGATATCCGCATAGAGCACGGCCACATTACTGATTTCGGGAATGTCGATATAGACGGCGCGGACGTCATTGACGGCGGCGGCCTTATCCTGTCCCCCGGCCTGATTGATATGCGCGTTGTCACAGGCGAGCCGGGCGCGGAGCATAAAGAAACCCTGATGACTGCCGGTCAGGCCGCAGCGGCCGGCGGGGTCACGTCTATGGTGGTTATGCCGCAGACTGAACCGATTATTGACGATATGTCTTTGCTTGCGCATTTGCAGGAAAGCGGGCGCGAAACATCGCCCGTGAATGTCTATTGCGCCGGGGCGCTGACCAAGGGCCTCAAGAGCGAAGCCATGACCGAGATCGGCCTGATGAGCGAGGCCGGCGCTCTGTTTTTCTCTAACGGCGAAACCCCGATTGCCGACAGCCGCCTGATGCGCCGGCTTTTATCTTACAGCTCGGCATTTAACGCGCTGATTGCTCACCGCGCCGTGGACCCGTATTTATCCAACGGTGCCTGCGCCCATGAGAGCGATTTTTCATCGCGCCTTGGCCTGACCGGCGCGCCGTCTGCGTCAGAGCGCATTATGGTGCAGCGCGATGCGGCGCTCGCCGAATTAACCGGCGGTCGCTTGCTGGTTGATTTATTATCGTCCGAAGACGGACTGACGGCGCTGAGACGGGCCAAAGACCGCGACATTGATATTTCCGCCAGCGTGTCGATACATCATCTGTGCCTTAATGAAATGGATATCGGCGCGTACCGCACCTTTGCCAAGCTCGACCCGCCCTTGCGCGAAGAAAGCGACCGCCAAGCGCTGCTGGCCGGTATTAATGACGGCTCGATTGATGTGATTGTCTCCGGACATGACCCACGCGGTGCCGGTGAAAAACGCCTGCCCTTTGACCAAGCCGCCGCCGGTGCGGTGGGCCTTGAAATCCTGCTCGCCGCCGGATTGACTTTAGTGGCAGACGAGCAGCTCGATTTGATAGCGTTTCTGACGGCGCTGACAATAAACCCGGCCACGCTTTTGGGGCTTAAGAGCGGGCGCATCGCCGAAGGCGCGCCGGCAGACTTAATCCTGTTTGACGCGCATAAACCTTGGGTGTGCGACGCAGATGACCTTGTATCGGGATCAAAAAACACGCCGTTTGACGGACGCAGATTGCAGGGCAAAACGGTTGTGACGATTGTCGGCGGTAAGATTGTCTTTGACGCCCGCAGCGCGTAAGCTGCGATTATGATCTTAACGCCTCTTATTATCACGCTTGTTTTTCTCGGTGGCTATATCCTCGGTAGCACGCCGTTTGGCCTGCTGCTCGCCAAAGCCGCCGGCCAGGGTGACATCCGCTCTATCGGGTCCGGCAATATCGGCGCGACCAATGTGCTGCGCACCGGGCGTAAGGATATTGCGCTGGCGACCCTTCTGCTCGACGCAGGCAAAGCGGCAGCGGCAGCGCTGATTGCGGAGCATTTACTGCCCGGAACACCCGCCAACCTTATCGCAGGAGGCGCAGCGCTTTTGGGGCATTGCTTCCCGTTCTGGCTGAAATTTAAAGGCGGCAAAGGCGTTGCGACGTTTTTGGGCGTGCTTTTGGCTATCGCCTGGCCCGTCGGATTGATTGCCTGCGGGACATGGCTGCTGACCGCTGTGGTGACCCGCATTTCGTCGCTGTCTGCCCTCAGTGCGGCTGTAATCGCCCCTGTTGCGGCCTTAGCGTTGGGCCATACAGGCGTTGCGATTATGGCAGCCCTGCTCGCCGCCCTGATTTTTATTCGCCACCGCGAAAACATCGGGCGCATCCTGTCCGGATCGGAATCTAAAATCGGTTCAAAAAAGTCGTGAACATCCGAGAGCTCAGCTTTGCCGAGCGCCGCGATTGGCTTCGTCTATACCGCACCTCCACGGTCGGCCCGGTCGCGTTTCGCGACTTGCTCCGGCGCTTTGACGGAAACGCCGGCGACGCGCTGGACGCCCTGCCGGACATTGTCAAAAGCAGTAAGCTTTCAATCCCGCCGCAAGATTTGGTTGAGCGCGAAATGGAAGCCACGGATAATTACGGCGCGCGCATAATTGCCGCCTGCGAGCCGGACTTTCCGAGCGCCTTGCGCGCCATCGGTCCGCCGCCGCCAATCATCACCGTTCTCGGCAAGGCCGAGCTTTTGTCAAAGCCCTGCATCGCAATGGTTGGCTCGCGCAATGCTTCGGCTATCGCCCTGCGCTTTGCCCGTCAAGTCTCGGCAGAGCTTGGCACGGCCGGCTTTACGATTGTTTCCGGTCTTGCTCGCGGGATCGACACAAGCGCCCATGACGCGGCGCTGCCGACCGGGACAATTGCGGTGCTGGGCGGCGGCATTGATCATGTCTATCCGAAACAAAACGGGCAGCTTTACGATGAAATTGCCCATAATGGCGCGATTGTTTCCGAAAGCCCGTTTGGGTACCGCGCAACGGCGCGTGATTTTCCCCGCCGCAACCGGATTATCTCCGGACTGAGCGCCGGTGTTGTTGTCATTGAAGCAGCAGAGCGGTCCGGCACATTAATCACTGCGCGATATGCTATGGAGCAAGGCCGCGAAGTCATGGCCGCTCCCGGCTCTCCGCTTGACCCGCGCACAAAGGGCTGTAACCGGCTTATCCGCGACGGGGCGGCGTTGATTGAAAATGCGCGCGACGTTATGGACGTTCTGGAAAACGTGCCGCAGCAGCGCCTGTTTGAAAATGAAAGCGCCTATGACGCGCAGCCATTTGATTGGGCCGCAGCCGCAGCCGATATTGATCGCGCACGCGCGGCCGTTTTGGGCTTGCTCTCGCCCACACCGACATCACGCGATGAAATTATCCGCCAAAGCGGATTTCCCGTCCCGATAGCTGCCGCCGCCCTGTTAGAGCTTGAACTCTCAGGACAGATATTCGTCGAAGCTGACGGACGCGCCTCGCTTAATCCCGATCCGTAACGCAGCCGATTATTTATTCATAACCAATCGACTTTTCCATGCGCGCCGCGCGGGCGCTGAACCGTATCAGTTCAGCCAATTCCAAATGGCCGACATCGACGGCCATTTCCGACAACTCAGTCAGCATTTGCGAAATATAGTCGATAACCTGATCGGCTTTCGCAATTTTATGCGTCGTATTCGGTGTCAGTTCAGTGGATTCCTGTGGTGTTCTCATTGCCCATCCCCATATTTACAACCTTAAATACAATAATTAATTATAACACTTAGTAAACCCCTAACGCTGAATTTGACTCATAAAAAACTGCATATATACGGGCGGTTGACAATCGGGGCGGGCGGCGTCAGGTTCCGCGCGATTTTGAGGCGGGGGTTCTCCCTGCCCGCATATATAGAGTGCCCCTATGAATCTCGTTATCGTCGAGTCCCCGGCCAAAGCCAAAACCATCGAAAAATACTTGGGTAAGAACTATAAAGTTCTGGCCAGTTACGGACATGTCCGCGACTTGCCGTCCAAAAACGGTTCCGTTGATCCGGAAGAAGATTTTGCGATGAAATGGAGTGTGGATTTTAAATCCCGCGCCCGCGTCAAAGAGATTGAAGAGGCTCTGAAAAAGTCCGATAAACTCATTCTCGCGACCGATCCGGACAGAGAGGGCGAAGCCATTTCATGGCATTTGCTCGAAGTTCTGCATAAGAAAAAACTGATTAAAGACAAGCCGGTTGAGCGGGTCGTGTTTAACGCCATTACGAAAAAATCCGTTACCGACGCCATAGCCAATCCGCGCGATTTGGACATGGAATTGGTCGAAGCCTATTTGGCCCGCCGCGCATTGGACTACCTTGTCGGCTTTACATTGTCGCCTGTCCTTTGGCGTAAATTACCGGGCGCACGCTCGGCCGGGCGTGTGCAATCTGTTGCCCTCCGTCTGATTTGCGAGCGCGAAACGGAAATAGAAGCGTTTCAAAACAAAGAGTTCTGGACGGTTGATGCTGCATTAGCCGCCGGCGCAGGCAATGTGACCGCCAAATTGCACACCTTAAACGGCGAGAAACTTGATAAGTTTACCCTGGATAGCGAAGCCCCTGCCATGGCCGCCAAAGCCGCTGTAGAAGCCGCGAGTTTGTCCGTCACATCCGTCGAAGCCAAACCGCTTTCGCGCAATCCACCGGCACCGTTTACGACGTCCACTTTGCAACAGGATGCCTCACGCCGTCTCGGCTTTTCCGCGACCCGCACCATGCAGACTGCGCAAAAACTTTATGAAGGTATCGACATTGGCGGGGAAACCACCGGCCTGATTACCTATATGCGGACCGACGGCGTTTCTATGGTTGGCGAAGCCATTACGGAATGCCGTGATGTTATCGGTTCTGACTTTGGCGGAGCCTATTTGCCCGACGCCCCGCGAGTTTACACGTCTAAAGCCAAGAATGCGCAAGAGGCCCATGAAGCCATTCGCCCCACCGCATTTTCGCGCACGCCCGGCTCCCTGCCCCTGACCGGCGATCTGGCCAAGCTTTATGATTTGATCTGGAAACGGGCTATGTCCAGCCAGATGAGCAGCGCAAAATTAGAGCGCACGACCATAGAAATCGGCGCTAATGATAATTCCGTTGGCCTGCGCGCCTCAGGAACTGTCGTCAAATTTGACGGATTTCTGAAGCTTTATGAAGAAAGTAAAGCCGCAACTGAAGAAAAAGAAGCCGAAGCTTTGATGCCGGAGGTTAAAACCGGTGACAGCCTGACCGCCTCCCAAGTCAACGCCGAGCAGCATTTCACCCAGCCGCCGCCGCGTTTCTCCGAGGCCTCGCTGGTTAAAAAAATGGAAGAGCTCGGCATTGGCCGCCCGTCAACTTATGCGTCTATTCTGAAAGTGCTTCAGGACCGCGGTTATGTGGTTTTGGATAAACGCCGGTTTACGCCGGACGATAAAGGCCGCTTGGTTACGGCTTTTCTTGAAAATTTCTTTGGTAAATACGTCCAATATGATTTCACGGCTGACCTTGAGGAACGCCTTGATAAAGTGTCTGCCGGCGATCTGAGTTGGAAAGTGCTGCTGCGCGATTTCTGGAATCAGTTTGCGGCCAGCGTCGAAGAAACCAAAGATTTGCGCATCACACATGTGCTCGACGCCATGAATGACGCGCTGAAAACCTTGGTTTTCCCGGAAAAAGAAGACGGCTCTGACCCGCGCAAATGTCCGAAATGTGACAGCGGCGAGTTGTCCCTGAAACTGGGTAAATACGGCTCCTTTGTCGGCTGCTCAAACTATCCTGAATGTAAATTCACCCGGCCGTTCGGTCAGGGCGAAGCAGCCAATGAGCAAATGGAAGACAAGCTTTTAGGCCTGCACCCTGAGACCGGTTTTGAGATCGTGCTGAAGACCGGCCGGTTTGGCCCCTACGTCGAAATGGCGGACCCGGAGGACGAGAAGACCAAGCCAAAACGCACATCCCTGCCGAAAACCTGGCCGTTTGATACGATCGATCTGGAAAAAGGCATTCGCCTGATTTCCCTGCCCCGTGACATCGGCCCCCATCCGGAAGATCAGGAAATGATCACCGGCGCGCTGGGCCGTTACGGCCCGTATATCAAGCACAAAGGCACATATGCCAATGTCGAGACCATTGAAGAAATGTTCGATGTCGGTATCAACCGCGCTGTTGTATTGATCGCAGAGAAAAAGGCCAATGGCCGGTCCCGCGGCGGCACAATCTTAAAAGAGCTGGGCGATCATCCGGAAACGGGCAGCCCTGTTCAGATTATGGACGGACGCTACGGCCCTTATATCAAACATGAGAAAACCAATGCGACGATCCCCGGCGATACAAAACCGGACGACATCGACATGGAAATGGCGGTTCAGTATATCTTAGAAAAAGAAGCTAAGGGTCCGGCCAAGAAAAAACGCAAACCGACCGCTAAGAAAAAGCCTGCGGCGAAAAAGAAACCTGCGGCAAAGAAAAAGCCCGCTGCTAAAAAAACGGCCGCCAAAAAGCCTGCGGCGAAAAAAGACTAGAGATCATCTAAAACCTGCCGGGCTTTATCCCGGTAGGTTTTTAGCTGCAAAGCGTCCATTTTTTCCAGATTGCGCACGGCAAGACTCATGCGCGGGTTTTTCGCAAATGTCTCTTTGTGCCGCGCCATGAAATCCCAGTAGAGCGAATTAAACGGACAGGCCGTCTCGCCGATCTTTTTCTTCACGTCATATTTGCACGACTTACAGTAATCCGACATGCGATTAATATAGGCCCCGCTGCTCGCATACGGTTTTGACGCGAGCACGCCGCCATCGGCAAATTGGCTCATGCCGATTGTATTGGGCAATTCTACCCATTCAAACGCGTCGATATAGACGGCCAAATACCATTCATGCAGCGCTTTGGGATCAACTCCGGCAAGCAGAGCAAAGTTACCCGTAATCATCAGGCGCTGTATGTGGTGAGCGTAAGCATGGTCGATGGTTTGACCGATAGACTCTGACAGGCAATGCATATCCGTCTCGCCGCTCCAATAAAACCACGGCAGTTCGCGCGTCGCCCCAAGGGCGTTCTCATCGACATATTCCGGCATTTTATACCAGTAAATACCGCGAATATATTCGCGCCAGCCAATGACTTGGCGGATATAACCTTCCGCCGCATTCAGAGGCGCATGGCCGGATTTATAGGCCGCCTCCACCGCGTTACAAATCTCCATTGGCCCCAATAGACCTACGTTTAAATACATGGAAATCAGCGAGTGATATAAAAACGGCTCCCCGGTCATCATGGCGTCTTGATAGTCCCCAAAGCGCGGCAGGGCGTCTTTGATGAACCGGTTCAGCGCGGCTTTGGCATCTTTGCGCGTCACGCCATATTCAAAGCCTTCAATCCTGCCAAACCGGTCAGGATATTCCAGCGTCACCATATTGATGACGGCCCCGGTAATTTCATCCGGCTTAAACCAAAGCGGTTTGGGCATGAATAAATCGGATTTAGCGGGTTTGCGGTTCTCTGAATCGTAATTCCATTTCCCGCCTTCCGGGCCGTCCCCGTCCATCAGCAAGCCGGTTTGGCGGCGCATATCGCGATAGAAATACTCCATGCGCAGTTGTTTGCGGCTTGAGGCCCAGCCTGCAAATTGCGCCTTAGTCGCAAGAAACCGGTCATCGGGCATAATTGTAACCGGCACGCCGAGGCTCTCTTCCCATCCGCGCACATAATCCAGAACGCGGTGCACGCTTGGTTCTGTGACGCGAATACGCTGCGGCTTGTGACGGGCAATGGCGCGTTGCAGTTCGGCGTTAAATGTGCCGGTATTTTCGGCATCCGTCAGCTTGACGTAATCAACGGTATAGCCCTGCGCCTCTAAGTCTTGCGCGAAATGGCGCATGGCGGAGAACAGAAAGACCAGTTTTTTGCGGTGATGCGCGACATGTTCCGCCTCGCCCCGCACTTCCATCATCAGGATTATTGCTTCATCTGCCGATACGGACGCGAGGGACGAAAGTCCCTCTGATAACTGGTCAGCAAAGATGGGTATCAGAAATTTTGTGCTCATGAGGTTTTTACGCAGCGGATGCGCAAACAGTTGCAACTAAAACGCTTGCCGCTTCGTAATAGAATAATGCACAAAAAGCAAAATCTCCCGAGCAAGATATGCCTCGCCTGCAAACGTCCCTTTACGTGGCGCAAAAAATGGGAACGGGATTGGGATAATGTCAAATATTGCTCTGTGCGATGCAAAAAAGAAAAGACAACGTCATGAGCAAGCCTCTCCCTTCATTCGGAAATGACCTGCGGATTGTTGTCGTCGGCGCGTCCGGCGGTATCGGCGCGAGCTTCATCGAACACTTTTCCGGCAGTGATCAGGTCAAAGAAATCTACGCCCTGTCGCGCCAAGGCACCGGCCCGCGCGGGCCGAAGATTAAGTCCCTGACCTATGATTTTACCGATGAAGAAAATGTCAAAGCCGGCGCAGAAGTTCTGCGCGAAACCGGTAAATTTGATGTCGTCATCATCGCAACAGGGCTTTTGCAGGGCGAAGGCATTGCGCCGGAGAAAAACATGCGGGCGCTGAATTTGGACGCCTTCGCCAAATCCTTTGCCGTAAACACAGCAGGTCCGGCCATGAGCGCAAAATATTTGCTGCCTCTCTTGCACCGTGACCGCAAAACGGTCTTTGCGGCCCTCTCCGCGCGCGTGGGCAGTATTTCAGATAACCGTATGGGCGGATGGTACGCTTACCGCGCCTCGAAAGCAGCGCTTAATATGGTACTGAAAACCCTCGCCATTGAACATGGCCGCCGCTTTGACCAAAGCATTATCGCCGGCCTGCATCCGGGTACGGTGGATACATCTTTATCGGCGCCGTTTCAGGGTAATGTCCCCGAAGGTAAACTGTTCACGCCGGAGTATTCCACGGCTGCAATGACCAAAGTATTGGATGGCCTGACCCCGGATGACAGCGGAAATCTGTTTGATTACGCGGGAAAGCAGGTTCCGTTCTAAGACAGTTCCTGTTTGACCCGCTGCGCGAGTTGCAAGAGCGTGAAAGGCTTAGGCAGAAATGTCAGGTCTTTTTCTTCGGAGAGTATGTCTGAGAACTCTTCCTGGGCATAGCCTGAGATAAATACGATCCGCGCATCCCCCAATAAATGCCGGCCTTTTTTAAGGAGGGTCGGCCCGTCCATGCCCGGCATCACCACATCAGATACCATCAGGTCAAACTTATGCTCGCCTTCTTGAAGGATTTCATAAGCTTCTTCGCCGTCCGCAGCCTCAATAACCGTATAGCCCCGCTTGCGCAGCGTCTTGGCAGCAATATCGCGCACATCTGTCTCGTCTTCGACAAAGAGGATAGTGCCTTGTCCTGCCAAATCTGACGGCTTGGCCGGAGCCGCGCGGGCGATTTTCGCGGCCGGCGTTTGACTGTCCGGTGTCTCATCCGTCGCCGGCAAGTAAAGATAGAATGTCGTTCCCGCGCCAAGCTTGCTCTCCACCGCCAGATGCCCGCCGGATTGCTGCATAATCCCATAAACTGTGGCCAAGCCGAGGCCTGTGCCTTTGCCGACTTCTTTGGTGGTAAAGAACGGCTCAAAGATTTTGTCCTGTGTCGCCTGATCCATGCCGGTGCCGGTATCCGTGACGGCAATGCGCACAAACTTTTCCGCTTTCAGGTTTTCCGAGCCGCGCGCGCGCAACTCGTCCGCCGTTGCGATGGCGGTTCGGATAGTAATCTCTCCGCCGCCCTGCTCCGCCATAGCGTCGCGCGCATTGACGATCAGGTTCATCATCGCTGTTTCCAACTGGCTCTCATCGACCATTATAGCCGGTAAATCGCGGCCATGAATAACGTCAAGCTTGACTCGGTCCGTGAGAACTTGCTGCAGCAAAATCGTCAGATCAGACAAAGTATCAGTCACGCCCAAGACCTGTGTGCGTTGGGTTTCTTTGCGGGAGAACTGCAAAAGCTTTTTCACCAAAGCGGCAGCCCGGGTCACCGTCGTATTGATCTTAAGCAGCTCACCATAAGACGGATCGCCGACGGGATGCCGGCCTAAAAGCTCATCCGTATTCAGGCGGATCACCGACAAAAGATTATTAAAATCATGGGCCACGCCGCCGGCAAATTGACCGATAGCTTGCATTTTTTGAGATTGGAACAGCTGGTTTTCCAAGTCTTTGCGGGCGCTGGTATCGATCAGATACGCCACACAGCCAATCTCGTCTTCACTGATATAAACATTGACAGGCAAAGCTTCATCACCGGCCAAAATGACATCAAACGGGACGGAGCGATCAGTCACATCGGCTTGCAACAGGTTGTCTGCCGAGTCCCCGGGCGTAAATAATGACGCAAACCGGTCGCCGGTTTGTACGTGGCCGCTGCTCATTCCGACCAGGGCCGCATTGGCCTCTAAAATAACCGCCTTTTCCAAATCCAGCGAGTCCAGACGGGCAATCCCAAACGGCGCAGCGCCGTGCGTATCGCCGGAAACCTTGGCTCCTGAGACTTTGGCCGCAGCCTGATCAACGGCGTCAGGCGCGGTTGCGCGCGGCATTGCGAGAGTTCCGGAATGGCCGTAAATGGCGACGCTGGCGAAAATATCGCCGTTATCAAGCGCTTGCCATGTTCCGGTCATAACCGCCGGGGTAACAATACCTTTTTGGGTAATCAGGCGCGCATCATTGCGCACAATACGGCCGGGGGTTTGCGGGCTTTGCAGAAGGCTGTCAGGATTTTCAATAAATTCTGACATCTTATCGGCCCTGCCTGTCTCCGGCAGACCGATCCAGCGCCGCATCACGCTGTTCATCGCCAGGACTTTGCCGTCCGGCGTTACGGAAAAAAGGCCCACAGGCGCCTGTATCAGCGCGTCAATGGCTTCTTGGCCGCCGGCGGACATGTCCTTGACTTGCCATAACAGCCCCTGCTCCGTCCCGCTGACGCGCACCCGAAACCGGATAAGATTGCCCGCACCGTCCAGCGTTTCAACATATTCTTCGGCGCGCTCGCCTGAATGACGGGTATGATGCAGGCGAAATATAATGGCAGAGGCAGACTTCACTTTCGTGCCGAAAATGCGATCAATACTCGGTGGACTTTGTGACAGGCCCTGCGCGCCCATACGCTCTGCCAGCTCGAAATAAGCGGCATTGGCGTAGATCGGCTTGCCGTCCCGGGTAATCAGCGACGGTTCTGTCAACCTGTCAAATGCGGCGGTAATGATTGAGGAGAGCGGCAATTCGGTGTCGCGGTTTTCAGTCATAGGGCGTCCGATAACGAGCGCAAAAATGGTCATTAACGCTATGACTGCAATACCGGCCAAAAGCAAAAATGC
Organism: uncultured Robiginitomaculum sp.; assembly: GCA_938015875.1. Classification (GTDB taxonomy): domain Bacteria; phylum Pseudomonadota; class Alphaproteobacteria; order Caulobacterales; family Maricaulaceae; genus Robiginitomaculum. The sequence continues at coordinate 64,853 of CALLXE010000034.1, read as the reverse complement.
CGGCCAGCCCAAAGTTGCTGCGTTAATTGCTGCCGTTACCCCGGCCCCCAGAGCGATAATCGCGCTCAGCCACAGCCACAGCCGGCTTCGCCCCGACGCAGCCGCGCCTGGGCTGTCATAGGCTTTGTCATCGAGCATTGGGCGAATCGTATCGGGCATATGGCAGCGTATCAAAATCAGCAGAGAAAAGCGTTAAGCGGCGCGCCAAAAGGCAAAGCCGCTCACAGATTTTCCGATTAATAAAAATTCAACCCTCCTGTGCCATAAACCCCGCTGAATGGAAATAGGCTGCGTTACAGAACATAAGTTCGAACAAGGCCGGGTGGGATAACACTATGACACGTCTGACAACAACCAAGCTGTGCCTGCTGGGCACGAGCGCGACTTTAATGGTCGCTGTACCTGTAATGGCCGATCACAATGCCTTGCCGCTTCGCGGGGCATGGAACGCGCCGCAATATGCCGCTCCGTCCGGCAGCACGGTTCCGCCGCGCTCTTATTATATCGCGCAGCAATCGCAACTGAGCGGAGAGATGGGTTGCTGCTTGCCGGCTCCCGCCCCTGCTTACGCCAACACGCAGCCTGTTTACATGCCTTACGGGCATACAACTGAGATTTCGCCGGCCGCAAAGCCGCGCTTTTCGATGTTTGGTCTTCGCGGACGCTCAAACGCCCGCCACGTCGCCGGCCCGGTGCAACCGCGCTCTGACCGCCGTCAATATGCGGGTAACAGCTACGATGTCGGCGGCCTGAATGTGCGCACATCGGCTGCCCATACGGACCGCATGCTGGATTGGCAGGAAAACACGACCGGCAAAGCCGTCACCCTGTTGCAGCATCGCCGCAACGGTGTCCTCGCCCCGAACTCACTCTATTTGGGCGCAGGCATCAAAGGCGGTTTCATGTATCAAAGGTCAGAAGAGCCTGGGCAATTCCCAATCCTGTCACGCTTCCCTAACTTTACAAACCGCACAGATACCGAATCCGGCATTTTTGCGATCAATAATGCAGCGCTCGCAATCACCGGTACGTTTGGTGATTGGACGACAATTTATCTGCAGCCTGAATATTCCGAAACAGAATATAAAGGGGAGCAGGATGAGTTGCAGCTTCGCAAAGCCTTCGTCACCTTCGGTAATTTGGACAAAACGCCGTTCTATGCTGCGTTTGGTCGCAAAACGATCGATTTTGGTAATTTTGACGGCTACAATCCCTTTACACATACAGAAGCGCAACATTATTTCTGGGCGCAAAGTGATCAACCGGTACTGGAACTCGGTTATTATAAAAACGGGTTGAAAATCACAGGCTCTGCTTTCAGCGCCGGCCGACAATTGCGCACGGCATTTGCCGGCGAGGAAAATAATATCGGCAATTACGCGGCCAGTATTGAAAAAGAGTTTTTGTTCGGAAATGGCGGCGCGCTGACCTTCGGGACAAGCTATCTGCACGATACAATCTATCGGAATAACTTCACTGCGCATACATTTGCGGGCATTCAAAACGGGACGCCACCGGCGAACTTTATTGAATATCGCAACAGCGCGGCGTCCGCTTTCGTAGAATATAACTCAGACGTTTTTGACGCCATGCTTGAATACACCTCGACCTTCGAGCCATGGGCCGCGGCTATCCCGCAAGACGTCGACGGCAATATCGTCGCCGGATATGAGGACTTTGATGAAAAACTCGCCGTAACTGTCGCGCAAATGCGGTACAAGCCGCGCGCCTTTGGCGGACGCACCGCATTTTCAGCCGTCGGAACCTGGGGTAATATTTCCGATGAAGATTATGTCGGCACGGGCATGATGGGCCAAGATGTGACTTTCGGTAAAAACCAGCAGCACGTTCTGGGCATTGAGCACAGCTTTAATGAGTACATCGATTTTGGCGCGGAATATGTCTATAATAAAGGCTTCATTCCGTTCGTCGCACCGCAGCAAGTCTCCAATCAGGAAACCGAAGCCCACGGCCTGAACATCGGCTTTAAAGCCCGGTTCTAGACTTCCGCCTGAACTTTGCGCGCAACACATCAAAAAGCCCCGCCCCGTGCGGGGTTTTTTATTGAAAAAAATTACGAAATTGTGACGAATTACCCCCGTGACGCCGCCGGCCTCGCCCATTAGAATACGTAAAAATTTATAAGGAATATTCATGCGCAAACTTCTCATCCTCTCTGCTTCGGCCATCATGCTCGCGGCTTGCCAGCCCGCAGATCGGGCCACTTCGGATCCGCGTCCGTCTTTATCGGCAGAAACGCTCGCCGCCAATAATACTGCCCTGAATACATGGCTGGACGACACGTTTAACGCCGCCGTTATGCGCTCTCCGATTTCGCAGACTTATCTGGGTATCAGAACCGATGACTATGGACGCTGGGATGAGGTCAGCGAAGCAAACGCTGCAAAGGAACTTCAAATCGCGAAAGACACGCTGGCTGAACTGCGCGCAAAATTTGACCCGAGCGTTGTGGGCGAAAATGAAGCCGTTTCTTATCGGCTGATGGAAGCTACTTTGCTTGAAGATATCGAAGACTATAAATGGCGCAATTATTCCTACCCGTTCAACCAAATGTTCGGCGCCCATTCCGGAACGCCGGCGCTTTTAATTAACCAGCACACTATTACGTCCGTAGCGGAAGCCGAAGCTTATATATCACGCATAGAAGGCGTGCCGGCCTATATGCAACAGGTCATTGATGCCTCAAACCGTAACGCCGAGGCCGGCGTGCAGCCGCCGAAATTTGTTTATGATCTTTTGCTTGATGATATCGGCAACCTGACCAAAGGCGCCCCGTTTGAAGATGGTGAAGATTCCGCTTTGGCCGCTGACTTTAAAGCCAAAACAGAAAAGCTGGACATTTCCCCGGTGCAGAAGAAAAAGCTTCGCGCCCGGGCCACGCGGGCCCTCAAGAAAAGCTTTAAACCGGCCTATGCAAATCTGGAAAAGGCTCTGCGTCAGCAATCCAAAACGGCCGGAACCGATGACGGCGTCTGGCGCCTGCCGGATGGGGACGCATTTTACGCCTACCGCCTTAAGAAAATTACGACAACGGATATGACCGCGACCGAGATTCACGATTTGGGTCTGTCCGAAGTCGCGCGTATCCATAAGGAAATGCGTGCGATTATGAACACTGTCGGGTTTGCCGGCGATTTGCAGGAGTTCTTCGCCTATATGCGCGATGATCCGGACGGAAAATTTTACTATCCGGATACAGAGCAAGGCAAAGCGGCTTATCTTGCCGAAGCCACAAAGCTTATCGATGTTATGAAAGGCGATTTAGACAGCGTCTTTATCAAAAAGCCAAAGGCTGACATGATTGTCAAAGCCGTTGAGCCGTTCCGCGAAAAAACCGCCGGTAAAGCGTTTTATAATCGCCCGGCTCCGGATGGTTCACGCCCCGGCATTTACTACGCCAATCTTTACACCATGAAAGACATGCCGATCTATCAAATGGAAGCCTTGGCCTATCATGAAGGCATTCCCGGTCACCATATGCAGCTCGCCATATCTCAAGAGCTGACCGGCGTTCCGAAATTTCGTAAATTTGGCGGCTACACGGCCTATACAGAGGGCTGGGGATTGTATTCAGAGTATTTGCCCAAAGAAATGGGCTATTACAGCGATCCCTATTCCGATTTCGGCCGCCTCGCTATGGAGCTTTGGCGCGCGGCCCGGCTGGTGGTTGACACCGGCCTCCACGACAAAAAATGGACCCGCCAAGAGGCCATTGACTATCTGGTGACCAATACACCGAACGCAGAAAATGACTGCCGCAAAGCGATTGAGCGTTACATCGTCCTGCCGGCGCAGGCGACCGCCTATAAAATCGGCATGATCAAGATTTTGGACCTGCGCGAAGCGGCCAAGCAAAAGCTCGGCAATAAATTTGATATTCGTGAATTTCATGATGTCGTCTTAGCCGTCGGTCCTGTCCCGCTCGATGTTTTGGAAATGCGCGTCGACAATTGGGTGAAGTCTAAGGCCTAAGCCCTTAAGCCCTCGCCTTACTTTAATTTAAGGCGACATTCATCTTGCGCCGGCTATGGTTATCTCATGACCACAGCCGGCGTTTTTATATCTGAACTTAAGCGAGCCCGTCTTGCCGCAATTCCGGTGATCGCGTCTTTGCTTACTGCGCCGTCAGTAGCCAAAGATTCGGTCGAAAAGGCGCGCGCTGTTCAGGAAAAACCGGCCGCCGATTGCGTTATTCTCCTTCACGGCCTCACCCGCTCTCCCGCCTCTATGCGCAAGCTGGAGCGGCATTTACGCAGCCAAGGCTATGATGTTGTTAATCAGGGCTATGACTCGCGCAGTGATACCATACAGGCCCTTGCCGCCCCGACGATTGATGTCGCCCTCAGCCAATGCCCTGATACAGCGCCGACCGTCAATTTTGTGACCCATTCCCTTGGCGGAATATTGCTGCGCCAATATTTAGCGGAAAAACAAATAAAACGCTTGGGCCGTGTTGTCATGCTTGGCCCGCCCAATCAGGGCAGCGAAGTTACGGACAGGCTCGGTGATGTTCCGGGGTTTGACCTGATTAATGGCCCGGCCGGAGAGCAGCTCGGCACCGGCGAAGACAGCGTCCCTGTCTCGCTGGGCCCTGCCAATTTTGATGTCGGTATTATTGCGGGCACGAACACCATCAACCTGTTTTTATCGCGATATATTCCCGGCGAAAATGACGGGAAAGTGTCTGTCGAGCACACAAAGCTCGCCGGCATGCGCGATCATATTGCCCTGCCCGTCAGCCACCCTTTCCTGATGCGCGACAAAGATGCGCTCTATCAAACCACTTTATATTTAAAAACCGGCGCTTTTGACCATGAAAACGCCGACCGCCCGGATATGTAGCGCTGAGAAATTTAAGATTAGAACTATTCTAAAAATAGCCCTTGACCTGCCCGCCTGCACGATTATTTGTATGACACAATTTAACTTTTACGGAGACTATTCATGGCTACGACATCCCCAAACCTTCCGACGCACGTCCCGGACGTCACCTTTAAAACCCGTGTTCGCGATGAGTCCATAGGCGGTGACAATCCGTTTGATTGGAAAGATGTAACAACGGATGATTTGTTTGCCGGCAAGAAAGTCGTTGTGTTCTCTTTGCCCGGCGCGTTTACGCCGACCTGCTCCACATCCCATCTTCCGCGCTATGAAGCGCTTTATGAAGACTTCAAAAAAGAAGGCGTTGATGAGGTTATTTGCATCTCCGTCAATGATGCTTTTGTTATGTATCAGTGGGGCCTGTCCCAGAACCGTGAGAATGTTTTCTTACTTCCCGACGGATCCGGCGACTTTACTCGCGGTATGGGCATGATGGTCAAGAAAGACAATCTTGGCTTTGGCGAGCGCAGCTGGCGCTATTCTATGGTCGTCAACGACAAGAAAATCGAGAAAGTCTTCATCGAAGCCGACTTTGGCGATAACTGCCCGACTGACCCGTTTGAAGTGTCCGATGCTGACACTATGCTTCAGTACATTAAAGGCTAGTTCGCCGTTAATGTTGTGACAATCGCGCCTCTGACCTCGGTCAGGGGCGTTTTTTGGCAATTTTATTGAGCGACCGGTTGGCGCAGACCCGTCATGGTCTGGCGGTATTCCCAGCGCGTAATGCGGTGATTGACCGCCTCTATCCAATTTGAAATATCCTGCACGGCCACAACCCGAGCGGTTTTCCCTGCTGCGCCGCCGGTTAAATTCTCGGCCAGTTCGCACGCCTCTGCCAAGCCGCAGGCACCGACCGCTTTGGCGCTGCCTTTCAGGGAATGAGTCACCGACGACCATGTTTCATCATCAGCCTCAGCATGCAGCATTTTGCACCACATCTCTGTTTGGTGGCGGAACATGCCAAACACTTCCGCCGTCAAGGCCATGTCGTCACCGACATATTGACGAAGATGAGAAAAATTAATCGCGGTATCCGGTGAAATCTGAGCCATAGTCTTAACCATAAATCGGAAAACCCCAACAAAGTATGAATGAAATTCCCGCTTGGCCGGATAAGCCGCGCATTAACCTAAAATGAACGCGCGGCTCAGTCAGGCTTCAGACCTTCCCTGTCATAAGGAAAGTCCCGGTCCTCCTGACTCCCCCAAACAACAGAGAGGACACCAAAACAGGAGCCCGATATGACATCGTCATTGTCCCCTTTATCCGGCGCATTACGCGTCCTTTCCGCAGCCGCGCTGATTGGCGCCGGCGCATCCTTTGCCACGCCGTCCTTCGCCGCCGGCTCCGGTATAAATCTCGCAGTGCATAAAGTGTCTGCCTCGCAAAACCGCGACAAAAGTCGGGACCGCGGCTCTCGCAGCAGAGACCGTGACAGAAGTGAGCGCTCCGACAGCCGCAGTTCACGCGACCGGGATCGCAGCAGCCGTTCGCGCGGTTCCCATGATCACGACAGCCGGAGCCGTTCTCGCAGCGACCACCGCAGTCATTCAAGCCGCAGCAGTCGCTCGCTAACGACGCACAGTCGCCCAAGCTATAGCAGCCGCGGATATTCATCGCGCAGCAGCCGCAGCTACGTCCCGTATCGCGGCTACTCTTCGTCACGCTATTCAAGCCCGTGGTCATCATCGCGCAGCCGGTCCGGTTATCATCGCACCAATTACAAAAGCGGTCTGGGGATCAGCTTTAGTTTTGGCAGCCCCGGCTATAGCCGTTACCGCTGGAGCCCGTCGCGCTATAGCAATTATCAGCCCGCATTTGGCCCTTACAGCCATTATACCCGTCAAACGACGTGCCGCCCGATATTGGTTCAGGCCCGTCACCACGGCCATTACGAAACCGTAGAGGTTACGCAGTGTTCTAACCCTTGGGACGGCACCTATATTATCCAAGGCAGTGAGCGCGTTGTGAACTGTCTGTACTAGGCTTCGCCGCAGCGCGATAAAGCCGCCGGCCCTTCTTTTGTCCTCCCATGAAAAAAGAAAGGTCGGCGACTTTTTTTGTGGACGCGCGGTAAAATCCCGCAAAGCCCGATTGACCCCGGCTATACGTGCAGGCATTGCGGCTTATGTCTATGCGCCCCACCGATTCTGCCGCTCCAACCGCTCCCGGATTAGCTCCGGGGATTTTGGCTGTCTGCGCGATCATCCTGATTTTGGTTTGGGGCACAGCCTTCACGATGACCAATGTCGCCGTCAGGACAATAACACCGATGTGGTTGGTGGCTCTGCGGTGCCTTTTGGCCGCGGCTCTGCTCAGTTCTTGGGCTTTATATCGCGGACAGAGATTTCCGCCGCTTCGGGATAAACGCTGGATTTGGTATGCCCTGCTGGGCTTTGTCGGCATGGTCGCGCCGTTTTATCTGTTCTCGCGCGGACAAATGATCATCGACAGCGGACTGGCGGGGATCACCGCAGGAACCATGCCTTTAATGACCATTGTGCTGGCCCATTTTTTTGCCGGTGAGCGTTTAAACACGCAAAAATTAATCGGGTTTATTGTCGGGTTTTTCGGCTTGGTCATCCTGTTTTTGCCGGACGATCTGTCCCTCTCTTTAATTGCGGATTGGAAATCACAAGGTCTTTTGGTGGGCGGCGCATTTTTCTATGCCCTGACAACAATTATCGCGAAGCGCGCCCCGGACACGCCCCCCGCCATCGGCGCAGCCATGATGGTGATAAGCGCCGCGATTATGGCCCTTGGCGCCGCAATCGTCACCGGACCGGCACCCGGCCTGACCCTGCAAAGCTTTGCCATGATTTGCGGCCTCGGCGCAGGATCGACAGGGATTGCGACAATTCTTTATTTATATGTCGTGCAGAAAACCGGGCCAAGCATGCTCGCGAAAATCAATTACTTCCCCCCGGTCGTGTCCGTCAGCGCCGGCGTTATCCTGCTCGGTGAGGATTTCAGCCCGCGCATTGTGCTGGCCTTTGCCGTGATCGTCACCGGACTCTTGATTGCGCACTCTAAGGGATCTCGGCACGCAGGCCCTATTCCCGCTAAAGGTCTTTAAGCGCCGCAAACGGATTTTTTTTTCCCGGCGCTTTGGGCACGTCGTCATTGGCGGGCACATCACCTACAGGAACAATGCCGTGATTCAGCGGGCCGTGCGCCGCCTTATCCTTGCTGCCCAGACCCGGCGCAGTTGAAATCGCCTCGAACACGAAATCGCGCCCTTCTTGCGCGGCGGCCTCAAGTTCCATACCGCGCGCGAGGCCGGACGCGATTGCGCTCGCCAACGTGCAGCCCGTTCCGTGAGTGTGACGGCTGTGGATGCGCGGGCCGGACATGACGGCCATGCCCTGCTCTGTGACCAATAAATCAATCACAGTCCCGCCGTCCAAATGCCCGCCCTTCATGACCGCCGAATAAGCGCCCATCTTCAGCAGCGCCTCGCCGGCTTCGCGAAGACCGTCCATATCATCAATCGCAATTCCCGTCAGGCGCGCCGCCTCGGGCACATTGGGCGTAATCACATCGGCATGAGGGATAAGCCGTTCTTTCAGGGCAGCAATCGCGTCATCTTCAAGCAGTACATCCCCGCTGGTTGCGACCATAACGGGATCAAGCACCACTGTCGTATCACTCGCCAGATCGTCAATGACATCCGCAACTGCGTTGATAATCGCGGCATTACCCGTCATGCCGATCTTAATCACATCCGCGCCAATATCAGTCAGCACAGCCCGCATTTGCGCGGCAACGATATCCGCCTCCATCATCACCACATCACTCACGCCCATTGTGTTTTGCACCGTCACGGCAGTAATCACCGTCGCGCTATAGACGCCAAACGCCGCGCAGGTTTTAATGTCCGCCTGAATACCGGCCCCGCCGGAAGAGTCAGATCCGGCGACGATGAGAACGCGGGGGTATGTGAGGGGTTGGGTCATAAATTGTGCTCTTTATTGTAAGCCTCTACGGCAGGACGAATGGATTTGAACTCTCGGAATAGTATATAGAATATGGGCAGATATAGTCCCGGCAAGAAAACCGCCTTCGGAATCCCTGCAGTAACAAAACTTTCCTCATATTCAGCGGCAATAACAGCGAGAACAAGAGAAGTGAAAAACATAAACATGGCCCACCTTGCAGCGGCCCACCCCTTGTCTAAATAAATTCTGTGTGCGCCAATACCGTTTAAAAGAAAAAATGCCCAATATGCGCTGCGGACTTCTTTACGTTTATGGATAGCATCAGGGAAAGGAGATGGCTCGTCCGCGCGCCAATCAAGCCATGGGCGCTTGGGGTCGTTTACGCGGCGGCGAACAAGCGGCGCAGATTTTTCGGGTGGTTTCATTTCGTTGGGCAACTTTGCATAAGTGCAATTTAGGTTTCAAGCCTCAATACCGCAAGCCTCTCATCAAATTTCCAAATTTGCCATTTTATAAATTTCATCTCGAATTTCTTGGTTTGTCAATTTAAGCAAAGGGAATATCAAAGCCAGATCGACAAACCTGATGATTATCAGCGCAATTCCTACGGGCGGAAAAAATGCCATTCCGATGGAGAGAATCATAACCAAAACGAACAGGCCAATACCCAGCTCCTTTTGTCCCAGATAATAGCGGTGAAAGCCAAACACCAAAAACCACAATACGAGTGTCAAAAGCACGCTTCTTTCACGGGCGTCATACAGGCGGTCCGCAGTCAATCTGCGCCCCATTTCGGATCTGTTTTTGAAAAGTATCGGATCAATTGGCTTCATGGATCGCCTCCCATACTTTCACCGCCTGCGCTGTCTCGCTGACATCATGGACGCGCAATATATCCGCGCCTTGCATGACGGAATAGAGCGCCGCAGCCAGGCTCCCGCCTAATCTGTCATCGGCGCTGCTGCCGTCGATTTTACCGATAAAACTTTTGCGGGATGCCCCCATCAGGACGGGATGACCGAGGGCTTTTATCTCTGAAAGGCGCGCTATAAGCGCCAAATTATCCTCAAGCCGTTTGCCAAAGCCGATGCCGGGGTCGATGGTTATCAGGCCCGTATCAATGCCGGCAAAGTCACAAGCATCGATGCGTTTGGATAGCCAATCTTTAATCTCGGCCACCGGATCGCCGTAATAGGGACTGTGCTGCATAGTTTCAGGATCGCCTTGGGCATGCATCAATATCAGCGGACATTGCAGCTCTGCCGCAACGGCCTCGGAGCGCGCGTCAAAAGTCAGGGCGGACACGTCATTCCAAATATCCGCACCGGCATGAATAGCCGCGAGAGCCACATCAGGCTTGCGCGTATCAATAGAGATTTGCGGCTCAATGTCTAAATCGCGCATGGCTTCGCGCAAGGCGATAATGACCGGAACCGTGCGGCGCACTTCCTCTTTAATATCGATCTCAATCGCGCCCGGACGGGTACTCTCCCCGCCAATATCAAGAATATGCGCGCCTTCATCAATCAGCGTCATTCCGCGTTTCACGGCCAAATCGAGGTCGTGATACCGCCCGCCGTCGGAGAAACTGTCCGGGGTTACGTTGAGTATCCCCATGATTTTAGCGGATTGAGTCATGGAGTTCGCAAATCAATTTCAGGTTTTTGATGTGTGCAAAGCAAAGCCACTTCAGTCCCTGCGGGACAGCTCCCCCACCTTTGGGGCAGCTGTCGAGCGCAGCAAGACTGAGAGGGCTTGCCAAATTCAAGTTAATTGCAACTTACCCCCTATGTCGCCGGGCTCGGATCACCATCGGGGCGCTTTTTCGGCTTCGGTGTTTTTGGCACAGCAGACACGGCCGGTTTCCCGGACAGGGTTTTGCGACTTGGCGGGGTGCCGTCGATCAAATCCTTGATCTCATCACCGGTCAGGGTTTCAAATTCGAGCAAAGCTTCGGCCAGAGCAATCCAATCCTTCTTTTTCTTTTTCAAAATAGACATCGCCGTGTCTTCAGCTGTTGTGACCAAGAGCTTGATTTCGCTTTCAATCAAATGTGCCGTTTCAGGTGAGATCGTAGATCCTCGGCCAATTCCAGGCACAAAGCCCTGTCCTTTATGCCTGTACGCGATCGGGCCGACCTTATCTGACAAGCCCCATTCCGTTACCATGGCAGTCGCCGTCCGTGTGACCTGTTCAATATCGCCGGAGGCCCCGGACGTGACTTTGTCATGGCCAAATTTGAGTTCTTCAGCAGCCCGTCCGCCCATACAAACGGCCATCCAAGAGATTAACTGCTCACGGGAACGGCTGATTTCATCGCGCTCGGGAAGGTATTGCACCATACCCAAGGCGCGGCCGCGCGGGATAATCGTTGCTTTATGGATCGGCATTGACCCGGGCATATTCAGCGCAACAATAGCATGACCTGACTCGTGATAGGCTGTGTTGGCCTTTTCTTCGTCGGTCATCGACAATGTGCGGCGCTCGGCCCCCATAAGAACTTTGTCGCGGGCATCATCGAATTCACGCGGGCCGACTTTTCTCTTATTACGGCGCGCTGCAAGCAGAGCCGCTTCGTTAACAAGGTTAGCCAAATCCGCCCCGGAGAAACCGGGCGTGCCGCGCGCAACAACAGAACTGTCCACGTCTTTGGCAAGCGGAACCGTGCGCATATGCACGTCGAGGATTTTCTCGCGGCCCATTACGTCCGGCAGCGGCACCTCGATTTGGCGGTCAAAACGGCCCGGACGCAGCAAAGCTTTGTCTAATACGTCAGGACGATTGGTCGCCGCGATAATGATAATTCCGGCATTGCCGTCAAAACCGTCCATTTCAACCAAAAGCTGGTTAAGGGTCTGTTCGCGTTCTTCATGACCGCCGGATGTACCGACGCCCCGATGACGACCGACTGCGTCGATCTCATCGATAAAGATAATACACGGCGCATTTTTCTTGGCCTGTTCAAACATGTCGCGAACCCGGCTCGCGCCGACGCCGACAAACATTTCAACAAAATCAGAGCCGGAAATCGTAAAAAACGGAACCCCGGCCTCGCCTGCGACTGCGCGGGCCAGAAGGGTTTTACCGGTTCCGGGCGGACCGACAAGCAACGCGCCTTTGGGAATTTTCGCGCCCAAACGCTGAAACTTGCTCGGGTCTTGAAGGAACTCAACAACCTCAGCCAGATCGGCTTTGGCTTCTTCAACGCCGGCGACGTCGTCAAACATTTTACGGCCGCCGGATTCTTCGGTGAGCATTTTCGCCCGTGATTTACCAAAGCCCATCGCTCCGCCGCGTCCGCCACCATTTTGCATATTGCGCATAAAGAACACATACAAACCGACCAGAAGCAAAATCGGCAAAATACTCATCAGAAGATTGCCGATGAAATTGCCGGATTTAGACGGGTTTTTGTAATTGACGACAATGCCCTGGGCTTCAAAACCTTCGCGCACATTATTGTCCAGATAGTCGTATGGCCCGACCGCTGATACTTTCGTACCGTCAGTTTTGACTGCGCGATAGGTGTTTTCTTCGATGTTTATTTCTTTGATTTGACCACTGTCAGCCAGTTGTTCCAACTCAGTATAGGTTACTTCGCCGGAGCGGGCGGTGCGGTCACCGCCTTGGGACATGGTCACAAGCACAAGGATCATGGAAATTACCAAGGCCCAGACAATCAAATTACGGGTTTGCATAGCGGTCTGCTTTCTTATCGCGAGATTTTATTCTTCTTACCATATGGGGGATGCAAGCGTAAGGCCAACCCCTTTGCGGTGATAAAATGATTACGTTTGGGGTTAATATACAGCTTTACCGGCAGGCTGCGTCAAAAGCGCATAAAACTGATGTCGCGGGCCGCAAATTGCCCTGCTCCGGCCGTAAATCCAAGCGCAGGAACCGCCAACAGCGTCTCGCCTTTGAAAAACCCCGGTAAGGTTTGGCGCATGGGCGCGGGGAAAGCCCTCAAAGCGCGCTTAGACGCTTCATCAATCTGCGCGCGGGCGGGCCAAAACGCGCCGATGTGAATGCCGGTTTGGTCGGTGGAGACTTCAAAGCGTCCGTCCCAGAAGGCAATTTCATCGGCGGTGAGTTGCGTGACCGCCGGCGCACGGCCCCGCTGTCCAAGCAAAACGCCGGGGTCGCGGGCGATACCGATTGTATCCACGCGGGCGTAAACCAGCGCGCCGCCCAAGGTTCGCGACTTAAAATCGTCCGCCGCCATACAGTCCAGCAAACGCTCAACGCCGGCCATATTCGCCCGCCGCGTCTTCCCGGAGGCTACGCGCAGTAAATCGGCAAGAGCAGCTATCGGCATGTCCTCAATCGCCGCGCGGGGAAACTCTGTTCCGGCATTTTCGATGCGGCAGGCATGTGCGCTTATCCATGCGCGGGCCTGCGTATCTTCTGCGTCTCGTCGCTTGGACATGGACGTGCTTAAGGAAAGCCATTGCGCGCGCTTATCAGGCTTTGCGGCGATAATCTCACGCACGCGCACGCGTTGATATTTCGGGTCGATATTTGACGGGTCGTCGTAATAACCAATCCCGTTATCTGCGCAATAGGCCCGAATATCCCCGCGCGAGACATGCAATAATGGCCGGCCCAATGTCAGGTCGCGGGCTTGCGGCCAAATCGGGCATGTCACCCGGTCACGAATGCCGGCCAAGCCGCGCCACCCGGAACCGTTTTGCTCGCGTATGCCTACGGTTTCAGCCTGATCATCTTGCGTGTGGCCGACCAGTAATTTCGGTGTGCCAATATCGCGGCAGGCTTGCGCCAGCAGCCCGTAACGCGCTTCGCGGGCGCGCTCTTGGATGGCGGTTTTTATCCCGTCATGCACCCAAACTTTGATGTGCGTAACTGCGCCCATCGCGCCGGCGCGCTTGGCCGCTATCATTGTGTCGTCGGCTGACGAAGAACGCAAGGCGTGATCGATGATAAAAGCGTGAACCGGGCGCACTTTGGCAAATTGAATCGCCAAATGCAAAAGCGCCATAGAATCTGCGCCGCCGGATACGGCAACGGCAATCGGCTCATCATTTGCGTAAAAATCATCCAACCAAGCATAAATGCCGGACCGCTCAAGGCTCACTACTGACAGCCGGAGCGCTGCGCTTCGCGGTCAGCTTTAACGCGCAAATCCGGCGGCGCATCGGGAAACTGTATCGGGAAACTGCCGAGCGTTTGACACGCGCCTTCGGTATTATCCATACCGCGCAGCGCGCCGGCCAAACCAATCATAGCGCTCGGGGCAAGTTCGCCTTCCGGGGACGCGCGCATAGAGGCGATATAGCTCTCGGCGGCTTTTTCGAATCCGCTTTTGACAAAGTAAGTCTCGCCGAGCCAGAAATAGGCGTCCCCGACATCCGGGGCGTCCGGGCTGACTTCGATATATTGTTTAAACGCGAGCTGCGCGCCGGTGAAATCCCCGGAGCGCAGTTTCTCCAGTCCGATAGATTGAAGCTCGGACGCCGCGACGGTTTGCGTGCCCATAGGCTGCACGCCGGTTTGATCCATCGGAGCCGGACCGGGAAACGGCGCGGCGAATGTTTGCCCGCTATTATGACTGTCAACATAGGGTGTTGACGGTAAAGCTTGCGCCGGCACCGCCATGACAGGCGCGCGCTTCATGTCCGCCATTTGCGTTTGCAAGGCCGCAATATCTTTGACCAAGCTTTCGACATCTCCGCGCAAGCTTTCGCGTTCATAACGAAGCTGCTCGATCTCACCGGTCATCGCGCGCTGCGCTGCTTCGAGCGTGTCCATACGTTCCATCAGGCGCTCTGCTGCCGGGTCTCCGGTCAACATGCGCCCTTCCAGATCAGCAAGGCGCTGATCCAGTTCTATATCCTTAGCCACCATTTCCTTTTTGCTTTGCGCAAAAGACGGCGTCTCTGCCGCGAAGAACATCGCGGCAATCATTAGGGAGGATAAGATCGTTTTCATGGACAGTTTCATTTCGTGTTAGCTGTTATAGGCACCGGCAACAATTGCCGTATGGCCGTTTCGGTTAAGCGCCCAAGACTGCTCATCAGAGCCGCCGGCAATCGGACGTTCTTTGCCGTAGGACACAGTCGTTACGCGGTCAGGACTGACGCCTTGGGATACAAGGAAATCTTTGACCGCAGAGGCACGTTTCTCGCCAAGTGACAGATTATATTCGCGGGTTCCGCGCTCGTCGGCATGACCGCCAATCACAGCAATGGCCTGCGGATAGCTGCTCAACCAATTGGCCTGTGCGCGCAAAATATCACGGGCTTGGGACGTCAATGTCGATTGGTCATAGCCAAAAAAGACGCGGTCGCCGGCAGAGGCGACGAAATCCTCAACGCTGCCCGGGGCAACATAATTTTCCGGGAGCGGTTGAAAGACAGGTTCCTGAACGCGGGCTTCGGCTTGCGGCATGGGCTCCGGCTTTGTGAAGACAGGCTTTTCAACCGGTTTGGGCGGCGGCGGCACTTGCACTTGCTCAACCTGTTTTGGCGCGCTTGCGCAGGCTCCTAAAACGCTGATTGCAGCCATCAAAACCGCCAATTTTACCGGTTTAAAATTAAAGTCATTCATGTGTCTCTCCTCACGGTTTTCTTATTACTTTACCCTAGAGCCGCTTCTACGCGCCGGCAAGTTACCTCCCCGCAATCTGCAGCGCCCCTTGTCTGACTACAAAATTTGTTCGCACTAAGGCAGATTGTGCTCATCGGCCCCGCGTCGGTAAAAGCGGTGACCACGCCGGATCGGACGCGCCGGTCGGGGTCGGCACTTTACGAAGGTTACGGCCGGTTAAGTCAACGGACCAAATCGTCGATAATCCGTTGGCGCCCCGCCCTTCGCGGGTAAACAGAACGACCCGGCCATTCGGAGCCCATGTCGGGCCTTCATCAAGATAGCTCGACGACAGTGTGCGCTCTGCGCTGCCATCCGTATTCATAACGCCGATAGAGAATCTCCCGCCGCCGGATTTGGTAAAGGCGATTTTATCACCGCGCGGTGACCAGACCGGGGCGGTATAGCGCCCCTTGCCAAAGCTGATGCGTTTGACGTTTTTGCCGCTTGCATCCATCACGTAAAGCTGGGGCGTGCCGCCGCGATCTGAGTTAAACACAATTTTTCTGCCGTCCGCGCTATAGCTCGGCGAGGTATCAATACCGGGGCTCTTTGTCAGAGCTTTGGATGTACGGTTTGCCAGATCAAATTCGTATATATCGGAATTACCGCGGTTCATCTGCGTGAATACAAGCTTGCGACCGTCCGGGGAAAAGCGAGGGGATGTGGTCATACCGTCAAACGCGCCGAGTTTCTCGCGGCGGCCGGTTTCAATGTCCATCAAATAGACTTCCGGACGGCGGCCTTCATAGGACAAATAGGCGATTTTTTGCGCGTTACGGTCAAAACGCGGCGTCAGCACCATGCCGGGACCGGACAGGAGCGGTTTCACATTTGCGCCGTCTTGGTCCATAATTGACAGGCGTTTGGTGCGGTCAATCTTTGGCCCGGACTCCGCGATATAAACGATCCGGCTGTCAAAATAGCCGTCTTCACCGGTCAGCCGTTTATAAATGCTGTCAGAGATTTGGTGCGCAATGCGGCGCCAATTATCAGGGGACGTACCCAGGCGCAGCCCTTCAAGCTGGCTTTCACCGTATACGTCCCAAAGGCGATATTCCACTGACAGACGGCTGTCGGACTCGCGCACAATCCGCCCGACAACAAGGCCTTGAGCTTTAATCACGCGCCAATCCGCAAAGGTCGGTTGATAACGAATGTCCGGCGCTGTGCCGACAAATCCTTTCGGCTCAAGGACGTCGAAAAGCCCCGAACGCTCAAGATTGGCGCGGATAACACCGGCAATGTCCTCAGCCACCTGCCGGGTTCTCGCGTCATCGCTTTGAAAATCCGTCACCGCAATACGGATCGGGTCAAATTCGCTTTTAGTAATATCTATCGACAGCTGCGCATGGGCGCTTGCGCCAAACAACGCCAAGAGGGCAACAAAGGTCGTCAGGAATTTTACAATCCGCGTCATATCAGGCTTTCAAATTAAGTCAGGTTGGCACGCCGGCAGAATTGCTTTCAGCCGCGTCTTTAGGGAAAAATGTCAAAGAAAGATTGCGCCACCGCTCATACTCGGCGCGCGGCAGAAATTTAAACTCAGCAGCATCTTGCACAGCGCGCACGGCGCTCTCTGCCGCAATTTTATAGTAATCATTGCCCGCCGCCTTGCGCGCGCTGTCTTCTGACAAACCCGCCGTCAAAACTTTGCCGCTTTGATCCAGCGTGACATCGACTCCAACGATCAGACTCTCAAGGTCAGGCGCGCCGGACGGAATGCGCCATGCATTGTAGATCCGCCGCATAATCGCGTCTTCATACGCCGTTGTCAGCCCGGTGCCCTGCCCCGCAGCCGCGCGCGATGCGTCAGCCAGCTCTATACGGCGGCGTTCGCTCTCAAGCATTTTTTGATCGCCCGTGTCCGTCTTACCCTTGCTGCCTTTGACCAGGGCCGACAGATCATCCAAAGACAGCGGCTTGGGCTTTTCAGGTTTAGGCGGCGAGATTGTATCCGGTGTTTTTTGAGCAGTTTCAGTTGTTTCGGGCTCCGCTTGTGGCGCAGGGGTTTCCGCCATGACCTCGGCTTTGGGCGCAGCTTCAGGTGTTTTTTCGGGCGCTTTTTCAGGCTCGTTCTTAAGCTCAGGGGGCGGGGGCGCAATATCGGCCGGTGTCTCTACCGGCTTTGGCTTTGGTGCTTTCTCAGTTGCGTGCACATTCGTTGTATCGGAAATCGTAAAAATCTTGACCGGAATTACGCGCATTTCAGGTGCCGCTTTGGCCTTAAACCCAAAGCCGACCACAGAGACAGCGAGAACGCCGCCATGCAATGCAAGCGATATGGGCAAGCCGAATTTCATTCTATTGATCTTCCGGGTCAGTCACCAAATTAAGATTGGAAAAACCGGCCTTGTTGATGCGCGCCATGACTTTCATCACCGCGCCGTAATCCGCCCCGGCGTCTGCGCGCAAATGTATGCGCTCCTCATAACCGTTCTCCGCAATGGCGGTCAGGCGCGGGACAACTGTGTCCAGATTGACCGCCTCGTCCTGCAAAAACACGCCGCCCTCAGCATCAACAGTAATCAAAAGCGGGTCTTTGCTCGTCGGCAGGGCTTTGGCATCGGTCTTCGGCAAGTCAATCGCGACGCCGATGGACAATGTCGTCGCCGCCACCATAAACACAATCAGTAAAACCAACATCACATCGACAAACGGGGTGACGTTAATCTCGCTCATAGGCTGGCTGCGACGCGAACTACGCCCGTTGCCGCGCTGTGTGGGGCCCATCGCCATTATTTGACGCTCTTAGCCAGCTTACGCGACAGGATAGCCGACAACTCGTCTGCGTAACCCTCAAGGCGGCCGGCATATTTATTCAGATCGCCTGAGAATTTATTATAAAAGACGACCGCCGGTATAGCGACAACAAGGCCGAGAGCAGTCAGGAAAAGCGCCTCGGTAATGCCCGGCAGAATAGTAATAAAGCCCGCATTATTGGACGCCGAAACGGCTCGGAACGTATTCAAAATCCCCCAAACCGTGCCCAGCAGACCGACAAACGGCGCGGTAGAGCCGACAGAGGCCAGAACGCCGAGTCCGCTTTGCGCTTTTGTCAATTCCCGGTTGATCACAAGGTTCATAACCCGGTCGAGGCGTTCGCGCGTGCCAAGCAAATCGCCGTCCATACGGCCGTTTGGTCCTTGGCTCTCGCGCCATTCGCGCATAGCAGCGGAAAAGACGCGCCCCATCGGATCGCGGTTTTCCTGAGACAGGCCCGCGTCTAATTCTTCAAGCGTACGTCCGGACCAAAACGTCTCTTCAAAATCACTCGCGCGCTTTTTAAGCAGGCGGAAGGCAAAAAACTTATCTGCGACAACCATCCAAGACCATATTGATGCCAGCACAAGACCGATCATGATCAGTTTGATAATGATATCAGAATGCAGAAACAGGCCGATGATAGAAAAATCAGACTTTACCTCACCCAATGGCGCGCTTGTCACCGCTTGCATGAGGGGCAGCGCGGCGTTGACCGCCATATCAAAAACCAAAAGCATAGCTTTCCTTTAAATCACAAAATACAAAACACTAAATTCAGACCAAGCGCGACTCAGCCCCATAAAATTCAACAGTATGGCGATTTAAAGGTCAGTGCCAATGAATATGCCGTAACCCAAGGTTTAAGGGGGAAACGGTAAGAGATTATTAACCGTAACCCCGGCCCTGCACTTAATTGCGCGCAAGCACGGCAAGCCTGCGACATCAATCAACCTTGACGCGCGCGGCCTGTCCGGCCACTGATAAAACTATATGAGGGACGTTGGGGGACATATGAAAAAATATATCGGGCCGTTGATCTTTTTGATCGGCATTGCGGTGCTTGTAACACGTTCCCTGCTGGACTCGCGGTTTGGGACCGGAACGCTCCTGTATTTGGTGGTTCCCTTTGCGCTCTCTGCCGCCCTGTTCTTTTTGACACGGCCCATGGCAGGACGGTCTGTTGGCGTTCGGTTTTTAAACCATTTTCGCCTCGTTACGATTATTTTCCTGATTACATCGGCGTTTTTGATGGAAGGCTTTCTTTGCGTGCTGATGTTTATGCCGATTTACTATGTTATGGCGGGCGTCGGTTATTTGTTTGCGGCCATATTTGAGGACAAATCATCCCTCAAAGCGCTCACCCTGCCCGCCATAGTTTTTGGCTTGGCGACGGAAGGTATGCTGCCGCAAACCACCTATCCACGTCACAACACGGCCGTTTACGTCGCCCAAACCGATCAAAGTATTGCACAGCTGAAAGCCAATATGGCCGCCGATATTGCCATGCCGAGAAAACGCGGATGGTTTTTGCGTCTGTTCCCGCTCCCTGACAAAATTCACGCCGGCACTTTAAACGCCGGTGATGTGCACAACCTTCACTTTACTTATAAAAAATGGGGTTTCGGCAATTTCCATAAGGGCGAGATGGACATTTTGATCTCGCAGGTCAATCCGCAGCATATTCAAACGACGATCACAAAGAACACAGCCTATCTGTCCCATTACATGAACATTGAAGGCACAGAAGTTCACTTTACGCCGCTTGAGACAGGCGGGACGCAAATCTCGCTGACAGTAAAATATGAACGCTTGCTGGATACTGTCTGGTATTTTGGCCCTATGCAGCAACTGGCCGCAAAGCAAAGCGCGAAATATCTCACTGACACGATTATAATCAGAGAGCCGTCATGACCGATACATCTGCAAAAGACATTTCCGCCAAATCAGTGGGCAGCGCCGCATTCAAAGTCAATTCGTTGACGAATTTGGATACGGCGCGCCCCGATAAAGGCCGCGTCGTCTGGGATCCGGCGCGCTCTTTATGGAACACAGGTTTTTTACTGATAGCCCTGATCGCCGGTCCGATATACTTTACATGGGGCGCGCTTGCAGCCTTCCTTGGCTTGTCAGCCGTGACGCTCTGCGCCGGACACTCCGTCGGCTTTCACCGTCGTCTTATTCACCGTAGCTTTTCGTGCCCGAAATGGCTGGAATATATCCTTGTTTATATGGGAACGCTCGTCGGCATGGGAGGCCCGATTTGGACCATAGGGCTGCATGACACCCGAGACTGGGCGCAGCGCGAAGCCGATTGCCATTGGTTTTTAAGGCACGGTAAACCAATATGTGGAGCGAAGGTGTTTATTACTTAAATTTCCGCCTGATTCTTGATAACCCGCCGGGATTTGATCCGGGCTCCGAGATCGGAAATGATCCGTTTTATAAATTCTTACAAAAGACTTGGATGGCGCACCAAATCCCCGTTGCGATTATCCTGTTTATGATCGGCGGCTGGCCCTGGGTAATATGGGGCGTTGCGGTTCGGATTGCGGCTTGCACGAAAATGCATTGGTTTATTTCATATTTTGCCCATACGCGCGGCCCGCAAGATTGGCATTTAGACGGCGCATCCCTGCAGGCTCACAATATCCCCCTGCTCGCCATTCCGACTATGGGCGAAAGCTGGCATTGCAATCATCACGCTTTTCCGAGCTCGGCCAAGCACGGGCTTTACCCCGGGCAAATTGATCTTGGCTTTGTGTTTATTCGCGCGCTCGAAAAGCTCGGCCTCGCCAAAGATATAAAGCTTCCGCACATCCTGCCGCCGCGTCCCGGTATTACGCCGGTTACAGATCGGGCCTTATCAATTGCTGCGCCCGGGCAAGCCGAGCTTTCGGCGGCGGACCATAATGTCAGCGACTGACCCGACCATCGGCGAAAGCCTCACCGGCTTTCGCCGAGCCAATGATCTTGATGTCAATGAAGACCGCCGCATTGTCTGGATGGCCCAACTGGGAAGTTATATCTTTCCGCTGCCAAATTTTATATGGCGGCGCGAGATCATAAACCGCCACGACGCCCATCATATGCTGACGGGTTATCCGACGACAGCTTCAGGAGAACTGTCATTAGCAAGTTGGGAGCTTGGCGCGCGCTGTTATAGAGATGCCCGCGCCGTCGCTTTGTGCGGATTTTTAGCGGGTCTGGGCCTACTCTGTCAGCCAAGGCTAACCATCCGCGCCTTTAAAAAAGGCCGCTTATGCGGGGCTACCTATGCCTCTATGATCGATCGTGATTTTTTTGATTTAAATCTGGAAACCGCCAAGGCGGTTTTGATTGCAAACAGGCCGTAAGCGCTCACGCCGCTTATACCGTTAAAAATCACACTTCCATTTCAAAGACAAAGCCCGATCATTGTTGGCGCGTATACGGGATCGCATGGCGACACTTTTTCGGGTTTCCCAATCAATAATCGCGCCGGAGAAGACTTCAAGATAAACATTTTTCGCCGGATTCTGGCGACCTTTATTGTGGGACTTTTATTTAAAAACATTGATGCCCGCGCCATGATGTTGGCCGTTGTTTTCGGCGTCGTATTTTATGGCTGGATGCTGAACCCGCTCGTGGAAAATTCAACAACCCTGACGCAAAATGTAAAGCTGCACTTTATTCACTTGATGGCCTTAAATCTTGTCACAACCGTCGCCGTCGGATTGCTTTTAAACCGGGTCCTGTTTCGCAAAAAAGCAAAGTGGGACGCCGGAACTGTCTTTAGCAAAGCCATAAACACGCCGTAAAAATCGCAGCGCGGCATGACCCATTTAAAGCCCGAATACTGACAGGCCCATTACCTTGCCAGATAAGGGGTCAGCTTTTCGATCATTTCTTTAGGGGCACGTTTTGGGCGGCCGGTCAGATCAATGCAGGCCGCTTCGCTGTCGGCCGTCAGAAGCAGATCATCACTCCGATAAACCTTTTGCGTCACCATCAGGCGCGCGCCTTTGAATGTGTCGTATGTCGTCATGACCGTCAGGGCATCGTCAATGCGGGCCGACATCCTGTAATCCAAATTGATTTTACGAATAACAAAGGCGAGCGGCGGATCCCGCTCCAGCAGTTCTGCATGCCCGATCCCGGCGAGGCGGAAAAATGAGCTGCGGGCACGTTCCAAAAACCGCAGATAGTTCGCGTAATAAACCACGCCGGAAAAATCCGTATCCTCATAGAAGACCCGCACCGGGTAAAAATGTTCACGACCTTTAAAATAGCCCATTGTCGGCTGCGTCAGCTCATCCATTATTGTCGCCCCCGATCATCGGCACGATATTGGCGGGCGGCGGAGTCAGACCCAAATGCTCATAGGCGCGAGGGGTAGCAACGCGGCCACGCGGCGTACGCATGATAAAGCCTTGCTGAATAAGGTATGGCTCGATCACGTCTTCAAGTGCGTCACGGGCCTCAGACAGGGCCGCAGCCATCGTATCGGCGCCCACCGGGCCGCCGCTGAACATTTCCGTCAGTGCCGACAGATAGCGCCGATCTTGGGCATCAAGCCCGATGACATCAACATCAAGACGTTTCAAAGCAGCATCCGCAGTCGCGGCATCGATAATTGCTGCGCCGGCGTCCTCGGATAAATCCCGAACGCGGCGCAAAAGGCGCCCGGCCACACGGGGCGTTCCACGAGAACGGCGGGCAATTTCCCGCGCTCCGTCGGCTGTCATGTCAACGCCAAGCTTTGCTCCGCCCCGCGCAACAATTTTGGTCAATTCTTCAACGTCATAAAACTCCAGGCGCACCGGAATGCCGAACCGGTCGCGCAGCGGGGTTGCCAGCAGCCCTGCTCTGGTGGTTGCGCCAATCAGCGTAAACGGGGCCAAATCAATCTTAATTGAGCGCGCAGCGGGACCATCGCCGATAATCAAATCCAGTTCAAAATCCTCCATTGCCGGATAGAGCACCTCTTCTACGGCAGGAGACAGGCGATGTATTTCGTCGATGAACAAAACGTCCCGCGGTTCGAGATTGGTCAGCAGCGCCGCCAAATCGCCGGCCTTGGATATGACGGGGCCGGATGTGGCGCGAAAATTGACTCCGAGTTCCCGCGACACGATTTGCGACAGAGTCGTTTTGCCGAGGCCGGGCGGCCCGGACAGAAGCAAATGATCAAGCGCTTCGCCGCGCCGACTCGCCGCTTCAACGTAAACTTTCAGATTGGAGATTGCTGTTTTCTGCCCGACAAAATCGTCAAAGGCGAGCGGACGCAAAGCACGGTCACGGCCATCACCTGTTTGCGCCGGAGCATCTATGAGACGGTCATCAGTCATATAGAATGCGTAACGGCGTTTGCTGATATCTTCAAGTCAGACTGCGCGCCCATTATTGGCTTAACTCTTTAAGAGCTGCTTTAATAAGATCATCCAGCTTGGGATCTTCGCTCATGGCTTCGTAAGCCTGCGCGACCGCGCGCAGCGCGTCCGGCTGCGCAATACCTAAATTCACGAGCGCCGACACGCCGTCATTACGCAGGGCCATATCCGAAAGCCCTTCATTGCGGTCTGCGCCGGACATATCTGCATCTGCGGACGGCTTCATAAAGGCGCTGCTATAGCCCCGCCCTGACGGCGCAGGCTTGCCGGATAATTCGGTTGCGATACGCCCCGCCAGTTTCGGGCCGACGCCCGAGGCGCGCGCAAAACTCGCTTTATCCTCAAGACTCGCGGCAGACAGAATTTGCCCCGGGGTCAGAATATCTAAAATCGCCAGAGCCGCCTTCGGTCCAACGCCCTGAACCGATTGCAGCCGCATAAACCACGCCCGGTCATCTTCAGAATCAAAGCCATACAACGTTATCGCCGTTTCGCGCACATGGGTTTCAATATGCAGGCGAGATGGGCTTCCCTCGCTCATACGGGCCAAAGTCCGACTGCCGCATTGTACCAGATAGCCAACACCGCCGACATCAATGATGGCTTCGCCGCTGCCGGCCACAAGGCACGTTCCTGAGAGCATACCGATCATGAGGCCTGCCTTTGCGCAATCGCGCTCTGATAGTTGAGGTTTTGAGAATGGCAGACCGCAATCGCAAGCGCGTCCGCCGCGTCGCCGGCTTTGACGCCGCATCCCGGCATGAGCATATTCATCATATGCGCGACCTGAGTTTTATCCGCCGCGCCGGTCCCGACTACAGCCTTCTTAACACTGCGTGGCGAGTATTCTCCGACGTCCAGCCCTGCTCTTGCCGGTGCCAGCAAACATATAGCGCGGGCATGGCCAAGCTTAAGCGCGCTCATGGCGTTGTCTTTCATAAACGCCTCTTCAACGGCGGCAGCATCCGGCGCGTGACGCTCAATGACGGCGGTAATATCAATATAGAGCGCATTTAAACGATCAGACAAAGGCGCTTTGACCGGAGGCTTAATAACGCCGTGAGCGATATGCGTCAGCCTGCTGCCGCGTGCCAGCACAATACCCCACCCGCAGGCGCGCAAACTTGGGTCCAGGCCTAAAATACGCAGACCTGATTCTTGAAACGGTGTTATCATAAAAGAACAGTAGATGAACATCCGGGTGTCGCCAAGCGATTTTAAGTTAATGCCAATTAACCGTCTTTCTTTAACAGACATTAAGACCGCCGGTTTAAAAGATTTCAGAATCCTGAAGGAAGTGGGCCCGGTGACATTCTTAAAAACATTATATGACGATGAGTCAGGCGCAACCGCTATCGAATACGGTATCCTGATGGCCCTTATTGCGACGGCGATTATTGCCGGCGCCGGTGTTCTGGGCGGCGACGTAAACAATAAATGGGACGGCGTGGCTGCCGAAGTCGAAAAGACCTAAGCCCGCTCGCTCAGACCTGCAGGCTGCCTGCAGGCTTTTAATCATGACCCAATTAAGCCCGCACGGTCGGGCTTTCGTCATATTTGGGTTATATTTCTCATAATCGCCCCATTCCCTCCCTATGCGCGCCCGAATTGGCCTGCATATAAATCTCATCAACAATAATGAGCTTGGAGGCCACAATGAGAAACCTGATAACATCGACCTTAATCGCCGGCGCAACCCTTGAAGCCCTGTGCCTGTCCCCTTCTGTGGCGAGCGCGAGCGAAATGCCGAGCCCGCAATTAAAACCTGCCATCGCAACGGCGGCAGGGCAGACAGACTTTGCCATTGCCAATATAAAGAACGGCAAGCTGACCGCCGCACCCTTCTCTGACCTTCGAGACTTTGCGGAACTGTCAAACCGTAGCGGCGGCATGATTAACTTTGCTCCGATCAGCCCGGCAACCGTTGACCGCGTCATTCACGCGCCGGCCGGATCTGATAATACATTGGACGAAATTCGCATGACAGCTGCTGCGAGCGGACAGCGATTTGTCATCATTTACGGAAGCGGCGCTGACGCAGAATGGAACAGTTTTGGTCGGCGCGCTCTGCGGGACACAGGACTGCTCATCCCTGCCGGTCAAACACTGTCACCCAAAGGCGCCTTCAAGGCTATGATCGTCGGCAGCTATACCGGCACAGTCTACGCCACAGTCACATCGAACACCCGGACCGGCGGCGCAGACGATTTGACCCGCCGAATCGAAGCCGTTCTGACTGAAATATCGGCTGATGCAGAGCCCTTTGTCGCGGCCTGATCGCCGCCTGAAATGCGCGGCGCGTGGCTCCCCCAAAACGCGCGCTGCCATACAAAAAGCCGCCCGGACGTTATGTCCGGGCGGCTTTTAAGCTTCAATGATGCAGAAAAGATTATTCAGCGCCTGAAACGCCGTTTCCACTGATCACGTCTTCTTTCGCAGAATTCATGACGACAGCTTCCAGAGCTTCGTCCTCTGCCATATCAGCCTCTGCGTCTTTAGTAATAGAAAAAGGGTCGGAGGCCTCCTTTTTACCTTTAAAAGCCTGCGCCGTGAAGGTGTTGCCATCCCACTCGCCTTTAACTGCGAACTTCTGTCCATCATGCTCAAAATTCAGTTTTGCCATTGTAATACTCCAATTTAATGTCTTTGCTTGCGTTGCAAGTCTTGCGCCGCAATCCCCGGTCTATTCCTCAGCCAGAGCCTTTTCCGCGGCTTCGGACATTTCCAGATTATGATACACATTGTTCACGTCATCGATATCTTCAAGGGCATCCACCAAATTCATGACGGTTTTTGCCTTGTCCGGCACATCAATTTCATTTTGCGGCTTCCAAATCAAGTTGACGGATTTCGCTTCGCCGAGAATTTTTTCCAGTTCAGCTGATACAGCGCCCAGTTCATCACGGGCAGTATAAAATGTGTGCACAGGCTCGTACTCGTCATAAGCATCTTCATTAGGCTCGTCAGAGACAACGTCATCCGCGCCGGCCTCCATCGCCGCTTCCATCATGGTATCAGCGTCGCCTTTTTCCAGCGGATATGTGATCTCGCCAACCTGATCAAAGCTGAACGTCACAGAACCGGTTTCGCCCATATTTCCGCCGTTTTTCGAAAACGCTGTACGCACTTCCATAGCAGAACGGTTAGTGTTGTCCGTAGAGACCTCCACAACAATACCAATGCCTGACGGACCAAAGCCCTCATACCGAAGTTCCTGATAATCAGCACCATCGCCGCCCGCACCTTTATCGACGGCGCGTTTAATATTGTCCTTGGGCATGGATTGGCCCTTGGCATTGTTAATTGCGAGACGCAGACGGGGGTTCATGTCCGGGTCAGGGCCGCCCATCTTCGATGCAATGGCAATATCCTTTGCCAGCTTTGAAAACAGCTTTGAGCGCAGCTTATCCTGCCGCCCTTTACGATGCTGAATATTGGCCCATTTTGAGTGACCTGCCATGTGGCGTCTCCGTGTTTAATTTTGGTGTGAATCTTTATCTGACTCACCGGTGAGCGCTGTTTAGCGCTGCGGGCGCGCCGGGGCAAGGTTTGTGTCAAATGGACATCAAGCGCGCTTAAGCGGCAGGGCAGAGTCTAAAACGGATAGCCGTCATGCTTGTTATCAAGCTCATAGATCGTGACCTGCGCGTCGTCGCCTAAGTCAGCTGAATTATTGACATGATAAAGACCCGCTTTGAAATACATATAATCATCGGCCACGTCATAGCCACTGCCCGTCATATCAATCTGTGTCGTCCCGATAACGATACCGTCTTTGACAATTTCGACATCCAGAATGTTGCCGTTGACGTCAATTTTATAGCTGAAGATTTGATCGAGCATAATGCCGTTGGGCGGGTTCGGCTCTGAACTGGAGCGCCCGCCGATAATGTCATAATAAACATCACTGCCGGATGTCGGCTCATGCGCCGCGTAGATTGTGCCGTGAGTATTGCCTGGCAGTTTGCGGTAATAGAGCCGGATCGGCTCATCATCTTTGGCATGAATTTGTCCGATAATGACGCGGCCCTGTTGATAGGTCTCGCCGGTCGTTGTAACCTTGTTGACGGCCATGGTCACGCTCAACGTGCCATCAACGCCGCCGGCGCTGTCTTGGGCCGACTGAGGCGCGCCGGAAAACGCCCAGTTATTGCCGTTTGGCGTGTCGGTAAACGGGGCCGGCGCGCTCCGAGTATGGGTGGAAATGGATGTGTTGCCCCGGCGCAACATTTCTCGCAACTCTGTACGGGAATAACTCGTATTTGTTGAAGTCTTCGCGCCGACTGCGGGACAGATAAACACCATACCGCCATCGGGACCGGTAAAAAAATAGTCCCCTTCATAGCCGGCCGCCAAATCATTCTCACCGATATCAACGCTTTTCCCGCTCAGCCCGCCGCTGCTGTTAATCGGCAGCGTAACCTTCCAGTCCAGCAGATCAAAGTTCATACCGGGCGGCAGGTCGGGGTTGAGTCCATAAGGACTTTCAACAGCAATATCAGTCACTGTCACCAATAGAGTCATCACGGTTTGCGCGCCTTCAGCGTCCTCGGCAGTAAATTTAACATGGTAGACATTATCGCCGTTTTGGTCAGCCGGAAGTTCAAAATCAAGCGCTCCCGCCGGCGTCAGCCCCCCCGTCAGCGGGTTAAAGTTAAAAAAGCTACCGTCCGTGCCGGGAGCTTTGGTCACGCTTGCCAGCGGCTGCCCGTCCGGATCAGACGCCACGACCGTATAAAACGACGCCAAGCTGTTTTCGGGCGCGTTAATTGTTGCCGGTGACGAAAAGACGGGAGCCCTGTTGGCCTGTATAGGCGTCACGGTGCTTGGAGATGCGGCGCTGCTGCTGCTGTCCCCGCCGCCGCCACCGCCGCCGCAAGCTGTTAAAGCTGCGCAGGCCAGAAGGACGCAAGCGCCCAATTTCAAAACTGAAAACCCCATATTACATGCCTTAAAACTATCGGTATGACCAAAACTACAGACCGATTAAGACAAATTGGCAGACATTTAAAGCTTTATATGCACAGTTGAGGTCTAAACTGACGGAATGGTTTGTGACAAACGCCCGCCAACGCGGATGGGCTCCACGCGCACAGCAAGGCCGTCAGGGCCTGTTTCCACAAAGACGCCGCACGCCGTGCCTTCCCCGCCGGCCGTTTCAAACCGGCCGGATCTGCGCCTTGTCGTAAACCGGCGCACAGGCTCGTCTTTTTCCATGCCGATCACGCTGTCATAATCGCCGCACATGCCGGCATCGGTTTGATAGGCTGTCCCTTCCGGCAGAATTTGGCAGTCCGCCGTCGGGATGTGCTGATGCGTGCCGACGACCAGCGAGACTTTCCCGTCGCAGGCATGGCCCATCGCCATTTTTTCTGATGTCGCTTCAGCATGAATATCAATCAGGATTGCATCGGCCACATGCCCCAGCGGCGCAGCGGCCAGTTCCGCATCAACGGCGACAAAGGGATCATCCAGCGCGTCCATAAACACGCGGCCCTGCACATTCACAACCAGCATTTGGTAGCCGCCAATATCGTACAAATTCGCGCCTTTGCCCGGGAACAAGCCCTTGGGATAGTTGGCCGGGCGCAGCAGGCGCGGCTCTCTGTCAATATAGGTCAGAGTTTCCGCCTGATCAAAACTGTGATTCCCCAGGGTGATAACGTCCACGCCGCAATCAAACATTTCATTGGCAGTTTTCTCAGTAATCCCAAAGCCGCCCGCCGCATTTTCACCGTTTACGATGACGGCATGCAGGCCCAGCGTTTCACGCAAAACCGGCACATGATCCGTGATCGCTTTGCGCCCGGCGCGGCCGACAACATCTCCGAAAAAAGCAAATCTCATATTAAAAAATCCTGAAAGCGGACGGCGTCAATATCGCGTCCAAGTGTTGGTCATAAGAGTCAGTCGGCACATTTGGCACTTCTTGGCTGTCAAAAGCGACACCGCAAGCAAAGACAGGACGGCCCGTGTCTTCAGAGGCTGCGCGAAGCCGGGCCAGCGTGCGATCATAAAAACCGCCGCCATAACCAAGCCGCGCGCCCTCCGGCGTAAATGCAAGCAGCGGCAGCAGGATTATATCAGGCGTCACCAAAGGCGCTGATTTATGCGGCTCTGCCGTGCCGTATGGCCCGCTTTTTAAAGCGTCACCCGGTTCGTATTTGCGAAACTCCAGCGGATGGGCTTTGCGAACCATGCGCGGAAGGCATACGGTCTGCCCGGCCCCGGACAGAGCTTTCATTAAAGGCCGCACGTCAATTTCATCTTTGATAGGCCAAAACCCGGCCACGGATTGCCCGCGCGTCGAAAGCGCGGGCCATTGCTTTATCAGCGCCGGACCGGCTCCGTCTTTACAGCAAACGGCGCGCGCAGACTTTGCCTGCGCGCGCGCGCGTGTTTTTTGAAAAGCGATATTCATAGGCGCGCAGTAGCACGCCGCATCGACGCTCGCTAGACGCCGGCGTCAAAGATATCGAAGACCGCCACAGAGCTGTCAAATGCACCCGAGTCGTCTTGGGCCGGTGTCTGCACCGAAGCCTGAGCCGCCAGAGCGTCTGCCACGCCGGCTTTATCGGATAAAGGCGCGCCAAATTCGCCGCCGCCGGGGCCACCGACAAGACCGATGAATTCAAAGTCTGCTTCCGTTACATCAGCAATATCAATCCCGGAAAGATAGAAAACACCTTCCGCAGTTGTTACGTGCGTATTGCCGCCGACTTTCGTAATCGTCAGATCTGCGAAACCCTCAGGGCCACCGACATAAACAATTTTGTCCACGCCATCTTCAAAGTCGATAACTTTGTTTGTGCCATGCAGGCCAAGGGCTGTGAATTCATCAGCACCGGCGCCGCCGATCAGAACATCATCGCCAAGTCCGCCTTCAAGCACGTCATCACCGGCGTCGCCGTAAAGCTTATCATCGCCGAAACCGCCATAAAGCTCGTCATTATCAGCGCCGCCGACCAAAAGGTCATCGTTGTTTTCGCCAAAGAGCAAATCCTCGCCGTCGCCGCCGAACAGCTTGTCATTGCCGTCACGGCCGTAGAGCATATCGTCGCCGTCCATACCGCTTAAGCGGTTATCGTCTGCATTGCCGCTGATTCCGTCATTAAACGCTGTTCCGTAAACATTTTCGATACTTGTAAACGTGTCTCCGGCGGCATCGCCGGCTGTTGCGGCGACGTCTTCCATATCCAACAGGATGGCAGCGGTGGAATCATTATAATAAACCCGATCCGTTCCTGTGCCGCCGTCATAGGCATCAATACCTGCGCCGCCGTCAAACGTATCATTGCCGGCATTACCGAACAGGCTGTTTGTTCCGGTGCCGCCGCTCAGGATATCTGCGCCGTCGCCGCCGTTCAGCGTGTCATTATCATCACCGCCGTAAAGGCGATCATTACCGGCGTCACCGTTCAGCGTATCTATGCCGGACGAGCCGTGAAGATTGTCATTATTGTCGCCGCCGTTAAGCTCATCATCACCGGAGCCGCCAATCAGGCTGTCGCGGCCCAAACCGCCGTTCAGCGTATCATTATCAGCACCGCCGCGCAGAAGATCATTACCCGCGTCACCGTTTAAAATGTCATTGCCGCTGCTGCCTTCAAGGCGATCATTATCATCGCCGCCGTTCAGCGTATCCATACCGGAGCCGCCATTGACGTAGTCTACGCCCGCGTCTCCGCTGACAACATCATTTCCGCTGCCGCCAAACAGACGATCATCGCCGCCGCGGCCAACAATTATGTCATTCTCTGCGCCGCCGTTAATACCGTTCGCATTGGCATCGCCGGAGAGGGTATCCGCAAAAGCAGAGCCCAGAATGTTTTCAACATCCACATAGCTGTCCCCTGCCGCGTCGCCGGTATTGAGGGACGGATCGGCAAAATCAACCACAACGCCGGCCGGAGCCTGAGCGTAAATAGCGCGGTCAATACCCGCTCCGCCGTTCAGGATGTCTGCGCCCTCGCCGCCGCGAAGGCCATCATTACCGTCACCGCCCAGCAGTGTGTCGTTGCCGTCGCCGCCAACAAGAAAATCATTGCCGTCAAGGCCGATCAGAACATCAACGCCAAAATCACCTTCCAAAATATCATCCGTCGCGCCGGAGCCGGTAATCGTTTCGGTGGTATTATACGTCATATCACGGGTCGCGACGACTGATGTGCCGCCACCGTCATCGCTGACAGAGATTGAGAATGTGCGCGTCGCAATTGATTCCGTTGTAAACGCATTTTCATACGTGACCGCGCGAATAGCCGCTTGGTATTGCGCGACTGTCGCTGTACCGGTCAGGGTCAGAACGCCGCCGGTATTGCTTGCGACGGTAATACCGTTTGCAGATGTGAAGGCGAGGCTGTCATTGGCAGCGTCATAGCCGGCCGTAATCGCGATAACTGCGCCGGTCAGGTTTGTATCATTCGCATCAGTCAAAGTCACCGTATCGGAAATAGACTGCGGGCCGCCATGCTCGGCGTAAACGCGCGCAAAAGCTTCAACAGTCGAAACGACAGGTATATCATTGGAACCAATTTGGAAGTTGTCAAAACCGATTTCTTCACCGGTCGCGTCAACCTCAAACGTTAAACGTAAATCCAGTAAAGCGCCTGTTCCGGCAATATCGCCGCTCAATGTTTGGAAAGCATCAGTGATAACGGTGCCATCGCCAACGCCATCATTGTCGGTATCGACAAGAAGGCGGGTGTTCGGTGGGCCGCCTGTGGCATTTTCGGATTCAAGACGAATGACTGTTTGGTAAGCGCCGCCATCAATGCTGACTTCGACGCGGACAAAATCGGTCGGGTCAAATGGATTATTGGAGGAACGGGCGGCAAACAGGCCGGAGAAGGACAATTCTGTTTGTCCGGAAATGTCGATACCGGTCCACTCTATAACATCACGGGCATCAGTAAAATTGGGAAGCCCTGCAATGCCGTCAATGTCTTCGGCGCGCCAATATAATGTGCCCTGAGCGCCGGAAAATGGGTTTGACAAAGGTGTACCGGATCCATCCCCGCGTAAACCATCGGTCAAAAACGAGTAATCACCTGTGGACTCATAGGTTCCGTTTGCGGTGTCAACATGCTCGGAGGCATTACGGGTAACACTGATATCAGAGGTTGCGCCCGTCGTGCTTTCAAAATCGTCTATCCAAATTAGAGTCATAGCTCTTCTCACATCATTTAATGGTACAACCTGAAATATGGACAAAACAGGTTAAAATACGCATAAGCTTCATGGTTAATGCACGCACAAGGTGCGCATTGTTCATATTCAGTTCATGTAAGAAAAATGTGGCGGCCCCACAGTAAAACCCGTGGACGCAGTCAAATCCTCGTGAACCTGCTGTACAGGTGGGCGTCGGTTAATTGAGCCACGGCTCAGACAGAGCCAACTCCCGAGGGTTTAGTTAAGGTCCGGTGGATAGGTGTGTCTCACAAAGTCCGCAGAAACCGCCATGTTCAATGTGGGATGCATGCACCGTTTTCACAAGAGTAAAAAGGCAAACTAAGGATATTATAAGGATATTATCAGGAACCGGAAAGTTTAGCGGCCATGCGTTCAATACGCTTTGCAGCATCTGACAGGGCATTGGCCGCATCAATTTCACTTTGAGCGGCAGAACGGCGCGCCGTATCGGCGTCGCGGCGTATGTCTGCCGTCAAGGCATCTGTTTGTTTATCAATGCCGGCCTGCATCTCTGCAATCTCGTCGGTCATTGTAATCCCGGCCATAACCAAAAGGCGCAAATCCCCGATTTGTCCGAATTGATCGGCCAGTTCGCGAACCCGCGTATCAAGGGATTGTCCCAAACGGGTCAAGCGTGGCTCTTCGCCGTCATCACAACCCAGCGCGTATTTTCGGCCATTAATCTCAAGACTGACTTTGGCCATTACGCGCGCCCCTTCCCGCTGCCCAGCGCATGCTGAACTTGGCTGATCACAGCATCCAGCTCTTGCATGGTTTCTCCGGCCAGAGCGGCAAATTCCTTTTCCGTTTCCGCCCATTGCGCTGACTTGGCATCGTGATCTGCGTTAGCGGCTTTGGCTTCATCAAGTTCACGGGCCAGACGGGCGCGGTCCTGCTCTAAGATTTCGCCGTCCTGCGAGCCTGCCTCAAGCGCCTTAAGGCGGGCGGCCATAGGTGACAAAGCGCCTTCCAAAGACTTCAGAGCGTCCTGAAGACGGCTAGCGGCCTGTGCCACACTGAGGTTTTGAGAAGCCGGATATCGCGAATCTGTCGTCATAGCTATACTTAATGCCGCAAGTTTCGGCCTTCGCCAAGGTCTTATTGACGCCGCTGCGCACCGGCAACCCGTAAGACAACGCTGTCAAGCGACACTATGACCCCGATTGTCCGCCCTGCCCGACTGTTAAGCGGCCTGAATATTGCTTAGTTTAGTCGAAGGGATAACAGTCCGGCAGAGCGGGCTGATGAAGATAAAAGGCACTGGCATGACTGTACGAATTGGGATTAACGGGTTTGGACGTATTGGCCGCCTTATTGTACGCGCCGTTGCCGAATATAATATTAAAGACATTGAAATTGTCGCCATAAACAGCCCCGGTGATTTGGAAACCCAAGCGCATTTGCTGCGCTATGACAGCGTTCACGGCCGCTTTGAGCGCGACGTCATCATTGAGCCGGGCATGATGGATTTCGGAAACGGCCCGGTACGCATCACCCATAAACGCAACCCTGCCAATATCGATTGGGATGCCCTTGGCGTCGATGTCGTTATGGAGTGCACGGGCATCTTTCGCAGCCGCGAAGGCGTTCAGGGGCATTTTGATGCCGGCGCAAAAAAAGTCTTGATCTCTGCCCCGGGCGACAATGTCGATAAAACAATTGTTTACGGCGTGAACCATTCAGATTTATTGCCATCTGACAAGGTCGTGTCCTGCGCGTCCTGCACCACGAACTGCCTTGCGCCGCTGGCGAAAGTCTTGCTGGAGAGTGTCGGTATTACACGCGGGTTTATGACAACCGTCCACAGCTATACCCAAGATCAGCGCATTTTAGATAACAGCCACAAAGATCTTTACCGCGCCAGGGCTGCCGCGCAAAATATGATTCCGACATCCACCGGAGCGGCCAAAGCCGTTGGCCTTGTACTGCCGCAGCTTGTCGGAAAGCTTGCCGGCTCCGCTGTGCGCGTGCCGACCGCTAATGTATCGATGATTGACATGGCGTTTCAACCAAGCCGCAAGTCCGACATCGAAACGGTCAACGCCGCCGTCAAAGCCGCCGCAGACGGCCCACTTAAAGGCATATTGCGCTATACCGAGGAAGCGCTGGTATCGTCAGATTTAAACCATGACCCACATTCCTCAATTTTCGCAGCCCCCCTGACTAAGGCCATTGACGGTGATTTAATCAAGGTTGTGGCCTGGTATGACAATGAATGGGGCTTTGCCAACCGCATGATTGACGTTGCGCGAGCCATGGCAAACCGTTAAGTCAGGGCCAAATTCATCCTAACAAAAGAGCCTTGCCTTATGGTCGATTTCAGACGCCTAGAAGATGCCAATCCCGACGGAAAAACTGCGCTGGTGCGCGTTGATTTTAACGTCCCGGTTAATGATACGGGCAGCATATCCGATGATACGCGCCTGCGCGCTGCCGTCCCGACTATCCGAGCCCTTCAGGAAGCCGGTGCCAAAGTTATTCTGATGTCTCATTTTGGCCGCCCCAAAGGCAAGGTCGAACAGTCCATGTCCTTGGGCTTTTTGCAAATGCCGCTGACTGAATTGCTTGGCTCGCCGGTTCAGTTCGCAAAAGATTGCGGCGGAGACGATTCGAAACAAAAAGCTGCTGCTCTTAAATCCGGTGAAGTGCTGCTGCTGGAAAACACGCGGTTTCAAAACGAAGAGACGGATAATGACGCCGGCTTTGCCCGCACATTGGCTGACCTTGGC
This sequence comes from uncultured Robiginitomaculum sp., assembly GCA_938015875.1. Taxonomy (GTDB): domain Bacteria; phylum Pseudomonadota; class Alphaproteobacteria; order Caulobacterales; family Maricaulaceae; genus Robiginitomaculum. Next base: position 29,348 of record CALLXE010000034.1, on the reverse strand, counting down.
GATATGTTTATCCATGACGCCTTCTCGGCGTCTCACCGCGCTCATGCATCGTCCGAGGGCATTGCGCAATTTCTTCCCGCTTACGCAGGCCTGTCTATGGCCCGCGAACTGGATCATTTATCCCAAGCGCTGGACCATCCGAAATCGCCGGTTCTCGCGGTTGTCGGCGGCGCGAAAGTCTCAACAAAGATTGATCTTTTGCAAAATCTGGTCACCAAGCTTGATATGCTCGCTATTGGCGGCGGCATGGCCAATACGTTTTTGGCCGCTCAGGGCTATGATGTCGGCAAATCGCTTTGTGAACATGACTTAAAGCCGTTGGCGTTGAAAATCATGGACGCCGCGAAAAAAGCTAATTGCCAAATCCTGCTGCCGACGGACGTTGTTGTCGCCAAAGACTTTGCGGCCAATGCCCCGCACCGGGTTTGCGGTTTGGATGAAGTCGCGGATGATGAAATGATTCTCGACGCAGGCGTTCAAACCGTGGATCAACTGGCCGATGCCATCGACCGGGCGAAAACCCTGATATGGAACGGACCTCTGGGCGCGTTTGAAATGGTCCCGTTCGACACGGCCACCGTTGAAGCGGCGCAATATGCGGGCCGCCGGGTCAGTGAAGCCGGCCTGATTGCCGTCGCCGGCGGCGGTGATACGGTCGCCGCTCTTCACCATGCAGGCGCGGCCGAAAAATTTACATTCATTTCAACCGCAGGCGGCGCATTTCTTGAATGGATGGAAGGTAAAGCGCTTCCGGGCGTGGAAATTTTAAAAAAGTCATAGCGGCCCGACTGAATTTCGGCCTTATGACCAAACTACAATTCGCGCCATTGGAGGCGCTGCAAAAAGGATAAGAAATATGGATATTGGAGCGCTAAACGCGATTGCGGTAAAAATGGTCACGCCGGGTCAAGGCATTTTGGCCGCTGATGAGAGCACGGGCACGATCAAGAAACGGTTTGATTCCATCAACACCGAATCTACTGAAACCAGCCGCCGCGATTGGCGTGAAATGCTGTTTCGCACCGATAAAGCTATGCAGGATCACGTGTCCGGCGTCATCCTTTATGATGAAACGATCCGCCAGAATGCCGCTGACGGCACATCTTTGGTTGATATCATGCGCGCCCAAGACGCCATTCCGGGCATTAAAGTCGATGCCGGCACGACGCCGCTGGCCGGCCGTCCCGGTGAAACAATTACGCAAGGCCTTGACGGTCTGCGTGAGCGGCTTGCGGAATATTACGAACTGGGCGCCCGCTTTGCCAAATGGCGCGCCGTTATTGACATATCTGCGCCGGATCAAACGACATATCGCACGCCGTCCCGCGGCGCGATTAAAGCCAATAACCAATCCCTCGCCCGCTACGCGGCCCTTTGCCAAGAAGCCAATATCGTCCCGATTGTTGAGCCGGAAGTCCTCATGGGCGGCTATCATACGATTGATCGGTGCCACGAAGTCACAGAGATCGTGCTGAACTCTTTATTCACAGAGCTCTACGAGCAAGGCGTGAAACTCGAAGGTATTATCCTGAAACCGAATATGGTTGTTCCCGGCAAAAAATGCCCGAAACAAGCCTCCGTCGAAGAGGTCGCGACCCGCACGATCAAGGTGCTGAAAGACACAGTGCCAAGTTCTGTTCCGGGCATAGCTTTCCTCTCCGGCGGTCAGGACAATGAAGATGCAACAGCGCATTTGGATATGATCAATAAGATCGGCAATTTCACGTGGAATATTACTTATTCTTACGGCCGCGCCCTGCAACAATCGGCTTTGTTTGCGTGGAAAGGCAAAAAAGAAAACTATGACGCGGCGCAAAAAGCGTTTTACCACCGCGCCCGCATGAACGGCCTTGCCTCCACCGGCGAATGGGATGCATCGCTCGAAAAAGGCTAAGCACAATATCTTGAATTTTAAAGCGCGCGCCTTTTTCAGGTCTGAATTTCAGACTATGCGCGGCGGCTCGCGCAGCTTATGAAGATACAGCAATAACGGAGAATTTGATATGAGAATTTTAACTGCCACCCTGCTCAGCGCGAGCCTTATCGGTCTGATGGCCTGTAAGCCCGGCGATCAAAAAGAGGCTATGAACGCCGCAAAAGATACAGCCGCCGCTGCGCAGGCTAAAGCCGAAGCTATGGGCGAAACCGCCAAAGCCCAAGCCGAGCAAGCCGCAGCTGCAGTCGTGAAACCGAATTCCACATCTGCGGTTGAAGCCGAGCGTTGGCTCGCCGCCAATGGCGCGCGCCCTGACGTGATCACGCTGCCGTCCGGTCTGCAATATTCAGTCAATACGGCCTCACCCAAGCCCGGCAATTCGCCGGCGCCGGGCCAGATGGTTAAGGTTCATTACGAAGGTAAGCTGATTGACGGCACTGTGTTTGACAGTTCTTATGAACGCGGCGAGCCGGCAGAGTTTCCGTCTGACCGCCTGATCAAAGGCTGGGTTGAAGCCCTCGGCATGATGAGCCCCGGTGATGAATGGACGCTCTATATTCCGCCCAATCTTGGCTATGGCCCGCGCGGAACCCGAGGCATTCCCGGCAATGCGGTTTTGATCTTCCGTATGGAACTTCTCGAAAACCTGTAGCATCTAAAAAAAAGGCCTCCCAAGCGGAGGCCTTTTTCTTAACTAAAGACCCCCCCCTAGCCGCTGATACGCAACTCGCCGAGGCCGGAGGCGATTTTCTTGAACGCCGGCTCCAACTGCGCCGCGCTTTTGGCATCAAAATACATAGACGATGACGTCGCGCATTGCCGCATTGTCTGTTTTGTGGCGGCGTCATCAAGCTCGAACGTAATGGTGTAGACCAAAATGCCCTTGGCTTTCGCCGCGCTGCACACTTCCAGCAGCTTGTTATCCAGCGCTGATTTGGCATTTGTCCCGTTCAGACGCGCCGCGCCGTTGACGGACGGTTCTCCGAGAAAGCCAAATGGTGTATAGCCGGACGAAAACCCGCCCTTTGGCCCGCCGATTGTCTGCTGTCCGTCCGTCAAAATCACCATGGCTTTTTGCGTTTGCTTATCGGTGTAGGCGCGACCCTGCGTGAACGGTGCATTGGGCGAGATTGCGCGAAACCCCCAGGCCGCGCCATTAGCAATATTTGTGTAACCTTGCGCGTACATATTGTTTATCGCGCGCTTTATCGTGCGCTTATTATTGGTCAGCGGCGTCACCTCGCGGCGAGAATCGCTACACGACGTATCCACAGCGTAGGCCGGCCCCTGAGAGCCACTCAGAGACACGCCGCTATACTTTCCGCTTGCCCGTAACCGCGCGACATTATTACCGGCCGTATTATCCGCCAGATAGGTATAGCTGTTTGACGCCGTGTCGGACATATCCGGATGGAATGCCGGCTGAAACAGGGTTGACGGGTTCGCAGGATCGACCGGCGTGTCGTCCACATCAAATGGCGGCAGGCGGTTTTCTACGCAGCCGTTCCATTTCACCCCCAATGTCGAATACAGGTCAAATCGGCTGACCGGGCTGTCAAAGTAAGTGCGGTTTTGAGGCGATGCGCCTGTTTGATCGAGCCAGTCTTCGGAGGCATATTTCTCGCCCACATTGACCCATTGCGCAAACGGGACAAGGCCGATTTGCGTGCCGGCTGCGCTCGCTTTCCCGTCCATCAAAATATCGACCAAAGAATTGGAGGCTTTTTTCAGCGTGGCCAGCTTTGTGCCTTTCATGGAGCCGGTATTATCCAAGACCAAGGTAAGGTCCAGGTTGCGGCGCGCAAAGGTCGCCTGAGAAAACACAGTCAGATCAACAGAGCTTTTATTAATAAGCTGCATAAACACAGTATTTGCGCGGCTGCTCAGCACGACCCGATAATCATCCCCGACTTTTTTGATATTGACGATTTTGACGCTGTTTCCGCCGAATTGCGATTGCAAAAAGCTGTTGCCGAGATCGCGCATATCCTTCTTTTTGGACAGCTCTTCTTTGGCGATAGCCAATGATATAATATCAGCAGCCGTTTGCATATCCGCACGGGTTTTACGCAGTAAGGCCGTGTCAACGGCGAGGCCCACGCCGAGCACAATCGACATTGTGGCAACGCCGCTTAAAATGGCGAAACTGCCCGCAGTGTCGTTTAAAAAACGACGGATGAAGCGGGCGACTTTAGTCTTTGTATCAGTAAACATATCATGCTCCGTATTGGCCCGATGCGGGCGTTATACGGAAGACTGATGCGAGCGCAGTGCCAAAGCAGCCGGTCTGTATCAAACCGGCCTCCGCACGGTGCCTTATGGTTAACCGCGCGTAAACACGCGTGGTTACGGATTACTTTTCAGGGAGAATTTGAATTTTAAAGGCCTTCTTATTATCAAATATCTGCGCGGACAGCGGTTTCAAATCTTCAAGTGTCATGTTCTGATACGTCTCAAGCCGCGAGCGATGATTGACATAGTCATCATCCGTCTGTGCGCTGTCGATCAGAGACATCCAGTAGCGATTGCTTTCAAGGGACTCTTCGAGCGACTCCAATACCGGCGTCATGGCACGGTCAAATTCATCCTGCGTGAAATTGCCGGCTTTAAAATCTTCCGCAATGGCCAGGCTGAGGGTGAACATAGCGTCCACCTCTTTGGGGTCCACGTCCAAAGAGATGCCCTGATAGCCATAACCGGGATAAGCGACGGCATTATAGTTAAATGCGCTTGGCGAATATGCGGCTCCCGCTTTTTCGCGGACTTCATCAATCAGCCGGAGCCTAAACACCCGGTTGAGCATGTTTAAGCGGCGATCCCGCAAAATATCACTGCCATCCGGCGCAGGCCAGTAAATGCGCACCATTGCCCGGTTCTGCTCGCCCTCGTGGGTCAATGTCAGCAGATTGCCGGTCTTTGTACCCTTGGGGAATTTCAGTTTGCGACCATCGGCGTAATCCGGCGTTGAATCCGTACGTTTCGGCAAAGCGCCGAACGTACGGGCCACCGCGTCGATGACCGTTTGAACGTCAATATCACCGACAACGCCGATTTCCAGCTGTCCGGACATCAGAGCGGGCTTCACCCATGCCTCCACATCCTTCATGGTCGGTTGTATGATGTCATTCATGGACGGAATACCAAAACGCTCATCCCCGCTGCGGATGAGGCGCGCAATATCGCGCTGCGCCACGCCGCCGGGCGTGCTGTCGAGAGTGGGATACCAGCCTTCGATATAATTATCATAGCGCGGCTCTGCCTCGGCGCGAAAGCCGGGAGCCACGAAATACGCCGCCATCAGGTTCAACTGATCATCCAGATTGCCCGGCACGGTTCCGCCGGAGAGCTTAAACCGCTCTGTTCCGGCGCCAAAACTCGCGCCGACGGTTTTGCCGGCCAATATACGCGACAGCTCATCGCTGCTGTGAGCCTCAAGACCGCCGGCAGTTACGGCATAACTCGCCAACTGCTGAACATGGGGATTATCTTTGGGCAGTGACAATGTCCCGCCGCCAAAGCTTGCAATAATCGCGATGCTGTCTTTGTCAAAGTCAGTTTTCTTTATGTTAAGCATGACATTATTGGCAAATTTAACGCGGGTAACGCCAATATCTTCGATCCGGTCTTTAAACACGACTTTGCCGGGCTTGCCGAAATCTGTGTAAGCAAAATCGACGCTTTTCATGACTGCCGGCTTTTCAACAGACACAGCCAGACTGTCTTTATAGGCCGCCGCTATGATGTCTTGCGGATTTTCAATAAGTTTTTCCGTCGTCATCCAAATCAGAGGCTCTTCTACGCCGCTCCATTGCGCTTTGAAGGCGTCCCAAATCTCATCGAGGGACAGCTCGGCTGCAAGCTCTTCAAACCGTTCCAGCGCGCTTTGCGGCGTCGTGAACACGCGATCAGAAGCGAAATTGGCGGTGATGGCATTGGCGAGTGACGGCGTGCGGCGGGTTGATGACGTTTGTACGCTGACCTGCAAACCTTTTCGGAAATTCGCGATCTGCTCGTCCAACTCCGCCTGAGAGAAGCCGTATTGCACAGCGCGGCGCACTTCCTGCTCGCCTGCAGCCAAAGCTGTCGCCCAATCATCAGCAGATGCAGTCATGTTAAGAGATGTGGCTTCTGCGGCCTCATATAAACCATATGTGCTTGCGCTCGCCGATATAAACGGGGCATTGCCGGACAGAACGACCGTCTGCAGGCGGCGATTGAGCATGGCATTACCCAGACCGTCGATAAAGCCTTTGCGGCGATTGTCGATCGTATCGTCTTTGGCCTCAAACGGGCGCATAACCCCAAATTCCAGCGATGTAGAGACGTCAGGATCGGTAAAGTAGCCGACCTGCAGTCCCGTTTTCACGCTTTCACCCGCCGGCAAATCAGGCAAAGCATCACCGACGGGCGTCCAATCGGCAAAATATGTGGCAATCTTAGCGGCCGCAAATTCCGGATCAACATCACCGACAATAACAATAAAGGCATCTTCGGGACGATAATGGCCGTTATAATAGGCCTCAAAATCAGGCCTATCGATGGACTCAAGCGCCTCGTCCGTCCCAATTGGCAGATTCTCAAGGATCCGGCTTTCCCCTAAAAAAAACTCCAGATTGGCCATTTGCGCCCGGTAGCCCGGGGAATCGCGATTACGTTTTTCAGATTTAACGACGCCCCGCTCGCGGTCAATGGCGCCCTGGTCAAGGGTCAAATTGGACGCTGTTTCGCGCATAATCTTCAGGGTAACGTCAAACATTTCTTCCGTAACTTCGGGCAAATCCAGTTGGTAAACTGTTTCATCAAAGCTCGTATAGGCATTGGTATCGGCGCCAAAGGCCAGACCGTAACGCTCCAGCGTCTTTGTCATTTCGCCTTCGGGAATGTTTTTTGAACCGTTAAACGCCATATGCTCAAGGAAATGAGCCAGACCTTGCGTGCCGTCCACATCGTTCAAAGACCCTGTGTCAAAACGCAGGCGTATGGCCGCCGTTTTCGTCGGCGTTGCGTTTTGCATTACGGCGTAACGCAGGCCGTTTTCCAGCTTGCCGTACACGACATTTTCATCCGCTTTCAAGTCGCTTGCCTGATGGGTAAAATCGACCGGCGCAGTGACAGTCGGCTCGCAGGCGGTAAGCGCAAAAACGGCAACAGATGCCAATAAAACAGGTTTAAAAAAAGACATTAAGGGTCTCCGAAAGGAAGAAAAAAGGGCTTAGACGTAGAGGGCATCGCGCCCGTCGAAACTGTCATGTTCGGCAACAAAATGACCGCCGGACACTTCAATTAATTGCGGCACATATTGGATCGCATTCGCGTCATCAATCACTCTGGATTTGATGAAACGCAGCGCCGCTCGGCTGTCGAGCGGCGACGGTAAATCGCCGGACAACGCAATGCGTTTACGCTGTTTTTCTATGGCAGGGTCCGGGATCGGCACGGCGGAAATCAGTGCGCGTGTATAGGGATGCACCGGCGTTTCGTAGAGCGCATCACGGCCCGACATCTCAACAACGCGGCCCAAATACAGCACCATAATGCGATGCGAAATTTCGCGCACTACGGATAAATCATGGCTGATAAAAATCATCGCCATGCCAAACTCTTCCTGTAATTGAATAAGCAAATCAATGACTTGTGACTGAATGCTCGTGTCTAGCGCTGACACAGCTTCGTCGCAAATCACCAGTTTCGGGCGCAGTATCATTGCGCGCGCAATGCCGACCCTTTGGTTTTGCCCGCCGGATAATTCATGCGGATATCGATTGATCATCGCCGGGTCCAAATCCACTCGGCGCAGCATGTCCGCAACCATAGTCTCACGCTCTGATTTTCGAATGCCCGGACGGAAGGTTCGCAGCGGCTCAGCAATAGAATTCCCGATGGTCATACGCGGGTTCAGCGAGGCCAGCGGGTCTTGGAATACAATCTGAATATCCTCACGCATGGCGCGTTTTTCTGCCTTTGAGCGGGTGAAAATATCGGATCCCAGAAAAGCCACATTGCCGGTCGCTTCGGGCAATAAATCGAGGATGGCGCGCGACAAAGTCGACTTCCCGCAACCGCTCTCTCCGACCACGCCCAATGTTTCGCCGGGGCGCAGGGAAAAGCTGATGCCGTCCACGGCTTTGAGCGGGATTTTACCGGGGAACAAACCGCCCTTGCCTGACGGCACCGGGAAGTGAACTTTGACGTCATCGGCAATCAATATCGGCGCAGCCTCGGCGTCGGCAATCGGCTTCACGCTCTCATGGCCGGGGCGGTCCGGCTGATCAATGCGCGGCATGGCGGTCAGCAGCATTTGGGTATAGTCGTGTTTCGGTGTCTTAAAAATATCTTCGACGCTGCCGGTTTCGACATATTCACCGCGGCGCATAACCTGCACGCGGTCACACATGCGCGCCACGACGCCCATGTCATGGGTGATAAACGCAATCGCCGTGCCGAAGTCTTTTTTCAGATCATCCATCAAATCGAGCACTTGCGCCTGAACCGTAACATCAAGGGCCGTGGTTGGCTCATCGGCAATCAAAAGCGCCGGCTCACACAACATGGCCATGGCGACCATGACGCGCTGACGCATCCCGCCGGACAATTCATGCGGATATTGATCTTGGCGACGGCGGCTCTCAGGAATGCGAACCCGGTCCAGCCAGTCGAGGCTGATTTTGCGGGCGGCTTCACCGCGCAGGCCTTTATGGACGCGCAACACTTCCTCCATCTGCTTGCCGATTTTCATATGCGGCGTCAGCGATGTCAGCGGGTCTTGGAAAATCATGGTCATTTGCTGACCGCGAATGGCATTCAGCGTCTTTATGTCAGCGCCGACCAACTCAGTGCCCTTAAACTTGATCGATCCCGTGACGTTACCGTTTTGTGCAAGCAGCCCCATGGCCGCGAGGCAGGTCTGGCTCTTACCGGATCCGCTTTCTCCGACAATTCCCACACACTCGCCGGCGTGAATGTCCAGATCAACACCTTTTACCGCATGCACGTCCCCGTCAGGCGTATCAAAATGCACATTTAACTCTCTGACCTGCAATATAGGGATGTCCGTCGATGTCATAAAATGTCCTGTCTGCCTTGCCCGACGCGCCCTCCGGCCCGTAACATGCATATTTTAAGTCAGGATTAAGGGTGTTCTCATTTCAGTGCAATGAATCGCGTTGATATTTACACATTCATTTACAGTTCATGCAAATCAACGTAGCGCAACATTGAACATTAAAAAGCTGTCACAATATATGCCCGAGACTCCCCCAGATATTTCCGTTGAAGAGCCTGTGCAGATTTACGCCTTCGATTTCGACGGGACGATTACGACCAAAGACACGCTTGCCCTGTTTTTGCAGTATTATCAGGGAAAATTCGTTTGGGGCCTGAAGGTCATCAGCCTGCTTCCGCATTTTGCGCTCTACGGCCTGAAAGTCATTGACCGCACCGAGGTAAAGCGCCGGGTCATGCGTCGCTTCTTTAAGGGGCACGCCCTGTCCGAAGTACAGGCCCGCGCTGATTCGTTTGCCGCCGACATTATACCGCCCTTGGTTCGCCCTCAGGCGCAGGCCCGATTGGACACCTTAAAAGCTCAAAACGCTGCACTCTATATAGTGTCAGCCTCAATTGAGCATTATTTACATCCCTGGGCCGCGGCCCAGGGAATTAAAACCGTTTTCGCGACTCAGCTTGAAACCCGTGAAGGTCGCCTCACAGGCGAACTTCACGGCGTTAACGTTTGGGGAGAGGGAAAAACCGCCCGAATTAGGGCGGAAATGGGGCACACGCCCTTTGAGATTATCGAGGCATATGGTGACAGTGAGGGCGACAAGCCTTTGTTATACGCCGCTAAAGCGTCTTTCTGGAGACCTTTTCGCCTATGATAAACTTTGCTGTTGAATTTGACAAAATATGTCCTATCAACACATTAACGCCTTTCCTTTTGTTAACATTTGGTTAGGTTATCAGTAATTATGCGCGCAATTCCGCGCGCGTGGTTTTTTTATTCGAGTGAACCATGGGGGTTTTCAATATGAAACGCACTCTACTATTAGCCGCTAGTGTCGTCGCAATCGCGTCGCCAACGATAGCGCAAGAACTTCCGCCGGCGAATGCGCTGCCCGGTGAATGTTACGCACGGGTTATTGTCCCGGCGACTTACGAAACATCGAGCACGCGTATTGTATCGAAGCCTGCCTCTGAGCGGATCACAAAGATACCTGCCCGTTTTGAAACGGTTACAGAACGCGTCTTGGTTCAGGAAGCCAGTTATGAAATCGTACCTGTCGGTGCGGGTTCATCAACACGCTTGGTTCCCGGTACAGGCGCTATCACGCTGACAATCGGCGGCACTAAGTATATGGTCGACTCCTCACGAACAGTACGCAATGCGTCGGGCGCGCGCATCGGCACTGTTGATGCGAGCGGCAATATCGTCGGCACAGGCGGCAACATGATTGCCCGCAGCGCCGTTAACCCGCTCACTTTGATCGGTGCTAACTCGTCTGTCTCAACTATGCTGCGTGTCGGCAACTCGACTTATCGCGTTGATTCTGACATGGCTGTTTACGGCTCCAACGGTCGCCGCGTCGGTTCACTCGACACAAGCGGTAACCTTGTTGGCCTCAGCGGCAGTATTGTTAATCGCAACGCTGTTAACTCTTACTCTTCAACCGGCGGCTCCGGCTCTGCTTTGGCAGGCTCCTCTTTCCGCACAGTGACTGAAACTGTCGTTGTTCAGGAAGCCTCCACAGAGCTTGTCGCTATCCCGGCTGTCTACGGCACGGAGACTGAAACAATCGTTGTTCAGCCTGCGACTGTCGAATATCAGACAATCCCCGCCGTATACGGCACGGAAACCCGCACTGTTGTGGTTCAGGACGCCTCTACCGAGCTCGTCACGATCCCTGCAACATACGGTACGGTCACAGAAACTGTTGTTGTTCAGGATGCCTCCACGCAGTTGGTGACAATCCCGGCGACATTCGAAACTGTTTCTGAAACTGTTGTCGTTACGCCGCAATCTGTTGCTTACGAAACTGTTCCGGCTCAGTATGAGACTGTTGCTGAAACAATCGTTGTTCAGGAAGCCTCTACAGAGCTCGTAACAATTCCGGCAACATTTGAAACTGTCTCTGAGACCGTTGTTGTTCAAGATGCAGCGACTGAGCTTGTAACGATCCCGGCAACATACGGCACAGTTGCCGAAACTGTTGTTGTTCAGGAAGCCTCTTCCGAGTTGGTTACAATTCCGGCGACGTTTGAAACCGTTACTGAAACTGTCGTGGTTACCCCCCAAACCGTAGACTACGTTTCAATTCCGGCGACATATGAAACTGTTGCAGAAGCTGTTGTTGTTCAGGAAGCCTCTACAGAGCTGGTAACTGTTCCGCCTGTATATGAGACTGTTTCTGAGACTGTTGTTGTTCAGGAAGCGTCCACAGAGCTTGTGACAATTCCGGCCACTTACGGCACGCAAACACAGACTGTTGTTGTTCAGGAAGCCTCCTCCGAGATGATTTCCATCCCGGCGACATACAAAACTGTAACTGACACTGTTGTGGTTCAACCGGCGACGACTGAATACGTTGAGGTCCCTGCTGAGTATGAAACATACACAGATACTGTTGTTGTTCAGGAAGCCTCTACAGAGTTGGTGACAATCCCGGCCACGTACGAGACTGTTGCTGAAACAATCGTTGTCACGCCGCAAAGCGTTGATTACGTCACAGTGCCTGCTGAGTATGAAACCTACACTGACACGGTTGTTGTTCAGGAAGCCTCTACAGAGCTTGTAAACATTCCGGCAACGTTCGAAACAGTCACTGAGACTGTTGTTGTTACGCCGCAAACTGTTGATTACGTCACAATTCCGGCGACATACGAAACTGTTGCAGAACCTGTTGTTGTTCAGGAAGCGTCCACAGAGTTGGTCACAATCCCGGCCACATACGGCACGGTCACTGAAACAATCGTTGTTCAGGATGCAGGTGTTGAATATGTGACCATTCCGGCCACATACGAAACTGTTTCCGAAGCGATCGTTGTTCAGGCGCCGTCCACAGAGCTGATCACAATTCCGGCGACATATAAAACTGTCACAGACACAATCGTCGTGACGCCGCAATCCGTTGATTATGTTACGGTTCCGGCGACATTCGAAACGGTTACAGAGACAGTTGTTGTCCAGGAAGCGTCATCTGAAATGATCACGATCCCGGCGACATTCGAAACCGTCACTGAGACTGTTGTTGTAACGCCGCAATCTGTTGATTACGTCACCATTCCGGCAACATATGAAACCGTTGCGGAGCCAATCGTTGTTCAGGAAGCCTCTACAGAGCTGGTCACAATCCCGGCAACGTTTGAGACTGTTACTGAAACTGTTGTGGTTACGCCGCAAACTGTTGAGTATATCTCTGTCCCGGCTGTCTATGAGACAGTTCAGGAAGCTATCGTTGTTCAGGAAGCCTCTACTGAGCTCGTAACAATCCCGGCAACATTTGAAACTGTGACTGAAACTGTTGTGGTTACGCCGCAATCTGTTGATTACGTTACGGTTCCGGCCACGTTTGAGACATATTCTGAAACTGTTGTTGTCCAAGAAGCCTCTACGGAGCTTGTCTCTATTCCGGCGACTTATAAAACTGTCAGCGAAACTGTTGTCGTAACACCGCAAACTGTTGATTACGTCACCATCCCGGCGACATATGAAACCGTTGCTGAGCCGGTTGTTGTTCAGGAAGCCTCTACAGAGCTGGTCACAATCCCGGCCACGTTTGAGACTGTATCTGAAACAATCGTGGTAACGCCGCAAACTGTTCAGTATGTTGCGATCCCGCCTGTTTATGAAACAGTTCAGCAGCCTGTTGTTGTTCAGGAAGCGTCCACAGAGTTGGTCACAATCCCGGCCACTTACAGAAACGTTACAGAAACAATCGTTGTAACGCCGCAGACCGTTGATTACGTCACGGTTCCGGCTGAATACGAAACATATTCCGAAACTGTTGTTGTTCAGGAAGCGTCGACTGAATTGGTCACAATCCCGGCCACGTTCGAAACCGTCACAGAGACTGTTGTCGTAACGCCGCAAACTGTTGATTATGTCACCATCCCGGCGACATACGAAACGATTGCAGAGCCTGTTGTTGTTCAGGAAGCGTCAACTGAGCTGGTAACAATCCCGGCGACGTTCGAAACCGTGACTGAAACTGTAGTCGTAACGCCGCAGACTGTGGCTTACCAAACAGTTCCTGCTGTATTTGAAACTGTTTCCGAAACTGTTGTTGTTCAGGAGGCCTCCACAGAGATGGTCTCCATCCCTGCGACATACAAAACTGTCACAGAGACAGTTGTTGTTCAGGACGCAACTTCAGAATTGGTCACAATCCCGGCCACGTTTGAAACCGTGACTGAAACTGTTGTCTCTCAGGAAGCCTCTACAGAGCTTGTTTCCATCCCGGCGACTTACAGAAACGTCACTGAAACTGTTGTGGTTACGCCGCAAACAGTGAACTACGTGACGGTTCCTGCCGAGTATGAAACATACTCCGAAACTGTTGTTGTACAGGAAGCCTCTACAGAGCTGGTTACAATCCCGGCCACGTTTGAGACTGTTTCTGAAACTGTTGTCGTCCAAGAAGCCTCTACAGAGCTTGTCTCTATTCCGGCGACTTACGAAACTGTGACTGAAACTGTTGTGTCTCGCGAAGCGTCCACAGAACTGGTGACTGTCCCTGCAACGTTCCGCAACGTCACAGAGACTGTTGTTGTTCAGCCGCAAACTGTTGAATATGTCAGCATCCCTGCTGAGTATGAAACATATGCTGAAACTGTTGTTGTTCAGGAAGCCTCCACTGAGTTGGTTGCAATCCCTGCGACATACAAAACTGTTTCTGAAACTGTTGTGGTCCAAGAGCAGTCAACTGAATTGGTAACAATTCCGGCGACCTTCAAAACTGTCACTGAAACTGTTGTTGTTCAGCCGCAAACGGTTGAATATTCCGCACTGCCTGCGAAATTCGCATCGCAATCGCGCAGCTATGTTGCTCAGGAAGCGGTCGATCCGATCGTTGTGATCCCGGCCTCATACCGCACAGTTACTGAAACGATCGTCACACAAGAAGCGTCTACGCAACTGCGCGCTGTTCCTGCAACATACCGCACGGTCACAGAGCAAATCGTTGTGAAGCCTGCCTCGACAGACATCACAGTGATCCCTGCACGCTACGAAACACGTTCAGAGCAAGTCCTTGTTGCTCCGGGCCGTGTTGAGTGGAAACCGGGTTCACAGGCTATCCAGACTGCCGGCTCCGGTGCGTCTAACCTGACCCAAGATGGCGGCACAGTTGTCAACATCAACCAACCACAGCAGTTCACTGTCTTTAACGGCGTTCGCGAAGAAACCGTTGAATCAACAGGTACCGTGGTTACCAACACCGGCGAAATCCTTTGCCGCGTTGAAATCCCGCCGCAGTACAAAACAATCACCAAACAGGTTGTTGTTTCCCCTGCGCGGACAACCGAGCGTCAAATCCCGGCTGTAACGAAAGCCATCACGAAACGCGTCATCGACCGTCCTGCCTCTACGCAAGAAATTGCTGTTCCGGCTCAGACTTCGACGATTACGCGCCGCGTAACTGACCGTGCCGCTCAATCAATGCGCTTCTCCGAAGCGGCTCGTTTGGGTCTCCTTGGCAATGCTACATTGCCGGGCGGTAAGTCTTTGGCTTCCATCCTGTCCCGCGCCGGTTCAAACGGCATTGGCGGATATGACGTAAACGGCAACAAAGCTGCACGCGGTCTTTACGACGCGTCCGGCAACTTTGTCGGCGGACGCCTCCTCGGCGGTGACTATGCACAGCGCATGGGCACTGAAACAACACGTGTTGTTTCCGAAGAAGCCCGCGTTGTTGAGCGTGTTGTCCCTGCTGTTACCAAGCAGATCACACGCCGCGTCGTTGACCGTCCTGCCTCTACGCAAGAACGCGTTATCCCTGCCCGTACCGAAGTTGTTACGCGCCGCGTCATTGACCGCCCTGCATCCACGCAGGAACGGAAAATCCCGGCCGTTACGAAGACTGAAACACGTCGTCGTATCAAAAACGCTGCCCGTACTGCAGAGCGTGTTGTTCCTGCAGTAACCAAACAGGTGACACGTCGTGTTGTTGACCGTCCTGCGTCTACGCAAGAACGGGCAATTCCGGCGCAAACCCGCCAGGTTACTCGCCGTGTTGTAAAAACGCCGGCGTCTACGCAAGAACGCGTCATTCCGGCAAAAACTGCAACGGTTACGCGCCGCGTCGTTAAGACACCGGCCCGTACACAAGAGCGGACAATCCCGGCGATTACGAAGGTTGAAACACGCCGTCGTATCAAAAACGCTGCACGGACTGCGGAGCGCGTTGTTCCTGCGGTTACCAAGCAGATCACACGCCGTGTTGTTGACCGTCCGGCCAGCACACAGGAACGCACAATTCCGGCTCAGACCCGTCAGGTCACCCGCCGTGTTGTGAAGACCCCTGCCAGCGTCCGTGAGCGGGCAATCCCGGCTGTAACCAAACAGGTTACCCGCCGTGTTGTTGACCGTCCTGCCTCTACGCAGGAACGCACTATTCCGGCCATCACTAAAGTCGAAACCCGCCGCGTTGTTAAAACGCCGGCAGCGACCGTCGAACGTGTTGTTCCGGCTGTGACCAAACAAGTAACCCGCCGCGTCGTTAAGACACCGGCCAGTACGCGTGAGCGGACTATCCCGGCGGTTACGAAGATGGAAACCCGTCGTGTCATTAAGACACCGGCGGCGACACAGGAGCGCGTTATTCCGGCTGTCACGAAACAGGTTACCCGCCGCGTCGTTAAGACACCTGCATCCACGCAGGAGCGGACTGTTCCGGCCATCACTAAAGTCGAAACCCGTCGCCGCGTGAAAACGCCGGCCCGGACGGCTGAACGTGTGATCCCGGCTGTGACCAAGCAAGTGACACGCCGCGTTGTTGACCGCCCTGCATCTACGCAGGAACGGACAATTCCGGCTGTGACTAAAATGGAAACCCGCCGCGTCATCAAGACACCGGCTGCAACACAGGAACGCGTTGTTCCTGCGGTGACCAAGCAAGTGACACGCCGCGTCGTGAAAACGCCTGCCCGCACGCAAGAGCGGACAATCCCGGCTGTGACTAAGATGGAAACCCGCCGCGTCATTAAGACACCGGCGGCCACTCAGGAACGCATTGTTCCGGCGGTTACCAAGCAAGTCACCCGCCGTATTGTTGACCGTCCGGCGTCTACGCAACAGCGCAGTGTTCCGGCCATCACCAAAGTCGAAACCCGTCGCCGCGTGAAAACGCCGGCCCGGACGGCTGAACGTGTTGTCCCGGCTGTAACCGCTCAGGTTCAGCGCCGCGTCGTTAAAACACCTGCGTCCACTCAGGAACGGGCCATCCCGGCCATCACGAAAATGCAAACGCGCCGCGTCATCAAGACACCGGCAAGTACGCGTGAACGTGTTGTTCCTGCTGTAACAGCTCAAGTACAACGCCGCGTCGTTAAGACACCGGCCCGTACGCAAGAGCGGACAATCCCGGCTGTGACTAAAATGCAGACCCGCCGCGTCATTAAGACACCGGCGGCAACGCAGGAACGCGTTGTTCCGGCTGTCACCAAGCAGGTTACCCGCCGTGTGGTCAAAACTCCGGCCAGCACGCGTGAGCGCGCTATCCCGGCGATCACTAAGCAGGAAACCCGCCGCGTCGTGAAAACTCCGGCCCGTACGGCTGAACGTGTTGTCCCGGCTGTGACCAAACAGGTCACCCGCCGTGTTGTCGACCGTCCGGCGTCTGTACAGGAACGTGCTGTCCCGGCTGTGACCAAAATGGAAACACGCCGCGTGATTAAAACTCCGGCTGCGACCCAGGAACGCACAATCCCGGCTGTGACAAAACAAGTCACACGCCGCGTTGTGAAGACCCCGGCCCGTACGCAAGAGCGCACAATCCCGGCTGTCACGAAGATGGAAACCCGCCGCGTGATCAAAACGCCGGCAGCGACGCAAGAACGCGTTGTTCCGGCTGTCACCAAGCAGGTTACCCGCCGCGTGGTCAAAACTCCGGCCTCTGTACGCGAGCGTACAATCCCGGCGATCACCAAGCAGGAAACCCGCCGCCGGATCAAGACACCGGCCCGTACGGCTGAGCGTGTTGTTCCGGCTGTGACCAAACAGGTTACCCGCCGCGTCGTGAAAACTCCGGCCTCTGTAAGAGAGCGGACAATCCCGGCGATCACCAAGCAGGAAACCCGCCGCCGGATTAAGACACCGGCACGGACTGCGGAACGCACTGTTCCTGCAGTGACCAAGCAGGTTACCCGCCGTGTTGTTGACCGTCCGGCCTCTGTACAAGAGCGTGCAATCCCGGCGATCACCAAGCAGGAAACCCGCCGCGTTGTGAAAACTCCGGCGTCCACACAGGAACGCACAATTCCGGCCAAAACAGCTACTGTTACCCGCCGCGTTGTGAAGACCCCTGCCCGGACGCAAGAGCGCACAATTCCGGCTGTCACGAAGATGGAAACCCGCCGCGTCATTAAAACGCCGGCCGCAACACAAGAACGTGTTGTCCCGGCTGTGACCAAGCAGGTTACCCGTCGCGTGGTCAAAACACCGGCAAGCACCCGCGAGCGGAGCATCCCGGCTGTGACGAAACAAGTCACACGCCGCGTTGTGAAAACTCCGGCCAGCGTGCAGGAACGCCAAATCCCGGCTAAGACCGCAACTGTTACCCGTCAGGTCGTCAAGACACCGGCGCGGACACAAGAGCGGACAATCCCGGCGATTACGAAGACTGAAACACGCCGCGTTGTGAAAACGCCGGCACGGACAGTTGAGCGCGTCATCCCTGCCGTGACCAAGCAAGTGGCTCGCCGCGTCGTTAAGACACCGGCGACTGTACAGGAACGCAGCATCCCGGCCGTGACAAAACAAGTCACACGCCGCGTTGTGAAAACGCCGGCCCGTACGCAAGAGCGTGCAATCCCGGCGGTTACGAAAACTGAGACGGTTCGCGTTGTTAAAACGCCGGCCCGTACAGCTCAGCGTTCGGTCCCTGCTGTCACGAAGCAAGTCACACGCCGCGTCGTTAAGACACCGGCCCGCACGCAAGAGCGGACCATCCCGGCTGTAACGAAAACTATCACGCGCCGCGTGGTAGACCAGGCTCCTCGCACTGAGCGCCGTGAAATCCCGGCTCGCTACGAGACCGTCACTGTCCAAAAATTGGTACAGCCGGCCTCTACGCAAGTTGTGGCTATCCCGGCCGAGTATCAGGATGTTGTGAAGCGCACTCAGGTTTCTGAGGAACGTGCGGAATGGCGTCAGGTTCTGTGTGAAGCGAATGCGAACACTTCAGTGATTTCCGCCATCCAGCGGGCCCTGAAAACGCAAGGCTTCTACACAGGTGCAGTCGACGGACGTTTGGGCCAAGGTACATACGCTGCGGTTAAGCAGTTCCAGACAAGCCGTAACCTGTCCACAGGTGGCCTGACACTGAGAACTGTTGATGCCCTGGGTGTTAACTGGCGCTCTATGGTCTCCGGTCAAAGCTACTCCGGTGGCGCGACAGGAACTGTCCAAGGCGGATCAACCGGCTTCGGCACGGGATCCTCTGCAGGCGGCTTCACAGGCGGCACTGTCTCAGGCGGTTCATCCGCAGGCGGCATGTCAGTCGGCGGTTACACCATCCGGTCAAACGGCACTGTGTTTAACAGCTCCGGCAGCCAAATCGGTACCGTGAACAGCAATGGCGACATCGTCTCCTCATCAGGTTCCATCCTGATGCGCGGCGCAGTCTCCGGCGCTCAGCTTCGCAGCTTCGGCAGCGGCTCTATGAGCGGTGGTTCAGTAACCGGCGGATCAATGTCCTCAGGTTCCATGGGCTCCGGTTCAATGAGCACAGGCGGTGCAAGCTTCGGTTCAGCAGGCGGCTTCACGCTCCTGTCAAACGGAAGTGTGCGGAACTCTGCAGGCACCATCATCGGTCGCCTGGACCGTTCAACCGGTAACATCGTTGCCGCAAACGGCACTGTAGTTGGCCGTATGCCTCTGCCGGGTCAGTAGACCCGTCAAAGCTTTGGCTTTAAAAATAGGAAAGGCTCCGCTTCGGCGGGGCCTTTTTTTTATGGGCGGGGGAAAATGAATCGGCAAACTATGCTATCGTTTGCATCACAGCGTGCATCCGATAAACACGTCAGCAATGAGCCTAACATGATTAAATCTATGAAAGCCTTGCCGCCGGAAAAACGGCATTATTCGCCGGATTTAAGCAGGCCGGTAATGTTGCGATAAAAACATGCGCAGATCTCCCGAAAGATTATCTGCGCTTCATTCAGAAATTTGGTTTTGGCAAAATCAAAGAACCGGATGAACCGCAAAACTACCCGGCACCTCTTGAAATTCTGCACCCTCCGATTAGCGCTGAGACTGAATATTATACAAACCTGGAAATTTATAAACGCGGGGCCGTAGGCGATATATACATTGTTGGTATAGAAAGCGATGGAAAGGTCATCGGGTTTGACACCGGCGCGCAAAACGCCCTAGTGACCGTTGATAATTTCAGATTAGTCGAAAGATTGCGCATGAGTTTCAGCGAATTCATCTTCGGCTACATCGCGTGCTTTCCTGACTTTCCCGTGCGATATGACGACGGACACCGGTACAATTTTCCGGCTAACCGTTTTCTCTTCGAGCGGCCGGGACAGGTAAATCAAAAACGCCGAAATAACTCGGCGCCCGGTTCAAAGCTCAAATATACGGTGAATTGTCAATTATCTCGCTGATATGCGATTCTGAATTTTCTACAAATTCGATGACAATCAGAATCATAAATTTTGCTTTGGCGTCACGCACGCCACTGACTGATTTCAAACTCTACGGATTTGGTAACTCGCGCTTAACGATGCCTATCATGGGGCCCATTTTCACGCCCGGATCATTACGGCCGAGTTGCGGCGCATATAGACGGCTTATCACGCCATCAAGATAGAGCGCGCTATCGCAACCCAAGTGCTCATTGAACAGGGTCGCAAAACTATGAAAATTTACGGGTTGATTTGATATCACAAAGACAATCTGCCCGCCTTTACACTGCCCCACGCCATTACGTATGCGTTTGCTGCGTGATTTTGGGTTGAATTTCGGGTGTAGCGTCCCGTTAACAACAAGCATTGGGCCCGACTGCGTAGCCTGTAATACGGAATGAGCCCCTTCCGCGTAATACTGAGTCGTTGCAACATATGCGCTGCGCCTACCGCCATATTTGGACTTGGTGAGCCAAAACATGCCGTTGGGCAGCATATAGAAATTACCCTTGCCATTATTGGTATTTAGCGGCGCTATATCTTTGCCGTGATCATGGAAGCCGCCGACCGGACTTTGGTCCGCGTGATACATGCCCCCGTTCATGGCGAAGACCAATTGCTCATCCGCATCCAACAGGCCTTTAATGGCGTCAAATGTGCCCAATGGCTTTGCATTGGCATCGTTTAAGAACAAACGGATGTCCTCTGTCGCCGGGTCGGCCCGGCAAACAGAGTATTCAGCTTCATCAAACAAAATATCATCGCAAATCACCGCTCCGGCGAGGGGCGAGAGCGTTAAAGCGAATGCGCAAAAAAGTGTCGGGCGTAAGGCCGGGAAAAGATATTGCATTTGCCCTTTATTCCACATCCGAAAAGCCCGCGCCGGTTAAAGATGCAGATCGCCGGCCGCCCTCATATGCTTTAAAATAAATGGCTCGCGCCCCCGCAGCGAACTTCCGCCCCACTATCACCGCTTTGCGGTCAGCGGCGGAGCGTCAAATTTAATGCCGGCATAGCCAAAAGCCATGAAGTTTCTGATATTGCCGTGATCGGATCCGTCCGGGTTTTCCAAGACATCTTTGCGGTAAAAATCCCCGAAACAGGTCAGCGTTTGCGCCCGCGTCAGTCCGTTAAGCGCTCCGAACGCCAATATTTTACAGGAACCGGAATTTTGTCCGGCCGTATTATTAATCGCACCGTTTTTAAACGCCGCCGGGGTAAAGTGATAATTTGCGTCTATAACAGCCATCGAATCATCAAAACTCACCATTTCCGGGGCGTTCCTTACACAGCTTAAGAAATCAGAGAGAGAAAGTGTCATTATGGTCGCCTCAATAAGACAGATTGCAGTATTTGGCGCACCGGCAAAGATTTGAGTCGGCACATGCAGATTGAAGCTGCTGCGTGTCATTTATAGGCTTTCATGCCGAATGTCTTATAAAATGCTCATGATTTCGCGCCGCCGCGCCCCTCAAATAACCTGCAAATACCCCCCTTTCGTCGTTGACTTCACAAGCGCCATCCGTATATTCCGCGTTTCATAAAGCAGCCCTGCGTCAGCGGGGCTTTTCGCTTATCACAGATTTTACGCAATGGCGCAGGCATACGGCCTCACCCATTGACACCAAAGGAAACGCTCATGTTCGCTGTCATCAAAACCGGTGGTAAACAATACAAAGTTGCTGAAAACGATTTGATCATCGTTGAAAAAGTCGAAGGCGACGCCGGCGCAAAGGTCAAATTCGACGATGTTCTGATGTGTGGCAAAGACGGTGACGTCTCTGTCGGCGCGCCGACTGTTAAAGGCGCATCCGTTGCCGGAGAAGTCATTGAGCAGCGCCAAGGCAAAAAAGTCCTGGTCTTCAAAAAGAAGCGCCGCCAGACTTACCGCCGTAAAAAAGGTCATCGTCAACTCGAATCTGTTGTCCGCATTACCGGTATTACAGCTAAATAATTTAAGAGCCTTTGCTCATCTTTTAATTCACGCGCGCAAATCAAACCCGCGCAAACCCTACGGAGTTCATCATGGCACATAAAAAAGCCGGTGGTTCATCAAATAACGGTCGCGACAGTGCAGGCCGTCGCCTTGGCGTCAAGAAATCCGGCGGACAAGCTGTGATTCCGGGTAACATTATTATTCGTCAACGCGGTACGAAATATTACCCGGGCGAGCATGTCGGCATGGGCAAAGACCACACGCTCTTTGCGAAGACCGAAGGCCGCGTGGCGTTTACGACAAAACGCAACAACCGCACATTTGTGTCCGTTGTCACAGCGCAGGCCGCTGAATAGCAATCCAAATACATACGGATTGCCCCTGATCAGGCAGTCCGAAGCTTCAAGCTTTAAGGGAAGACGGACCGCCGCCTTCCCTTTTTTTATGCCCGGTTTGGAGACCGCTATGTTCAACGCAGCAATGACACCGCCTTTCGCCCCGTCCGCAATCACTATGCCGGAGACAATTGTGACCCCGCGCGCAGTCTTGCGAAAAGTCAGTGACCGCGATGCGGCGGCGCTCTCCGAACATATCAGCGATTACGACATTGCGAAAATGATGGGCTCTATTCCCTACCCTATGCCGCGGGTCTCAGCCGAAGTTTGGTTGTTGATTAATAAAGCCGCGTGGAACAGAGGCCTGCGGTTTAACTATGCGCTGTATCCCCGTGATTGTGGCGCGCTTCGCGGGATAGTCGGATTTTTTAAAACCAAATCCGGCGCGTGGGAACTGGGCTATTGGGTTTCCCGGACCCTTTGGGGACAGGGTTACGCCACGGAAGCCTGTGCCGCTGCGCTTGAAACTTTTGAGGCGACCAACGGGCCAACGCCAATTCATGCGGACGTGTTTAAGGACAATCCCGCCTCTGCGCGCGTGCTTGAGAAACTTGGCTTTGTCTGCATGGGTGACAGCCCGGATCTGTTTTCTATGGCCCGTCTCGCCAAATCGCCGGGACTGGCGTTTTTACGGGAGCCGAGCCATGAAACATGAGCCCCCAAATGATTTACTGATCAGCTTCGCCACGCCTGATGCCGCGCAGTTTAAGGCCCTGCGCGACGATTGCGGTTGGGGGAAACTCCCGCTCGCTCACGCGCAGGCAGCCCTGCTGGGCAGTTTGATGACCGTCAGTCATTATGACGGCAAAACCCTCGTCGCATTTGGCCGCGCAGTGGGTGACGGGATACTTAACGTCTATATTCAGGACGTGATCGTGTCACCTATCCACCGGGGTAAGGGCCTTGGTGATGCTGTCGTGCGAAAGCTGATCTCGCGCTTAACCCGCACCCTGCCCGAAACGGCAACTGTGGGACTTCTGGCGGCGCGGGGGAAATCCGGATTTTACTCACGGCACGGCTTTCAAATGCGTCCCGGCCCGACAACAGATGGCGGCATGAGCGCCACAGCCGGCCGGCTTTTATCAGCGCAAAGCGCACCGGACAACCACAGAAAAAGTCGTTAGAAGGCCGCTAAAGGACCCACGGTAATGAAATTTCTTGACCAAGCCAAAATCTATATTCGCTCCGGCAACGGAGGCGGTGGCTGTATCAGTTTTCGCCGCGAGAAATATATTGCCTTTGGAGGCCCCAATGGCGGCGACGGCGGCGCAGGCGGTAATGTCTGGGTCGAAGCGGCCACGGATTTAAACACGCTGATTGATTACCGTTACCGGCAACATTTCAAAGCCGACACCGGCACTCACGGTATGGGCCGCGACCGCACCGGTAAAGCCGGCGATGATGTCACGCTGAAAGTCCCTGTTGGGACGCAGATTTTTGACGCGGACGACGATACGCTTTTGGTGGATATGACCGAAGAGGGACAGCGCGTTATGCTGGCCCGCGGCGGGAATGGCGGCTGGGGCAATACGCGGTTTAAAACCCCGACTAATCAAGCGCCGCGCCGCGCCAATCCGGGCGAAGACGGAGAAGAGCGTTGGTTATGGCTTCGTCTGAAGCTTATCGCCGACGCCGGCCTCGTCGGGCTGCCCAATGCAGGGAAGTCGACATTACTGTCGGCTGTCACGGCGGCTAATCCTAAAACGGCCGCTTATCCGTTTACAACCCTGCGTCCGCATTTGGGCGTGGTTGATTTGGGCCCGACATCTCGGTTCATTTTGGCCGATATTCCGGGACTGATCGAGGGCGCAAGCGACGGTGCGGGTCTGGGCCATAAATTTCTTGGCCATGTCGAACGCTGCTCTGCGCTTTTGCATTTAGTGGACGGCACGCAGGACGATCCGATTGCAGCTTATGAAACCATCCGCGCAGAGCTGAGCGCCTATGATGATGATTTGGCGGAAAAAGAAGAAATATTGGTTCTGACCAAAATCGACGCCATGAGCGATGAGCAGATTAAAAAAGTCACCAAAGATTTGAAAAAAGCCTCCGGCGTTACGCCGCGCCAAATCTCCGCCGTGTCCGGCGCCGGCACGACCGAGCTTTTGACTGACGTGTTCAAAATGGTCGACAGCCGCCGACAAGCTGAAAAAGCCGAGAAGTTTGCGAAAGAAAATCCGGAAATCGCGAACGCTCCCTGGTCGCCGTAATTTCTTATGTCGAGCAGTGACACATATTTTTCAGACGCCCTTAAAACGGCAAAGTGCGTGGTCATCAAAATTGGCTCGGCGCTGCTGGTTAATCAGGACACAGGCGAAGTTAATCGGGGCTGGCTTGCGGCTCTGGCTGTTGATATTGACACAGTGCGAAAGCGCGGCACCAAGATCATCATTGTGTCCTCCGGCGCGATCGCACTGGGCCGGTCGCGCTTAGGCCTGCGCGGGCAAACCTTAAATCTGCAACAAAAACAGGCCTGCGCCGCTGCCGGTCAGGCACAACTGACCCAAAGCTACGAAGATGTCTTATCGCCTTATGGCTATGTCACAGCGCAGACACTTTTGACGGCTCCGGATACGGAGGATCGTCGCCGTTGGCTGAACGGTCGCCGCACGCTCAATACGCTTCTGGATTTGGGGGCGGTGCCGATTGTAAACGAGAACGATACGGTTTCGACCAACGAAATTCGGTACGGCGATAATGACCGCCTCGCCGCGCGGGTAGCGCAAATGGCGGATGCGGATATTTTAGTGCTCTTATCTGATATTGACGGACTTTACACGGCTGACCCCCGCACAGATCCGGGCGCAAAACATATCCCGGTTATTGAGACCATCACGCCGCAAATTGAAGCAATGGGCGGCGGCGTGAACGCTGCGGCGGGCGTCGGCACCGGCGGTATGGCGACAAAAATTGCTGCGGCGCGGATCGCCGTTTGGGCAGGGTGCCATATGGCCGTCACGCGCGGCGACGCTTTTTCACCGCTCTCTGCTATGCTGTCCGGCGCAAAAACAAGCTGGTTTAAGGCGCAGGCTGATCCGAAAACGGCGCGCAAACAATGGATACTCGGTACGATAAATCCCACCGGGAAAATTACCATCGACGCCGGTGCCGAAGGCGCGCTGCGGCGGAGCAAAAGCCTGCTTCCGGCCGGCGTAACCGCCATTGAGGGCGCCTTTGAAAAAGGCGATGCGATCTCAATTCATGACCAAACCGGCCGTCAAATCGGCGGCGGCATCACGGCCTATGGCGCGGACGATGCGCGCTTGATTGCCGGTAAAAACTCCGGCGACATCAAAGAATACCTCGGCTATACTGCCGGGGCCGCCCTTATTCACGCAGACGACTTGGCTTTATTATGACCGACCACACCCCGATTTCAGATTTAAGCGCCTATATGGACCGCCTTGGCGCAGATGCACAAATCGCTGCGAGCGCATTGCGTCTGGCAAGCGAATCGCAAAAGAATCAGGCTCTCATGGCTATGGCGAAGCATATACGCGCCGGCGCGGACACCATACTTGCTGCGAACACGCAGGACATGGACGCCGGCCGCGCAAAGGGCCTGACAGGGGCCATGCTGGACCGCCTGCAGCTTGACGATGGCCGTATTGAAGGCATCGCCTCAGGGCTGGAAGCGATTGCTGCCCTGCCCGATCCTGTTGGCATTGAAGACAAACGCTGGGGCCGTCCTAACGGATTGACGATTGCCAAAGTGCGCGTTCCCATCGGCGTCATCGGTATTATCTATGAAAGCCGCCCGAACGTGACCGCAGACGCCGGCGCGCTATGCGTGAAATCAGGCAATGCTGCGATTTTGCGCGGCGGATCAGAGAGCGCAAAAAGCAGCACCGCTATCCACACCTGCCTGACGGCGGGCCTTAAAGATGCAGGCCTTCCCGAAACGGCCATTCAAATGATTGCGACGACTGACCGCGCCGCTGTCGGTATGCTGCTCTCGGGCCTGAATGATTGCGTTAGCCTGATCATTCCGCGCGGCGGTAAAAACCTGATCGCGCGCGTACAAACGGATGCGCGGGTTCCCGTACTGGCCCATCTTGAAGGGCTTTGCCATACTTACGTGCATGCAAAAGCAGATCCGCAAATGGCCGTCGATATTGTCACAAAT
The DNA here is from genome assembly GCA_938015875.1 of uncultured Robiginitomaculum sp. Taxonomy (GTDB): domain Bacteria; phylum Pseudomonadota; class Alphaproteobacteria; order Caulobacterales; family Maricaulaceae; genus Robiginitomaculum. The sequence continues at coordinate 3,111 of CALLXE010000034.1, read as the reverse complement.
GCCAAAATGCGCCGCACCGGCGTTTGCGGCGCGACGGAAACGCTGCTGATTGATAAGCATATCGCGCCGAGTTTGCTGCCGCTGATTGCTGATGCCCTGACAGATTTAGGCTGTGAGCTGCGCGGAGATTTGAAATCCCGCGAACTGGCTATCGGGATTAACCCTGCGAGTGATGAGGATTACGCGACCGAATATCTGGACGCAATTTTATCGATCAAAGTCACTGACGACATAGACGACGCGTTAACGCATATCGCTAAATACAGCTCCGGTCATACGGACGCGATTGTGACTGCCGATGACGCAGCCGCGCAAAAATTCCTGTCCACAGTCGACAGCGCGATTTGCGTGCACAATGCCTCGACCCAATATGCCGATGGCGGCGAATTTGGCTTTGGCGCGGAAATCGGTATTGCAACCGGCCGTATCCACGCGCGCGGTCCGGTCGGCGCAGAGCATTTGACGACCTATAAATACACCGTGCTCGGTACAGGGCAGACGCGACCTGTCTGATACACGCCATAGGGATTGTATGAAATCCGGCCCAAAAATCGGCCTGTTTGGCGGCTCATTTAATCCGGCCCATGCCGGCCATATGTCAGTTGCGCAGACGGGACTTCGCCAAGTCGGTCTGGATCAGGTTTGGTGGCTCGTCAGCCCCGGCAACCCGCTTAAAGCGTCGACGAATAATTATGCCGAGCGCAAGCAAAGCGTAATTGATCTGGGCCTACCCCCGCAAATGAAGATAAATGAGATGGAGCAGGACTTCGGGACGCGCTATACCGCCGATATGTTAGCCCGCGCGAAACTGCGATGGCCCCGTCATAATTTTGTCTGGTTGATGGGCGCAGATAATTTGCGGCAGTTTCCGAAATGGAAAAACTGGCAGGGTATTTTTGACACACTTCCGATTGTCGTCATCGGTCGTCCGGGCGAAGCGGTGAAGGCGCGTCTGTCCAAAGCCGCCCGAATGTACAGTCAAAGCCGCATTAACGAGGCTCAAGCGCATATTTTGCCGGGTTTATGCACGCCGTGCTGGACTTATCTGACGCCGCCCCTTAACAGCCTGTCCTCAACAGCTATCCGGCGCGCGCGTAAAGGATAGCCGCCTGCCCCATAATATGTTAGAGTGATATAACTCTAAAAGGAGACACCTTGTCTACGCGATTTAATACCGGAACCACGAACCTGAACGCAGGTGTCACCACGCCCAAAGCTCTGCAGGATGCCAAAAAATTGGCAAAACTGATCACAGATATTTTGGAAGAGCATTCCGCCCAAGAGATTTTGAATATCGATTTGAAGGGTAAATCCTCAATTGCAGATATTATGATTGTGGTCTCCGGCCGATCAAACCGTCACGTCAATGCGTTGGCCGATTATGTTCAAAAAGGGCTTAAAGAGGCCGGAATTTCCAAATTGGGCATTGAAGGTCAGGAAGCCAATGACTGGGTTCTGATTGATGCCGGTGACGTAATTTTGCATATCTTCCGTCCGGAAGTGCGCGAATATTACAACATTGAGAAAATCTGGACCTCCCCCGCCGGCGAAGGCCATTTGGGCGTGGAAGCGACGTTTAAACCGTCCCAATAGCAATAGATACGACGGCTCTGTTATGAAAATTGTCCTGCGCGCCTCAGGCCTGATGAAATCGGGACCGGAGCGCGACCTTACAGACGACTATATCATCCGCGCGCAGCATTTGGGACGCGGCCTGGGCATTCCCGACATAACAGAGGCCGCAATCGATACGCGCAGCGCAAAATCACGCAGCGCAGAGACGCAGATGATCCTTGCGCCATACGCCGGTGCGCGCTTGGTAATTCTCGATGAACGCGGCAAATCAATCACATCCCGGCAAATGGCAAATCAGATGACTGCGTGGCGCGACAGCGCGGAGAGCGCGGTCGTTTTTGCCATTGGCGGGGCCGACGGCTTTGAACCCGGGGACATCCCCGCCGGCGCCGTTAAATGGAGCTTTGGCACGCAGGTCTGGCCTCATAAATTGGTGCGCGTCATGATGGCGGAGCAGATTTACCGCAGCCTGTCGATTATGGCCGGCACGCCCTATCACCGCGATTAGGCAACAGTCAGGCCCGTTCGACGCAATCCGTCGCGTCATCCGAAAATCATTTACACATCAGCCCTTGCAAACACAGCCAATAGCGCCCATATGCCTGTTATCGATCAAAGGCCGACCAATCCGGCTTACTAACCGAACACCTTGCCCCGTCCAAAAGGGAGAATGTTTTCGGTGACTATGTGTTTTTCTCTTCCCGACATCGACAAACGCCACGGCTGCGCTCTTGCGGCCCGGCAAATTTTATGACGTGAAAGGAAAATACCCATGTCAGATATGCAAACAGGTACTGTTAAATTCTTCAATACACAAAAAGGCTTCGGCTTTATCGCGCCTGAAAACGGCGACGATGTATTTGTACACATTTCCGCAGTTCAGCGCGGCGGCCTGCAAGGCTTGCAAGAAGGCGACAAAGTCTCCTTCGATACAGCTGTTGATCAGCGCTCCGGCAAAACTGCCGTTGAAAACATCTCTATGGCTTAATTCAAATTTCCTCCAACACATCGATAACGGTGTACTTGGGTGAATTTGAACAGCGATTAGCGTCTCAGCGAATCGCAACAGCTTCAAGATAACAGAAACGCGCCGCGTCCTTTTGGGATTGCGGCGCGTTTTTTATGCGCCGCAGGCATTTCCTGTAGCCCTGCCCGCGCAAAGCGCCTAAACCCCGTTTTATGCATTATACATTTATCATGACGAACCGCCCTAAAGGCACGCTCTATATCGGCGAGACCGATGATTTGATCGCCGCTGTGGCGGCCCACGCAGGCGGCAACGTCAAAGGGATTGCGCCCAAACATCAGGCCTGCACGCAGTTGATGTGGTTTGAAGTCCACCGGACAAAAGACAGCGCGACGGCTCGCCAAGCGCAAATTTTGAAAGCCAACCGGTCTTGGGTTGTCAAACGGCTTCGCCTGTTGAACCCGAAATGGACTGATATAGCCGGCGTTTTGAACGCAGAAATCATAGCCGACCCCGCGCGGTCATACCCGTCCGACTCAGCCCTTGAAGACAAGGCCTGAGCCCATCTC
>CALLXE010000033.1 GCA_938015875.1 uncultured Robiginitomaculum sp. | reverse complement strand
CTTCCGCCCTTATATTAGTCGTAATTACGGGCGGATGCTTGCTGATGGCGGCGTATCTGTCCCACCGCCTGATGAGGTTTTAATGCGCGCAGAATTGCCAAAAGCGAAGACTTGGCCCGGCCTGATATTGGCCGCCGGCATCGTGTTTGGCTGGCTTGCACTGTTTATCTACAGCGTATTTTTCTTTAATCTGTCCGCCGCCTCTGCGCCGCTTGCCGCCGGGATTATCCTCTCTCTCATTGTGCTTTATGCGGGCATGTTCATCGTCGCCCATGACACCATGCACGGGTCGTTTTTGCCGGGCGCGCCGAAGCTGAACGCGTTTATCGGACAGTTTATCCTGACGATTTACGCGGGCTTTAATTGGCGCGAAATGCGCGCCGCCCATCACCAACATCATGATACGCCGGGTACAGCCGACGACCCCGATTACAATGCCGGCAATCCCAATGCATTTGTGCCTTGGTATTTTAAGTGGTTCACGACCTATTTCGGTCTGCGTCAATTTGCATTTTTGTTTGTGGTCAACCTTGTCTTCATGCTCGTGCTAAAAGCTGATCTTGCCAATATCCTACTGTTTTGGGCGCTGCCCGCCATGCTCTCATCGCTGCAACTTTTTTACTTCGGCACGTATCTGCCGCACCGTGATAATGGGACGCCGTTCCCGGATCATCATAATGCGCGCACCAATGATTATCCGTGGCTTGTCTCTCTGCTGACATGCTTTCATTTCGGTTATCACCACGAACATCATCTGTTCCCGCACGAGCCGTGGTGGCGTTTGCCCAAAAGACGAAAAATGCGCCAAAAGCCTGCCAAATGAGCATCCTGATCAACATTATCATCGTCATTGCGGCTGTGGTCTTCATGGAAGTGTTTGCCATACTGTTTCACAAACATTTCATGCACGGGCGCGGATGGACTTGGCATCAGTCCCACCACGTTCACACGGATGGCTATTTTGAGAAAAACGATCTTTATGCCGTATGGTTTTCGGTCATTGCCGCCGCTCTGTTTATCAGCGGCTCGCTCTGGTGGAGTCCGCTTTGGTATGTCGCACTCGGCTTTACCATTTACGGCGTTTTGTATGCCTTTGTGCATGACGGATTAGTGCATCAACGCTGGCCGTTTAACTGGACACCTAAGGGCGGGTATCTGTACCGCCTTGTCCTCGCCCATCGCCTGCACCATCACGTCACAGAGCGGGATGGCGCTGTGAGTTTCGGGTTTCTGTGGGCAGAAAAACCGGATGATTTGAAGGCGGAGCTTAAGGGGCGGAAATAGCAATCGACTCTATTTTATTAATTTACTTCGGAGTTCTGTCCGCACTGCTGCTCATTCCCGTTATGGTTTTATTCATATGGAGGCGGAAATCTCGACATGCATTGCTGATTTCAGTGCCTATTTTTATTCTAATGTCAGCCGGGGTTTCTTTTATGCTCAGCCTCTCAACATCGAGACTTGGAACAGCTTTCAGTGATTATCCGCCGGAGACAGACTGGGCGTTCGTTATTACTAACACCCGAAATTTGACGATAGTGCTTGCTGTCATCGGATTGCCGATACTCTTTGTTATCAGTGGGATTATTCAGCGATGCCGTCGCCGCAGACTTAAGAAATCGGACGTCGGTACAACTTTTTCCTAGGCGTAACCGCAACACTCTCCCGCCGCATCGCTGCACCCGAAGCGCCAAGCGCGAGCGCAATCTTACGCCCCTTACTCGCCCCAACCCGCTGCGCCCACGCCTCCGGGCCGCCTCTGCGCAAAGCCTCTCCGATTTCGCGGTATACCGACAGCGCTGCGCATATGGCCCATGCGCAGCGAAACGGCAGTTCTTTTATGCCGACTTTTGCGCTGTCATAATACTGCTCAGCCATTTCCAGCAGTTCCGTGGCGGCGCTGTGATTAGCGGGCCAGTTCTCCCACTTGGCAATATCCGCCGCAGTGATCGGCGCGCCTGCGTTTAATAAGACATCTTCGGGAACGTAGATGCGCTCTGCTTTGGCATCATCGATGACGTCCCGAGCAATATTGGTGAGCTGAAACGCCAGCCCCAGATCGCTTGCACGGTCGAGCGTTGCTGCATCGCGCACGCCCATAATATAAGCCATCATCACGCCAACCACGCCTGCCACGTGATAGCAGTAATCAAGGATGTCGTCTTTGGTTTGATAATGCCGAATATCCGTGTCCATTTCAAAGCCTCGGATAAGCTCGAATGCGTGACGGTGGGGAATATCATGGATTTCAAAAACCCGTGCAAGGCCTTGGAATATATAGGATTCATCTTCGCCGCTTATCAGGCTTGTGCCCTCTAAGGCCGCGCGGGTTTGAGCCGTCAGATAATTCAGGCGGTCGCGTTGCCCGGTGCGGTAATCTTCAATTTGGCCGTGGCCCATGTCTTGGCCGTCAATCACATCATCGCAATAGCGGCACCACGCATAGAGCATAGCCGCGTCATCACGCATCGCAGGCGCAAAAATGCGTGAGGCCAGCGCGAAGCTTTTGCTGCCCACTGCGATGCTCTCATGAGCATGGGTGATGACGGGATCTGTCATTACGCCTTTAGGACCGCCGCAAAGTCGCCTTCAATGACGCCTGCCGTGGCTTTCGCTGCGCCGACAACGCCGGGAACGCCCGCGCCCGGATGAGTGCCGGCCCCGACAATATACATATTGCCAAGGACATCATCGCGGTTATGAGGCCGGAACCATGCCGATTGGGTCAAGATAGGCTCAACGGAAAACGCGCTGCCCAGATGAGAGTTTAAATCATCACGAAAGCCGAACGGCGTAAGCGTTTTGACCACATCCAAATCGCGGCGCAAGTTCGGGATAGAGTGCTTTTCGATATAATCGAGAATTTTGTCAGTATATTGCGGCCCGACAACGTCCCAATCAATATCGGCATGACCCAAATGCGGTACCGGCGACAATACGTAATAGGCTGAACATCCTTCAGGCGCCATTGACGGATCGGTGACGCTGGGCGCATGCAAATAAAGAGAGAAATCATCCGGCAGTTTTTTGCCTTTGCCGAAAATCTCCGCAATCAGATTTTTATAGCGTTTGCCGAGCAAGATAATGTGATGCTTCATGGTCGGATGGGTCGTTTTAAGGCCGAAGTAAATCACGAAAAGCGACATTGAATATGATTTACGTTTGAGTGCCGCGCCATACGCCTTGCCGCGTTTGTGGCCGCGTAACAACTTGGCATAGGTGTTGACCACGTCTGCGTTAGACGCAACCAAATCGGCGTTTAGCGTAAAGCCATCGGCTGCCTCTATACCCGTGACTCGGTCACCTTCGGTGCGAATGTCTGTAATTTCAGTATTTAAACGAAGTTCGCCGCCCAGATCATCAAACAGTTTCAGCATGCCTTGGACCAAAGCGCCCGTGCCGCCCTTGGCAAACCAAACGCCGCCCTTACGCTCGAGCGCATGAATAAGCGCGTATATGCTGCTGGTTTTAAAAGGGTTTCCGCCAACCAAAAGAGATTGGAATGATAAGAGTTGGCGCACACGTTCATTTTTCACAAATTTGGACACCATGCCGTAAACGGATTTGTCGGCCCGCAAGCGGATAAGCTGAGGCGCGGCGGCAAACATTTGTCCGACCTTCAGAAACGCAGTTGTGCCAAGCTTCTCATAGCCTTCGCGGTAAAGCTCTTTTGAGTAAGCCAGAAATTTGCGATAACCTTCAACGTCAGCAGGGTTGCGCTCTGCAATCTGTTTTTCCAGATATTCAGCGTCATTATTATAATCAAATGTGTCGCCGTCTTCCCATTGCAGGCGGTAGAACGGATCCACCGGCAGAAGCGTTACGTAATCATCCATATTGCGGCCGGACAGGGCGAACAGTTCTTTCAGGCAATCCGGATCCGTAATCACCGTTGGCCCGCCATCAAATTTATAACCTTTTTCTTCATAAACATAGGCGCGGCCGCCCGGTTTATCGCGATTATCCAGCAAAGTTGTTTGAAAGCCCATTGATTGCAGGCGTATTGCCAGCGCAATGCCGCCGAACCCTGCGCCGATAACGATAGCAGTTGGTTTTCCGGCGGCTGGTTTCAAGGCGTTGATATCGGGTTGAGTGTTCATGATGTCTCGCGGTCTTCGGGTAAATTATCAGCCAGGAATTTGGCTTCGCTCATCACTTTGAGCGCATTTGTAATGGGTACGGGCGGCTTGCCGACCAAGATGCGAATTTTGTCGCCCTTTGATATTTTGCCCGCAAAAAATCTCTCAATCAATGGCTCCGGCAGTCCGTAAAACCGTTCCAGTATTTTGTAACGCCTTTCGGGTTTTGCGGCCCGAAACAGCATGCGGTTTAAAAATCGGGCAAACCGCTCCTCGTTCACATGATCCAGCTTGTGCTGCGCCATTTCGGCATGGGGCTCTTTGGTGTAGTCGCCGCCGGCCTCATTAATCAGTTCTGCAATCAGCGCAGCGCCTTTGACGGCCTCCGGCAGTGAATAACCTGTGATCGCGTGATAATATCCGCCGCGTATGCCGATAACCGTCGGCTTTGTTTTATCTGTGACAACAGTGCGGTCTTTGGGATATTTCACGGCGAGCGTGATCGGCAGAACGCCCTTTTCTGCGCGCACTAAAGTATGATCCGCCCACCCTTTGCTGCTGATGTAATCCTGCAAGCGCGCCGTGACTTCGTTTTCTGACAGGCCGGCATCGTCTGTATAATAGGTGTCTTCGACCAAAACCTCATGATCCGTAAACGGCAGGCAGTAGACAAATCTGTAGCCGCCCAACTGATCTACCGTTGCGTCCATGATAACGGGACGCTTTAAGCCGTGCGGCTTTTGCGTGCGAATCGTTCGTCCGACAAATTTTTGGTAGCCCAGCAAGACATCTTTAGGCGGGGTGAAGCCGCGGGCATCAATAATAATCGGCGCGCGCAGGACGTCGCCGCTCTCCAACGTGACATGATTAACTGCGATATCAGCCACCGGCGCAGACAGACGGGTTTTCAGCCGCCCGCTTTCAATATGCGGCAGAACGCAGGCGCGCAGGCTGTCGCTGTTGCCGGTGCAATAGGTAATATTCAATGTACGGCTGCGGTTAGGAAATGCCACGTCATAACTGTCCCAGTTGTAAGCTATAAAAGGCGTCAGCCAATCGCGGAGCTCTGGTGCAATATCCGTGATGTTGAAAGACCATGTATGATCGCCGCCAATATGGTCGGCGGCTTCTATTATTGTCACGCTCAGAACAGGATTTATGTCGAGGCAACGCCATGCGGTCATGAGACCCGACAGGCCGGCGCCAACGATAATCATGTCCGATGTTTTCTTGCTCATAGCCTGTGGTAAATCACCCGCCGCCACCTGTCACCGCTTAGTTGCGGACAATCCGGCGCAGTATAAGTATTGGAAATATCATACATTAACGGATGCGATTTCACCGTGAAGGTCTGGCAATATAAATCGGAAAAAGTTACATAGACCATACTGACGGGCACGCCCTGAGGTATGCGGGTGGCAAGGTTGCCCCACATCGGCTGAGCCACCCGCATCTGACTTAATTTCTCCGGATAATGGCAATATTAAGACTAACGGCCGGTTTGGTTTGATATCTTTTCCGGCATTTTCGGGCGATACTCATTGTCATGCTTGGCGAGTATCTCTGACGCGATCAATTCGCCCTCGACAACTTGCCCGGTAATGACAACGCCCTCACCTTCGCGAAACAAATCCGGCAATATCCCGCTATAAGTCACCGGCAGGATAATACCCTGCGGCTCTTCGAAATCGTGTACCCCGAATGTGACATCCAATTGCGCGCCTTTGACCAAGCTGCCGTCATGCACAATGCCGCCGATGCGAACCGTTGATGATTTGGGCGCAAAATCGGCAGATTTTACATCGCTGGGGTTATAAAAAAACTGGGTGTTATTGCTTAGCGCATTTAGCAGCAAAACAGTGCCGGAAATCACGGCAAAAGCGCATATCGCGAATATAGCCAGACGGCGATTTTGATGACGGGGTTTCATAATAGCTCTATGGCCTTTTTCTTCCGCTTTTTAAACGCGGCGCGGCGTCGCGCAAAGAAGGCTCGCCAAAAGACGCCTGCGGGCTTAAACACTGGCTATGACTTTTGCAGCCTTTACTCTTGATATTTGCGGGGTGTCCGTTTCGCGCGGTGCGCGGGCAATTGTCGAGAGGTTTGACCTGACCGTCAGCGGCAGCGAATTGGTTTGGTTGCGCGGAACAAACGGCGTTGGCAAAACCTCGCTCCTGCGTATGGCGGCCGGCCTGTCGCGGCCTGATGCCGGCTCAGTCACGCGGACATTAGGCGGCGCAGCGGTCAGCGCATCTGTCCTGACCGGGTTTCAAGGGCATCGGGACGCGATTAAGCCAAGTTTGACAGTGCATGAAAATATCGCCTTTTGGGCCGGTCTCTCAGGCAGTCCTGATGCTGAAGCCGCCCTTGCCAAAGTTGAATTAACGGGGCGTGAGGATCAAAAGGCCGGGACATTATCAGCGGGTCAATCGCGCCGACTCGCTTTGGCGCAATTATGGGTCTCGCAAAAGCCGCTTTGGATTATGGACGAGCCTGCGGCTGCGATTGATGTCGCCGGACAAAAGATTATTGACGATTTGATCACGCAGCACGTCCGAAACCGGGGCGCGGTCATGTTGGCCTCCCACGCCGCGCCGCGCGGGCTGACGGAAAAAGTTCGCTTTATTACCCTCAGCGCGTCAAGTGTGGCCGGGGCGGCGGTATGATTGCGCTCACTTTGCGAGATTTAAAACTGGCGATGCACAGCTCCGGGGCGTGGCTGCACGGGGTTTTGTTTCTTCTGATCTTTGCGCTGCTTTGCGCAGTGGCCCTTGGGGGAGATAAGACCGTCTTATCGTCAATCGGCCCCGCCCTGCTATGGCTTGCGATTATTTTCTCTCTGCTTCTGTCATTTGAAAAAGGTTTTGGCGATGATGCCCGCGACGGCACTCTGGAACAGCTTTATCTTTCAAAACTTTCACTTCCGATAATCGCGGCGTCAAAACTGCTGAGCCAGTGGATATTAATTGTGCTGCCGTTATTGCTTGCCGCGCCCTTGCTCGGCTATGGGTTTGGCATGGGCGCTGATGACATAAGGGCGACGCTGATTGCGCTTCTGCTCGGAACCCCGTCGCTGTTGGTCTACGGAACCTTTGCCGGTGTTTGCCTGATCAGTTATCGCAGTGGGGGTTTGCTGCTTATCCTGCTGACCGTTCCTCTGATGATCCCAACCTTGATATTCGGACTTAGCGCGGTAGACAGCTATGCGGCAGACGGTATTATAAATCCGCCGTTTAAAGCCTTGGCCGGCATCAGCCTTTTATCAGTCGGATTGGGCATTCCCGCCATCGCGGCCGCGTTGAAAACACATTTGGAGACCTCATGATTACATGGCTTGCCAATCCGCTTCGGTTTTTGAAGTTTGCGAAAGTTGTCGGACCGGTCTTTGCTGTTCTGGCGGCAGGTTTTATCGCGTTTGGCCTGTGGCAATCTCTGTTTGTATCGCCGGCTGAAATGTATCAGGGCGACAGCGTACGCATTATGTATGTCCATGTTCCCTCTGCGTGGATAGCCATGATGGCGTACAGCATGATCGCCGTTTCGGGGTTTATTTCCTACGTTTGGCGGCACCCTTTGGCCGACAATTTGGGCCGCGCTTGCGCCCTGCCCGGGGCCGTCTTTACTTTTCTTGCTCTGGTAACCGGCAGCCTTTGGGGGTCTGTTACATGGATGACTTATTGGGAGTGGGACGGACGTATGACGTCGTTTCTGATTTTGCTTTTTATCTATATCGGTTACATGAGCATTTGGGCGGTCATGGAAGACCGAAAGCGGGCCGCACGAATTGCCGGTCTCGTAGCTATGGTTGGGGCCATCAATCTGCCGATTATTAAATTTTCCGTCGATTGGTGGGATGACACGCTGCATCAAAAAGCGACGATATCGTCCCCCGGCGCGCCGGGCCTCGGGCCTGAGTTTTTAACGCCGCTGTTTTTGATGATGGCCGGGTTTACCTGTCTGTTTGCGTGGATGGTTATCACTACGGTCGTTACCGATATTGCAAAAGCGCGCAAAGCAGCATCGGTGCGGGCTAAGACCAATGCGCCTGCAAATGTCACTATAGAGGCGGCCCCATAATGCCTGATTACGGAAAGTTTGAATTTGTTGTCATGACGTCTTACGGCCTGACGGCTTTCGTATTGCTCAGCTTGGTGGCACTGATATTATGGCGCAAGCGTGACCGATAAAGTCGACATATCGTTTTTAGGCGATACGCCTATGGAGCGCGTCCTGAATATGATGCGCGCGCTTCGTGACCCGGTTACAGGATGCCCTTGGGACATTGAACAAACCTTTGAAACCATCGCGCCCTACACCATTGAAGAAGCCTATGAAGTGGCCGATGCGATAGAGCGCGGCGATAAAGATGAGCTGCGATCAGAGCTTGGTGATCTTTTAATGCAAGTCGTGTTTCATGCTCAAATGGCGAAAGATGAGGGTAGTTTTGAGTTTGCTGATGTGGCCGACACATTGACGACAAAAATGGTTTCACGTCATCCGCATGTCTTTGGCGATGATACCATAGCCGACGCGCAGGCGCAGACTGAAAATTGGGAAGCGGTAAAAGCCAAGGAGCGCGGGGAGAAAACCGGCGTTCTTGACGGCGTCGCGCTCGGGCTTCCGGCGCTTTTGCGGGCGCAAAAACTGCAAAGGCGCGCGGCGCGGGTTGGTTTTGATTGGCCCGATGTAAGGCCTGTTTTAGATAAGGTCGCTGAAGAAGCGCGCGAAATCGTCGATGCGCTTGACGCAGGCGAAAGCCAAGATCGCATAGCCGAGGAAGTCGGGGATCTGCTCTTTGCTGTGGTCAATATCGCGCGGCATATGGGCGTTGACGCGGAAGGCGCGCTGCGGGCAGGCAATGCGAAATTTACGCGCCGTTTTGAATTTATTGAGGCGCAACTGAAAGCCGGCGGAAAAAGCCCCGCCGGGCAATCCCTCGATGATTTGGAAGCACTTTGGCAAGAGGCTAAATCGTCCGGACTATAGAACGCCGGCCGTTTACCCTTGAAGTAAATCAGCGTGTCTGGCCCGCATAATGCCGGCTTCAATCGACGGAAGGCGTACTTCGATAATTGCGTTTCCATTATCGGCAGTTGTTTCTGAGACCACATCTCCGTGCTCATGTAGCCAAGCCCTCACGGCATATTCCCGGGGGGGAATGATAAAGTTCAGTGCCTCGTCGCTTGCGCCCAAGGCGGCCTCAATGCCCACCATCAGGGGCGTGAGCCCTGAGCGCTTGATTGCGGAGGTGAGAAACGCCGGAATTTCCGTTTCCGTTTCCCGCATCGCCTGCGCGCGCTCATCAAACATTGTGCGGTCTTCGGCGGTCAGAACATCGGCTTTGTTCCACACTTCGATGATGGGTTGATTATGCTCCGGACCGGCATCAAGCGATTTCAAGATTTCCATAACGTCATCTTTGCGCCGCTCAGTAACCGGATCAGAAATGTCGCGAATGTGCAGGATTAAATCCGCTTCTTTGACTTCCTCAAGTGTAGCCCGGAACGCGGTCACCAAATGCGTCGGCAAATCTGAGATAAAACCAACAGTGTCAGACATAACGGCAGAGCGGCCGCTTGGCAGTGGCAGGATGCGATGAGTTGTATCTAACGTCGCAAACAGCATGTCTTTTTCCAGCACGCCGCCCTCTGTCAGCCTGTTAAACAGAGTTGATTTCCCTGTATTTGTATAACCGACAAGGGCCACGACTTTTTCCGGCGCGCGCTGACGTTTAGTGCGTTGTAATTCGCGCGTTCGGCGGACTTGGTCGATTTCCTTACGGATTTTACCGATTTTCTGATCCAGCATGCGGCGATCGGATTCGATCTGCGTTTCCCCCGGACCGGCCAGAAAGCCCTGCCCGCCGCGCTGGCGTTCCAAATGGGTCCAGGTTCGCACAAGACGCGAGCGTTCATAGGATTGGCGGGCAAGCTCGACTTGGAGCTTACCTTCCTTGGTCGCGGCACGCAGCGCAAAAATTTCCAAAATCATGCCTGTGCGATCAATGACTTTGGCGTTCCATACCTTTTCCAGATTACGCTGTTGGATAGGCGCAAGCGAGGTATTGATGATGACCAGATCAGCCTCTTTGGCATTGACCATAGCTTTAATGTCGTCGAGTTTTCCTTTACCGAAGAACTCGCCGGCGCGGATTTCGCGCACAGGGACGATAGCGCTGTCCTCAACCGTGACCTCAAGGGCTTCGCCAAGGCGTATGGCCTCTTCCAGATCGGCGGGAGCCGCCGATGCGTTATCCTTCGACGTCAGCGGATGAATGATGATGGCGCGCGGCGGCGCGTGTCCGACTTCTATCACAGGTGAGCCGCTGAAGATTTAATCAAAATCGAGGTCTTCCTCAGCCTTATCAAACAGAACGACGGGACCCGACGGCATGATTGTTGAGATGGCGTGTTTGTATACCAACTGAACTTGGCCGTCTCTGCGCAGCAAGACGCAAAAGCTGTCAAACCATGTGACAACGCCCTGAAGCTTTACGCCATTGACGAGAAAAATTGTCAGCGGCGTTTTTGATTTGCGAACTGCATTTAAAAATGTGTCTTGCAAGTTTTGTTTTTTATCAGATGCCATAGTCCGGTTTACACTCCACGCTTTCGCCCCGCTTATGAAGCATTTTTGTAGGCATCGCCTGCACGCAGGGCAAGAGAGGAATGCAAAGAAGCGGGCTTTTTACCTATTTGACGCGGATTATTTACGCCATAGCGACGGCGTGAACGCTGCCAGTGCGGCCAAGACCTCTACGCGGCCCAGCAGCATGAGCGTTGAGAGCACGGACATTTGCAATCCGGTCATCGATTCGTAGGAATACAGCGGAAATGTTGCATCTAAAAGCGGTCCGATATTCGATAAACCTGATGCGCTGGCAGCAACAGCGACCGGATAATCCAAACCGGCCGCGCCCAGCGCAACGATGCCGGCCGCAAAAACCAGCGTATATCCGAAGAAGTACATCCAAACAGACATAAAGGCGCGATCTTGCAGGACGGCGCCGCGAAACCGGACCTGTTTGATTTTGGACGGATGCGACATGCGCTCAACATCTGTGACCGCATGGGACATCAGTAAGAGCAATCTGATCATTTTTAATCCGCCGGCTGTCGAAATTGCGCAGCCGCCGACCAAGGCTGCCATGATTAATAATGATGGCGGCACGATGTCGATGCCGATAACGGCATAATCAAACCCGGCCGTGCTCACCATGAATACAGCTTCGATAAAGACGGCAAACATATTGCGAAAGCCGGCATATAAGAACCCAAACACAATGAGCGCCGCAATGACAACAAACAAACCTCTGTGCTCATAATTTCTGAGCAGGCGAACGAAGCTGCCCCATGTTTTAAGCCGCATGAAATCCCAGACAATAGCCACATTGGCTGCGCCGAAAACGCAAGTGACAGCTAACACCATCACTCCGAATTTATTCATATAGGTCGACAAAGAGCCATCTTGCGGCGTCAATCCGCCTGTCGATACAGCGCTGAGCGACAGGCAAAGCGCATTAAACGGTCCAAGGCCGCTTAATACCAGCCCTGTGAAACAGAAGACGGCGACAGTAATATAAACGCCTGCGATAACTTTACCGATAAAGACCAAGCGGGTGAAAAGCTCGCCTTTCCTTAGCGTGAAAAGCTTTGATCTGTGGACTCCGGTCCCGCTTAAATTCAGCGCTGCCAAGATGACAACGGCAAACACCGCAGAGACGATACCGCCGCAAAACTGTAAAACAGACCGCCAAAGCAGAAGCGTACGCGGCAATTCATCAGCGGCCAGCGCACTTGCGCCCGTTGTCGTAAATGCAGAAACGGTTTCAAAATACGCATGGGCCGGGCCGGCCGTCACGCCCGACGCCCAAAGCGGTAAGAAGAGCACTGCCGGGGTTGCCAACCAAAATAAAATCAAGAAAACCATAGCGTCGCGGGTGCTTTCCCGCACCGGAGCAGACCGCGTGGTAAAGGCTAAAATTCCGCCAAACAAAGCGGTAATCAAACTGATAAACAAAAATGACCCGCTGAGGGCGATCTCGCGAAATGCAGCCCCAAACGCCGCCGCCAAAAGCATAAGGGCTGCGCAAAATAACAGCGCGTATCCGATCCAAAGCGTAATGCGGGTAACTGACATAGCCGCGGGCGAGCCTAAAAGTATTCCATAGATACGCGAAACAGTTTTTCGACATCTTTGAGCGCCGTTCGTTCTGCCAACAGCACAATTTGGTCTTTAGATCGAATGACCGTGGACGGCTCCGGGGTCAAAACCTGTCCGTCACGAACAATGGCGCCAATGACGATGCCCGCAGAAATATCCATCTCGGCGATAGACTTGCCGGCCATAGGAGAGGTCTCAAGGACTTCGCCTTCCATAACTTCAGCTTTTCCGTTTTCAATTGAGTAAAGGTCGATGATTCGGCCGCGGCGCATATGGCGCAAAATAGAGGACACCGTGCTGGCGCGCGGATCAATGACCATATCAATGCCAAGCTCTTCCTTCATATCCTGAAAGCCGGGGTCGTTAAGCAAGGAAAAAGCCTGCCTCGCGCCAATCTTTTTGCCCATAACGCCTGAAAGAATGTTGATGCTGTCGCTGTTCGTGAGGCATAAGATGCATTCCGCATCGCCGACGCCGGCCTCTTCCTGAATATTGGCATCCATAGCATCCCCGTGCAGGATGACCGTCTTTTTCAGCCTGTCAGCAGCCGCTTCGGCGACGGACTTGTCTTTTTCAATAAGCCGCACCCGAATGCCGTGAAGGCCTTCCAGCTGTTGGGCAACATAAGCACCGACATTGCCGGCCCCGACGATAACGATGTGACGGGCTTTTGATGTTTGTCCCCCGACAATGTTCAAAAGACGGTTCGTATGCTCTGCGCGGGTCACAAAATAAGCGGAATCGCCGGGAACCAGCGGGTCATCCTGGCCCGGCGCAAACACCTCTCCGTCCCGTTTGATGCCGACAACAGAGGCGTGCAGTCCGGAAAACAAATCAGGTATTTGGCGAAGCGGCGTATGAATGATCGGGCAATCTTCATTTATGCGAACACCGATTAAGTTGACCTTACCGCCTGCAAACGGAACCACGTTAAACGCGCCGGGCGTGTTCAATCTGCGTAAAATAGCTTTGCCGACCTCAACCTCAGGCGAGATGATAATATCAATCGGCATGTTTTCACGGCTGTAAAGGTCGTTCCAATCGTCCTGTAAATAGCTTTGCGCGCGAACACGGGCAATTTTTGTCGGAACGTCAAAAAGAGAGTGTGCGACCTGACAGGCGACCATATTGACTTCGTCGGAATAAGTTACGGCAATAATCATATCCGCGCGGGCAACCCCTGCCCGTTTCAGAACATCCGGATGGGCGCCATGTCCGACAACGCCGCGGACGTCCAAATCCGTTGTAATCGATTGGATGAGCGCGGCAGACAGGTCGACAACCGTCACGGAATTATTTTCTGATGCCAGTTTTTGCGCAATGCCGTAACCGACACGTCCTGCGCCGCATATGATAACTTCCATGCCCGTTTATCCCCGGCTAATCTGTATTGCTCAGTCTTTTTCGGTCGCTGTTACGCCCAATGATTTGAGTTTGCGATGCAGCGCTGAGCGTTCCATACCGACAAAAGCGGCTGTACGCGAGATATTTCCGCCAAACCGTTCGATTTGCGCCTGTAAGTATTCACGCTCAAACTGCTCGCGGGCGTCTCTCAACGGCATCGCGATCATCTTCTCCGAACCGTCCTGCGCGCCTTGTGTGCGAACCACAGATACTTCCGGCGGGAGCGTTTCCAGCGTAATGGGCGTCGAGGGATCGCCGGTCGCCAATATTAACAGGCGCTCTACATTATTCCGAAGCTGGCGAACATTTCCGGGCCAATCATGGGCCTGCAAGGCGGCCATAGCGTCATCCCCGATCCGTCTGCCGGGAAGGCCTGTTGACGCTGCCAGTCGCTCAATAAAGTAATCGACGAGACCCGGAATATCTTCGCGACGATCTGTCAGGGGCGGCGCAGCCAAGGGCATCACATTTAAGCGGTGGAACAGATCGTTACGAAACTTGCCCAGCCGGGTCAGCCCGTCCAAGTCGCGCGACGTTGACGTAATCAGGCGCACATCGACCTGAACATCATCATCACCGCCAACGCGGCTAAACCGCTGCTCGACCAAAAGCCGCAAAAGCTTGCCTTGCGTTTCAACCGGCATATCAGCGACTTCATCCAAATAGAGCGTTCCGAAATGTGCTTTTTCCAAAAGCCCCGTTTTTGTGACATTACCGTCGCTGTCCTCAACGCCAAACAGTTCCTCCTCGACCCGCTCCGGGACCATAGAGGCCGCGTTGACCGCCTTGAAGGGGCCGCCTGCGCGCACGGATTTTTGGTGAATGAGGCGTGCAAACAGCTCCTTGCCCGAGCCCGATGGCCCGGTGATCAGGACGCGGCTGTTTGTCGGGCCAATCCGGTCTATTTTCTGGCGGACTTGCGTTATGGCGGGACTGCTGCCGACAATAATATCTTCTTGAGCAGAGCGGCCTTTCAACTCAGCGTTTTCTTGTTTAAGGCGCGCCGACTCGACGGCTCTTTGCGCGGTTACAATAAGCTTCTCGCTTTTGAAAGGCTTTACAATGTAATCGTATGCCCCTTTGCGAATGGCAGATACAGCTGTTTCGACTGTGCCGTGGCCACTGATAATAATGATGGGGATATCGGGGTCAGCGGTTTTGAAATAATCCAGAAGCTCTATCCCGTCCATGCCCGAGCCCTTAAGCCATACATCAAGAATAATCAGGGTTGGCTTTCGCGCACGAAAGGCCTCAATGGCGTCAGCGCTTCCGGCCGCTTCACGCACGGCAAAGCCCTCATCTGATAAAATTCCTGCAATGAGAAAGCGGATATCTTCTTCGTCTTCTACGATCAATATTTCTGAATTCATGACATATCCGTTTCGGCATTAGGGGTGATAAAAGGGGTCTCAGGCAGGTTTTGACCGGCGGTTTGCGTTGAAATTCCGGGCGTATCTGCGAGCGGTAAGGTCAGGCGGACATATGCGCCCGGCTTCGCGTCAACGCGGTCTGACAGGTGTAATTGGCCGCCATGATCTTCGATAACCCGTTTTACGATCGCCAGCCCCAAACCTGTGCCGGACTCGCGGGTCGTAACATAAGGCTCAAATAAGCGCTCTTTATCGGTCAGGGGCCAGCCCAGACCGTTGTCGACAATACTGATAGTGACGGTCTTATCGTCGGCATCCAGCAGAACATCAATACGGCCATCAGCGTGATTGTCACCGCGGGCTTCGGTGCGGGTTGTTACAGATTCGCCTGCATTCTTAATCAGGTTCATCAGCGCTTGGCCCATCAATCGGGCATCACAGCGCACCATACAGCCGCGCGGCGCATTATCCGTGACGAAGAACTGAATGTCAGGAAAGGCGACCCGCTGCTCAAATATTGTACCCTCCAGTAAGGCGTGGATGCTGACATCGTCCAGTGACGGTGCGGGCATACGGGCAAAACCGGAGAATTCGTCCACCATGCTGCCAAGGGATTCAACTTGGCGCGTAATGGTTTGCGTGAGATTTTTAAACGTTTCAGGATCTGATGTAATCTCTGATGCGTATTTTCTCTCCAGCCGTTCGGCCGATAACTGTATGGGCGTCAGCGGGTTTTTAATTTCGTGGGCAATACGGCGCGCCACTTCGCGCCACGCTGAATGGCGCTGCGCTGCGACCAAACGGGTTATGTCATCAAATGTCATAACCCAACCTGTATCGGACCTGTCCCCGCTATAGCCGGAAACTCGCAAATCCAGATTGCGTATGCCGGCGACGGTTTCAATATTGATTTGATCATCCACGATGCCGCTGACGGATTCGCGCACGTCATGGAAGGCGGGATAAAACGGCGGCAAGGCTTCACCTAACGGTTTTCCGAGCATTGCTCCCGCATCCCTGCCCAAAAGCGTTTCAGCCGATTTATTCATCAGCGTGATCCTGCCTTTTGGCGACAGACCGATCACCCCGGCGCTGACGCCGGACAATACGGCCTCTGAGAACCGGCGGCGCTGCTCTGATATGTCGTGCTCACGCACCAAATCTTCTCGCTGCGTTCCCAATTGACGGGTCATACGGTTAAACGCACCGGCCAGATCCGAAATTTCGTCCCAAACCCCCGTTACATTTACCCGTGTATTCAGGTCGCCGGAGCGCACTTTCTCTGCTGCAATTACCATCTGTCCCAAAGGTTTCACAATGCGGCCTGCCAGAACAACGCCGAGCCATATGGCGGCAATGAGTATCAGCAAAGCAGCCTGAAGATATGTCAGCAGAAAAATACGGTTTATCTGGCCACGGTCGCCGGTCACGCGCGTCACGGTATCTTCCAGCCTGTCCATATTCTCCAGAGAGGACAAAATGCCCTCCTCCAAATACCGGCCTGTGTACAAATAGGCGTCATCAAAGGCCTCCAGATGCATCAGCGCACTAAGAAAATCTATCTCGCTGCGATTGCCCACGGTCAGCGGGTTTTTCTCATCCTTGGCAACTTCCCAAATTTCAGGCGACGGGGCCCGGTATACAGGGGCGGAAGGGCTTTCGGCTTTTGCGAGGATCTCACCGCTTTCATTGATGACGTAAACAGCGGGAAACTCCCAAAAGACCGCTTGGCTGATCAGGAAGTCTGAAAATGTTATGCGATTTTGAAACTCGCCGGAGGACTGATTCAGCGTCGCCGCCAGCGCACGGACATCCGGTTGAAACAGGTCAAGCTCCCGTTTCAGATAGGCGTTGGATACGACCCGCGACTCACTCATGACCTGCTGCACATTCGTGTTTAAAAGATCGCTGATGTCGCGACTCATCACAACGCCGAAAAACGTACCGACGACAATGGCGGGCATGATCGCTGCCAAGCTGAAAATCATTAAGAAACGTCTGTGAAGTTGCGGCGCCGGATCGCCGGTTTTGCCGGAGAACAGCACAGTCCAGACTCTGGCTATCAGGTAGACAGCCAAAGCAAATATCAGCGCGAAATTGATAATTAAAATCGGCAAGGCGCGCAGCGCCCGGACGTCGTCTCTGGAAAATGCGAACAAGCCGCCCAAGCCGACAAGTCCGAGGGCAACTAAAAAAAGTATGATAAAAAGCGCTGACTGCACAAGCGGACGTGAGCGAAATTTTCGCTCAGTCGCCGCTTCGGCATGCGCGACGGCCGGTTGATCTGTCAAAGGGTTGGAGAAACCTTCGCCCATATAAACGTCCTCATATAGCAGCGACACTGCTATTCTGTGACTTTTATATCCCAGTGTTGCAAAATAACCAAGACCCGCAGTGAATCAAACCTTATTCACCGTCAATCGCTTTAAGTTTTGTCCGTAAAGTGTTTCTGTGTATACCTAAAAGTTCTGCGGCTTTTGCGCGATTACCACCTGTCATCCGCACGGCCTCCTCAATTAGCGGAACTTCGATCCAGCTTAGGGCCTGTTGATGAAAGGATTCGGCATCAGCGGCAGGCGCAGGGCTGTGGAGGAGGCGCTGCACAGCTTCGCGAACAAGCGCACCCATTTTTTCCGTATCCTCCGGCAATTCGGTTTTGGCGACATCTTTTGAAAATTCTGTCACGACCATATCTGCGGTTATGATTTCGTCGGAATAAAGCACGGCTAATCGGCGCACCAAATTTTCAAGTTCGCGCACATTGCCCCGCCAAATATGCTTGTGCAGCATATCCAGCGCATCCGATGATAACCGACGGTTTTGATCTCGCGACGTATCCGCATGAGATAAAAACACTTCTGCCAGTTCATAAGTGTCGCGTTCCCGTTCTGACAGCGGCGGAATCTGTATCTCGGCCACATTCAGTCGAAACAACAGATCATCCCGAAATTGATCGTTTTGGGCAAGCCTGCGTAAATCTTTTCGGGTTGCAGATATGACACGCGGGCGCTGCGCTGACGGAATATTTTCGGTCTCAATCATCAATTGCAGCAAGCCTTCCTGTTGATCGTCAGACAGGTTTGAGACTTCATCAATATACAAATCGCCCCCGTTCACTTTTTGTAAAATCAGCGACAGGTTATCAAATTTTGTCTCACGGATGAACGGGCGGTCTTTACGGCTTCCGCCGTCGTGGATCAGGCGCGCAACCAGATCTTTACCGGTTCCGACATCCCCTCGAATCAAAACCGGAAGATTGCCCGATGCAAAACGGGCAACGGCGCGGTAAACCGGCTGCATTGCCGCGCTGCGACCGATCATGGGCGAGCTGTCCGGTTTGGATTTTCCGGGACGCTGTTTCGAAGCGCCCAAACTGCCGGCAGCTCGCGCCACTGCGCCTGTGATGTCTTCCAGATCAAAGGGCTTGGGGACATATTCAAAGACGTCGTGCTGCCCGGTTTTTAGGGCTGTTGTGACAGTATTATTGGCGCTGATGATGATAATAGGAATATTGGGCCTCGCCGCGCGGATGGCCGGCAGGCTGCTGAAGACTTCTTTGCCGTGCATCAAAACATCCGACAAAATGATGTCACCTTCGCCCTGCTCTGCCCACTTAACCAGAGTTTCCGGATTGTCCGTTGCCCGAACCTGATAGCCTGCGCGCGTCAAAGTTTTAGAAAGCACTAAGCGGATTGCATCATCATCATCGGCCAGTAAAATTTGCGTGCTCATAGTGCAGCGTCCTTATTGTCAGCGGCGGGAAGTGAGAGAGAGAAAACGGTGCGGCCGGGTTTTGACGTTACATCAATAACGCCGCCATGCGCGCTGATTATGCGCGAGACTAAAGTCAGGCCCAAGCCCCGCCCTGCGGGTTTATCGGTTACGAACGGCATAAACATTTGCTCGTGAACAGCGGCAGATATACCGGGACCGTCGTCAACGATGCGAATTTCAATCGGCAATGGTCGATCCGGTCCATCTGTCTGCCGGCTCAGACCGGTGCGATAGGCTGTTTCCAGCCGGACTGTTCCGCCGGTTGATGACAGGCTGATCGCTTCCGCGGCATTCCCGATCAGGTTAATTGCGACTTGCATGAGCGCGTCAGTGTCTCCGTCAACATTTGGAAGCGACGGATCATAATCTTCGATATAGCGTATTTTATTGCCGGGGCTGCTTTGGGCCAAAAGCCTGGCCTGTCTGAGGACGCTGTGAATATTGACGGGGCCGGGTTCCATTTCATCAAATGCGGCAAAGCTTTCCATGCGGTCAGCCAGCCGGCGAATACGATCAGTCTCTGTTCCGATTAAAGCGATTAATTCCAGATCCTCGTTTCCCGAGTGCTCTGACTTAAGAAGTTGAGCCGCGCCTTTAATGCCTGCGAGCGGGTTTTTCAGCTCATGGGCCAGCATGCGGCCAAGCGCGCTGACGGCATTGCTGCTGTCTTGTCCGGTCTTAGGTGTGCGCTGCTCGCTTGGCACCATCATGATCGCTACGTCATCACCATGAGGAAAGGCCGAGATAAAGAACGGCGCGCTGGCGTCCCCGCTGCCAAAGACTCGTAAGTCATGGATATTGACCGGGCGTCCGCCGCGGGCTTTTTCCAGCGATATAATAAGGCTGTCCGTATCTTTCGTCAGAAAGGTCAGATCCCTACCCGCCAGTGACTTGCGGGAGCGACCGAACCAATTTTCTGCGTAGGTGTTAACCCATACAACCCGAAAATCCGGATGACGTACGACCAATAACGGGAACGGCATGTCATCAACCAGCAGGCCCGGATTTAACTGATCCGCCATCGCCATTACGCCGCCTGCCGCGCTGAATTTGTGTATAATTGCTCTAAGGCGCGCTTGACCGCATCCGGGTCTTTCAACGTGCAAACAGCGCCGCGCGCCCGGCCAATTTCAACGCCTGACAGGCCAAGGGGCGCGTTTTCAATATAGCCGGCCAAATGTTTGCGGGCCATGCGGTAACCCTGTCCGTCCGGGTAGAAGCCAATAATATCGTCATAGTGTGAGAAAATGATTTCAAGTTGCGTCTCAACAGGCACCGGTTTGGGCCTCGCGACTCCGGAGGCTGCTGCTTGAAGCGCGGCAATATTCCAAGGCCGCCCGACAAGTCCCCGTCCGACCATCACGCCGTCGCAGCCGGATTGCGTCAGGGCCGATGTCACATCATCCGGCATATGAATATCGCCGTTTACAACAACCGGGATGTTAACGGCATTCTTTGTGGCCTTAACCGCAGCCCAATCCGCATTCCCTTTATAGAATTGGCACCGCGTTCGTCCGTGAACAACAATCGCTTTCACTCCCGCAGCCTCTGCGCGCTCGGCAATTTCAGGGGCGTTGAGCATGTCATCATCCCAACCAAGCCGCATTTTTAAGGTCACAGGAACATCAACAGCGTCGACCGTCGCTTTAATTAAATCAAGGGCATGGTCCGGCGTCTTCATTAAAGCTGACCCCGACAGGCCTTTTGTTACCTTGCGCGCAGGGCATCCCATATTGATATCGACAATATCCGCGCCGGCCTGCACGGCCATCTGCGCGCCCTTAGCCATCCATTGTGTTTCGCGGCCGGCAAGCTGCACCACAAGCGGCGTGATCTCACCGCTTCCTGCGGCCCGCTGCATCGATTCGATATTACCACTTGCCAGATTTTCACTGGCGATCATTTCTGAGACGACAAGCCCTGCGCCAAGACGGTGGAGCAAGCGGCGAAACGGCAAATCTGTCACGCCGGACATAGGCGCAACCCAAACCCGTGACGTGATGTCATGCTTACCGATTGTAATTGCGAAATTCATGATGACCGCTTATCCATTGTATTGTCGCTGTTCTATCCTTTGTGCCCGGGTTGCACAATAATTCATCACTATAGAAAGATCGTTTTCTCAGCTATGCACAAAAAAACAACAGCCGCGGTGATTGTTGCAGCAGGCAAGGGATTGCGCGCGGGATTTGACCTGCCAAAACAGTACCAAGCGCTTAGCGGTAAAACAGTATTGCAGCACAGCACCCTAAAATTTAGCAGCTTTGATCACACGGTAATCGTCGCCCATCCTGATTATTTTGACCGCATTAAAGAAGTGCTTCCCGGCGTTCTTGTTGTCGCCGGTGGGGAGAGCCGGACGCAATCGGTCTTTAACGGGATCAAGACTCTGCGAAATTTGAGTATAGATTACGTTTTAATTCACGATGCTGCGCGCCCTATGGTGACTCCGGCCGTTATCGAAGGTGTGCTGGAAGGCCTTAACACGGCCCCGGCGGCTGTTCCTGTTATGCGTTTGGTTGATGCGGTTAAGACTGTCCGCGGCGGCGCGATCGGCCATGATGCAGACAGAAACGCTCTTGTAACTGTGCAGACCCCGCAAGGGTTTCATTACGCACCAATCTTAAGCGCTTTTGAGGCCCTGCCCGCCGAAATTACGTTTTCAGATGATATTGCTGTTGCTGTAAACGCCGGCATGGCTGTAGCGCAAACGCCCGGCGATTTGAATAATTTTAAAATTACACACCCCGAAGATTTAGCCAAAGCAGAGGCGATAATGACTGAGTTTAAGACCTGCGTCGGCAGCGGTTATGACGTGCACAGATTGGTTGACGGCGATCATATGTATTTATGCGGCGTCCGTATTGATGCTGATAAGACGCTGCTTGGTCACAGTGACGCTGATGTCGGCCTTCACGCCATAACGGACGCTATATTCGGGGCTATGGCCGCCGGTGATATTGGTGATCATTTCCCGCCAACGGACCCGCAATGGAAAGGCGCAAGTTCTGATATATTCCTGCGCGAGGCCGGTCGTTTCGTCAGCAATGCCGGCGGCAGCATTGAGCATATTGATGTCACGCTTATCTGCGAAGCACCGAAAATCAAGCCTCACCGCGACGCCATGCGCGCGCGCATAGGCGACGTCCTTGGCCTCCCGATCGATTGCATCAGCGTCAAAGCGACGACCACAGAACAGCTTGGATTTACCGGGCGGGGTGAAGGCATTGCCGCGCAGGCGGTTGCCACCATAAGGAGGCCGCGATGAGCGCACGGACGAAATTAGCCGCGCAGGTGCTGCAAAAGGCCCGCCGCGCAGGCGTCACTATCGGCACGGCGGAAAGCTGCACCGGCGGATGGATCGGTAAATCCCTGACCGATCCGGCCGGATCGTCTGACGTTTTTGTCGGCGGATTAATTACCTATTCGAATCCCGCAAAAATGCGGGTTTTAGGCGTTCCAAACGCTGCGTTTAAGCCCGGCGGAGCTGTGAGCGAACCTGTTGCCACAGCTATGGCCGAGGGCGGAAACAAAATTTTGTACACTGATATTTGTATCGCGGTTACGGGCGTTGCCGGCCCGGGCGGCGGAAGCAGGTCTAAACCTGTAGGAACGGTGTGGTTTGCCCTGTCTCAAAAGGGAAAGCCCACGCAGGCTATTGTGCAGAATTTCGGCAATAAAGGCCGCGATCAAGTGCGAAAATTGACGGTCATGTACGCACTGGAGTGGCTAAGCGAAGCCCTTAACACCTAGAACTTCGGCTTCTTTGCGGACATCTAAATCGGCGTCGCCCACGGTTTTATACTGACCGGCGGCGCGGCGTTTGAAAGCGCTCATGATTTTGTCGCTGGCCTCGCCGAATTTTTGTTTCACAAGCATATTAAGCGGAAAGGCTTTTAAGGTCACATCGACGGTCAAGTCGACAAGGGTAGATCCGTCCGGCAGAGCGTAAAACGTCCAGTCGTTCAAAAGGGTCTTTATCGGTCCTGATTTGTCGGCCTTAGACACTTTGACTGTACCGTTGTCGTTATTGATTTCGACGATGCAGCGTACTGTCTCGCTGATCATTTTATAGCTGACAGCCATTTCGGCCTCAAATCGCTCTCCTGTCGCCGTGCATTGGCGGCCGCCGATAATCCGCAGGCCGGCCACGAAGTTTAAAAACTCCGGATATTTTTCGACGCTTGTCACCAAGTCCATCATATCCGCCGGTGAATGACGCAAATGCTCTGTCAGCCGGGCGCTTGGCATTACAGCGCTGCCCGGGCGGCGCGCAGTTGCGCAAAATCACTGTCTGCGTGATAGCTTGACCGGGTCAGCGGCGTCGCGGAAACCATCAGGAAGCCTTTGGCCCGCGCAATCGTCTCATAAGCCTTAAATTCGTCAGGCGTCACGAACCGATCAATGGCGGCATGTTTACGGGTTGGCTGTAAATATTGCCCGATTGTCAAAAAATCGATACCTGCAGATCGCATATCATCCATGACCTGCATGACTTCTTCCTTAGTCTCTCCCAGTCCAACCATGAGGCCGGATTTAGTAAATTGCTGCGGATCACGGTCTTTCACGCGTTCCAGAAGGCGCAGAGAATGGAAATAACGCGCCCCGGGACGGATTTTCAAATAGAGCCGCGGCACAGTCTCAAGATTATGATTGAACACATCCGGCTTTGCATCAATCACGGCTTCCACCGCGCCGTCTTTACGCAGGAAGTCAGGGGTTAAAATCTCAATGGTTGTCTTAGGAGAAGTCTCACGTATCGCATTGATAACATTGACAAAGTGATTGGCCCCACCGTCAGACAAATCATCACGATCAACGGACGTAATCACCACGTGTTGAAGGCCCATTTCGATCACGGCCTCGGCAATTTTTGCCGGCTCTCCTAAATCTACAGCGCCGGGCATACCGGTTTTGACATTACAAAATGCGCACGCCCGTGTGCAGGTGTCGCCCAAGATCATAAATGTTGCGTGAGACTTTTCCCAGCATTCGCCAATGTTCGGACAGGCCGCTTCTTCGCAGACTGTCACAAGGCCTTTTTTCTTCACAATGTCACGTGTTGCAGAAAATGCAGAACTTGTCGGCGCTTTAACCCTTATCCAACTTGGTTTTCGTAAGATAGCATTGTCCGGACGGTTTTGCTTTTCCGGATGACGAGGTTTTTGCATGCCCGAAGCGGGTGCATTTGCTTTGTCAAAAAGTACAGTCATTCGGTTTTGCCTCGTCAGAGCGTGAAGCCAAACGGGAAGTTTGGCCGTTATCAGCGGCCATGTTTATAGTGGGTAGGCAATTTTGTCGATTGATAAGACGCACATAGAAGATATGCAAATCCGCGCGGGGGGCGAGCCGTTTTTGCGCGGCTATGGGGCTGTTCAATTGCTGATCGTCTGTCTTGTAGCGCTTGGGCATATTTCCACCCTGCCCTATGGCCCGGACAGTCACGAGGCGCTTCAGGCTTTTGGGTATGACCCAAGCTGGATTGGCGTCAATGTCCTTTTTATACTGGCCGGGTTTATGGCTATGCGCAGCCTGAAGCGCCCCTTAAAGAGCGGGTTTATGCTGCTGTCACGGGTAAAGCGGATATTTCCCTACCTTGCATCATATGCCCTTCTTACGGTTTTCATCATTTATCCCGCCTTGGGCGTCCCGGCGGCGAGCTTAGGTGAGTTATTTTCACACCTTGGCTTTTATGCTATTGATGTTTTGGCGTGTATTGATCCGGGGCGCGCTTTACCCGGCCTTTTGGATGACGCGAATTATCAATGTATAATCCAAGGCGCGATTTGGACGTTTCGGTGGGGCATCGCCGCCTATGTGGGCATTACCATTGCATCAAAGCTGCGTCTCTTAGAGGATCGCAGCACCGTTTTAGCCATCGCGGTTGTGGGCGTCTGCGGCTATACGATTGTCCATGCCGCGCAAGTTTGGGGATGGTTTGCATTTCCGGAAAGCCTTCAACCGGCCGCTCGCCTGCTGTCAATGTTTGCTGTCGGTATGGCAATATTTTCATACCGTGCAGAAATGTTTAAGACCCGCCTGCTCGTTCCCGCAGTTTTGACGGCAACCCTGGTACAATATTATGTTCTGCCTTGGACGCCATTAATTGAGATATTTCTGTCAGTTTTCTGGGCGCTGACAGCTTTTGCTGTAATGCAAAGCTCCGTTCTTTCAGCACTGCCCGAAATTAAAAACCAAGGCCTGACAATTGCGCTCTATATATTTCATTGGCCGGTCGCGCAGTTGATTTTGTTGTCATGCCCCGATCTTGGTTCTTGGGGCCTAATTGCTGCGGCGCTTCCCGCTTCCCTGCTTTTCTCGTTTCTTTTATCGCGGATATTGTCCCCGCATCTCTCAGGCGGCACAACATTTGCAGCAGCCCCACAAAGCAGCAAACCTGCTTAAACGGTGAGGATACGAGATGAGCGCAGTTAAAATTTCAGAGGGTCATGATAACTTCTTCACGCCCCTGCGCATCATCATGGCGTTGATGGTTGTTTTCGGCCATGCAACTGTTGTGAAAATCGGCGGCAGCAGCGCAGAGCCTAAATTGTTTTTGCACTACACGCCAAGCTACACTGCGGTGAACGCTTTCTTTATTGTCTCCGGGTTTTTGGTCACAAAAAGCATGCTGCATCGCGGTGATATGCCCGGTTTTGCCGCGGCCCGTATCCTGCGCATCTTTCCGGCCTTGCTGACATTTGTTTTGATTACGACGTTTGCAATGGGCGCAATGGTGACGTCCATGCCGCTTACGCAATATTTTACCCATCCCGAAACCCTGACGCAGCCCTTGCGCGTTTTAAGCTTTGCGCAGACCGAAATGAATCTGCCCGGAACCTTTCAGGATAATCCTGAGCAAATGAGCGGTGCCACCCTCTGGACTCTTCGCTACGAAGTTTTGGCCTATATCGGGACATTTATCGCTTTTGCCATCGGTCTTTTGCGGTCACGCAGCCTGATTGCCATGCAGTTTCTGATCTTTGCGATTGTTTATCCCGTCGCGATCAGAACAGGTCTTTATGATACCCTGCCCGATACAGCGCAGGCAGTGTTGCGCTTTGGTTTGGCTTATGGACTGGGTGCTGCGATCTTTGCTTTTCGCGATACGCTTCGCTTTCATCTTTGGGCACCGGCCGTCTTCCTTGGCCTTACCTGGCTCTTTAAATCCGGCCCTGAAGCCGAGGTTGCATTTAATCTGGCGATTGCGACTCTCGTGTTTTGGCTGGCCTATATTGAGGCGCCAAAATGGAAGTTCCTGCAACGTCTCGATGATGTATCGTACGGCATCTACATTTATCACTGGGCTGTTCTGCAATGCCTTGTCCTGATCAATCCGGCATTTAATACAGCCGCCTTGGCGCTTACGGCGGCAACACTATCGAGCGTAATCGCATGGCTGTCATGGCGCATCATAGAAAAACCGGCCCTTAAATCTAAAGGCCGGCTTGCGAGTTTACTGCGGCTTAAACGCCCCGCAAATGCGGCAGCAACGCCGTAAATCTACATGTGGACTGTGCGGTCATAAGCATCCAAAACCGCTTCATGCATCATTTCTGATAAGGTCGGATGCGGGAAGACTGTGTGCATCAGGTCTTCTTCCGTTGTCTCAAGCTGCCGCCCGATGACATAGCCTTGAATAAGTTCTGTCACTTCGGCGCCGATCATGTGCGCGCCGAGCAGTTCTCCGGTTTTGGCATCAAAAATAGTTTTGATCATGCCTTCCGGTTCGCCCAGTGCAATGGCTTTGCCGTTACCGATGAACGGGAAACGGCCCACTTTGATGTCATGCCCGGCCGCTTTCGCCTGTTCTTCCGTATGGCCGACACTGGCGATTTGCGGATGGCAATAGGTACAGCCGGGAATCGAGTTGGCATCGAGTGGATGCGGGTGCATGCCGGCAATTTTCTCAATACAAATAATACCTTCATGAGACGCCTTATGCGCCAGCCAAGGCGGCGTGGTCACGTCACCGATCGCGTAGAGGCCTTTGACTCCGGTGAAGGAGTAATCGTCGACAGTGATGTGGCTGCGGTCGATTTTAACGCCAAGCTCTTCAAGGCCCATATTCTCAACATTGCCGACAATGCCAATCGCCAGAACGACGCGATCAAAATTGTGGACTTCGTCCTTGCCGCCGACTGAAATCGTGGCCGTGACATCATTGCCCGTCTTCACAGATTTAACTTGTGCGTCCAACATGAATTTAAAGCCGCGTTTCTCAAACGCTTTTTGCGCCATGGCGGAAATCTCTGCGTCTTCGGCCGGCAGGATGCGGTCAACCATTTCAACAACGGTAACATCTGCGCCGAAGGCGTTGTAAAAACTGGCAAATTCCATACCGATCGCACCGGAGCCGATGACCAGAAGTTTTTTTGGCATTGTGTCCGGCGTCATGGCTTCACGCGCCGTCCAGATGAACTTGCCATCCGGCTCCAGGCCGATTTGCGGAACAGTACGGGCCCGCGCGCCCGAGGCGAGGATGACGTGCTTGCCTGAATAGGTCTCTTCGCCCTTGGATGATTTCACAATAACTTTTGGCGCGTCGCCGCCTCTTTCCAACCGCGCAAATCCGGGAATGACCGTGATTTTGTTTTTCTTCATCAGGAACTTCACGCCGCCTGATAATTGCCCGGCAATATTCCGCGAGCGTTTAACGATAGCCGGCAAGTCAAACCCGGCCGTAGCGGTCAGGCCATAGTTTTTTGCGTTTTCCATATTGTGGTAAATTTCAGCAGAGCGCAGCAGCGCTTTGGTCGGAATACAGCCCCAATTGAGGCAAACGCCACCCAAATCTTCTTTTTCTATAATCGCCGTTTTAAAGCCAAGCTGGCTCGCGCGAATGGCGGTCACATAGCCGCCGGGGCCTGAACCGATAACGATTACGTCAAATGAAGTGTCGGCCATAAGAAAGCTCTTTGCAGTTATTGGAATCTGCAGGTCTTATAGCGAATTTTATGTCAATTGGACAGGTGGGTTTAACCGATTATGCGCATAAACGCCTTGCAAAATTGCGTTATTCGCGGCGCGCTACGGCCTCGATAACTTGCAGGCGCATGAAATCGCGCAGATCGTCAATTTCGACTTGATCAATGACTTTAAACGCTGCGTCCGTTTTGCCTGTGCGGGCATATTTTACTGCAATTTTAGACCGGGCCGTATCGCGAAGTTGCGGTTGGCTAAGCGCTTCCATTGCTGAACCGGCGCCGCGAAAGTCATCATTTGTCAGCGCAAATTCAACGGCGGACAAATAGGCTTGGTCCTGTAAATCAATCGAGCCAATGCGCTCCGCTTGGGCCATAATGCGGCGCAGATTTGATGCGGCGGTTCTGCGCGCTTGCTGCTGATCGGCGGCGGCAAGAACGCGGGCATTTTCAACCCTTTCGGCAGCTTCAAGGCGGGCGGCCTCAATTTCGATGTCGACTTTCGGGGGCGTGACAACTGTGCGCTCTGTAAGCTGCTTGGCTTCCGGAAGGACGGGTGCGAAGGGCTGCTCGTCTTCAATAACATCAGGCGTAATCACCTGCGGGGTGGTATCACTTGCCGGCAAGTTTTTAATTACCGTTGTTTGCGGCTCCGCGCCGGTTACGTTGTCATCGGCCGGTATGTCCGGCGTGGTCGCTTGCGATTTCGCCTCAAGCAGTTCCGGATTGGCCGCGACATAGACCGCGCCGCCGGTGACGACTGCGCCTAAAACTGTTGCGATGATGGCTTTGCCAAACATGTGGGCCTCAAATCTTTAAATAATGCGGAAACTATAAGCCCTGCCGGCCTCCCCCTGCAAGCGTTCACGGCAGAGACGCGCAGCAAAAAGGGCGACTCGCGCGTCACGCGAATCGCCCTGAATTATTAAACCGGCAATGCCGTTTCTAGAGCATCATGGTAATCGGTTGCTC
>CALLXE010000032.1 GCA_938015875.1 uncultured Robiginitomaculum sp. | reverse complement strand
TGGCTGGGGCGTCTCTGTGGTTATCGGTGTGGCCGAAGCCGGCAAAGAAATCGCGACGCGGCCGTTCCAACTTGTCACGGGCCGGGTCTGGAAAGGCACGGCGTTCGGCGGCGCGAAAGGCCGCACGGACGTCCCGAAAATTGTCGATTGGTATATGAACGGCAAAATAGAAATCGACGCCATGATTACGCACACATTGACGCTTGAGGAGATCAATAAAGGCTTTGACCTCATGCACGCCGGGAAATCTATTCGCTCCGTGGTGGTGTTTTAATGAGCGCCGCATCTGATACAAAACTGAGTTTTATAATGACAACACGCAGTGCTGATCGCACGGGAATCGTGGCGTCGCTGACCGGCTGTCTTGCTGATCACGATGGGTTTATTACAGAGCTTGCCCAATTTGGGACGCCGCAAAGCGATATGTTCTTCTCGCGGATATGCTTTGATATTAAAGCCTCGGCGCTGCCGGGATTTAACGAAGATCTGGCAACGATCTGTAAAAAATATGACTTGGACAATCATGTTTATCGAGCAGACCGTAAAATCCCTACGCTTTTAATGGTTTCAAAGTTTGATCATTGTTTGGCGGACCTTTTATACCGGGTGCGTTCCGGAACGCTGAATATAGATGTGCGGGCGATTGTGTCCAATCACGCCGATGCCAAAGCGCTCGCCGATAATGCCGGCCTTGCGTTTCATCATATTCCTGTCACCTCAAAAACCAAACCGGAAGCTGAGGCCGCATTGCGCAAAGTGATTAATGATGCCGGGGTCGAGTTTATTGTACTGGCCAGATATATGCAGATATTATCTGAGTCCGTATGTGAGGAGTTTTCGGGTAATATTATCAATATTCATCACTCCTTTTTGCCCAGCTTCAAAGGAGCCAAACCATATCACAGGGCTTTTGATAAGGGCGTCAAATTAATTGGCGCGACGGCGCATTATGTGACGTCCGATCTGGATGAGGGCCCGATTATTGAGCAAATGGTTAAGCGCGTTGACCACACAATGACGCCGAACGATTTGGTGGCCATGGGCCGCGACGTAGAGGCAAGCGCGCTCGCCCGGGCTGTGCAACTTCATGCGACGCACCGCACATTTATCAACGGTAATAAAACCGTTATTTTTCAATAAAGGACTATCATGGAAATTATCAGCGAAGCGAAAGCCTTTGGCGGTATTCAAGGCGTTTACCGCCACGGATCGACATCCACAGGTACGGATATGACGTTCAGCGTTTATGTCCCTCCGCACACGCCGGGCGCGAAATTACCTGTGCTTTGGTACTTGTCCGGCCTGACCTGCACCCACGCCAATGTTACTGAAAAAGGCGATTTCCGCCGGGCTTGCGCGGAGCTTGGCATTGTTTTTGTCGCCCCTGACACCGGCCCGCGCGGCGATGGTGTCGCCGACGATCCGAATGAAGCATACGATTTTGGCTTAGGGGCCGGATTTTATGTGGACGCAACCCAAGCGCCATTTTCCAAACATTATAAAATGAAAACCTATATCGAAGACGAATTACCGGCCTTGATTGCGAAAAGCTTCCCGGCCGATATGACCGCTCAGGGCATAACAGGCCATTCCATGGGCGGGCATGGGGCGCTGACGATTGGCCTTCACAACCCACAAACCTTTAAATCTATTTCTGCGTTTTCGCCGATTGTAGCGCCCAGCCAAGTGCCGTGGGGCGAAAAAGCCCTTGGCGGATATTTGGGCGATGATCGTGCGGCATGGGCCAAGCATGACGCGGTTGAGTTGATCAAAGCCGGCCATAATGCGCCGGGCGGTATTTTGGTTGACCAGGGCCTTGATGATAATTTTTTCAAAGAACAGCTGAAAACACATCTCTTGGATGCGGCCTGTGAAACGGCGGGAATTGATCTGCAAACCCGTTATCACGCCGGCTATGATCACAGCTATTATTTCATCTCGACCTTTATGCGCGACCATATTGTTTGGCATGCAGAACGCCTTCGTCGCTGATCATGCGCGTTGCCGGCGTCATCTTTAACGGCGGCAAAGCCTCGCGCCTCGGCGGGATTGATAAAGGCGCTATTGATATTGTCGGAATGAGCGCTTTTGATAGTGTTAAATGCGCTATGGGCGCGGCTGATCAAATATTCGTAAGCGTCGCTTCTGACTATTCAGAACGCAGTTATTGCGGCGCAGATATCATCCCCGATGTCCCTGATTTTTTACCGGCGCAAGACCGCGCGCCCGGCGTCGTTTTATCGGTTTTGACGGCTTTGGATTTCATTGCCGGGCAGGGTTTTGACATAATGATTATGGCGCCTGTCGATACGCCGTTTTTGCCTGCAGATTATTCAGATCGTATGCTTTCCGCCGCAAAATCCGGCCCGGTCGTGGCTATTAGCGGGGGCGCAATTCATGGACTGCACGCCGGTCTGCCGACCCGCAATCTTCACGTTTTAAAACGCGCAATAGTCGAAAACGGGCTAAGGCGAATATCAGCTTTGCACGCTGTTTTAGCCTCAAATTCGGTTATGTTTTCTGAGGCGGAAATGCGAAACTTAAACCGTCCCGAAGACCTTAAATCTCTTTCGTAATATCGTAGCCGTAAATCGGATCAAATCGCAAGGCCGCGGCCAAGGGCAGGGCGCGGGCGACGGTTAATTTGGCGTCTCTGATGATGGCGGCAGGGCCTGCGGCGTGGAACATAGCCGCATTCCCGGTCGAGATGGCTTGCAGCTTGCTTGCACGCGGTTTTCGCATGGTTTCATATTTTGAAAACGCGGCGGGAAGGTCATCCGCATTGGCTGTTAATTGCGATAGCGCCCACGCGTCCTCAATCGCCATGGCTGCGCCTTGGGCCATAAACGGGAGCATGGGATGGCAGGCATCACCGAGCAAGACCGCGCGTCCGTCATGCCATGTTGGCAATACGGGCCGATCAAACAGGCCCCATTCAAAACAGGTCGTGCACGCCGACAGCAATGCGGTGACCGCCGCGTCCCATCCGGAAAAGGCTTTTTGGAGCGCTTGCATGTCGCCCGGTTTTGACCAACTTTCTTCAGTATGTTTGCTGCGCTCCTTAACCGCTACAAAGTTTATCAACTCGCCGCCGCGAAGATAATACGTAACGAAATGCGCGCCGGGGCCGACCCAAACGGCGGCTTCTTTTGGGATTATTCCTGATGGGACATCAGACGCTTTGACCGTGCCGCGCCATGCCATTTGCCCGGTGAAGCGCGCCGGTGTCTCGCCGTGCATTTGCCCGGCAATGAGAGAGTTTATTCCGTCTGCGCCAACAAACAAATCGCCTTGAAAATCGCCTTGATTTGTCAGCGCGGTAATGCCGGTTTTGTCTTGCTTGTATCCGCTGACGCTATGCCCTGTCAGGATCGTTGTGCCTGCGCGTTTGGCGTGATTAAGCAAAATCGCGATCAGATCAGCGCGGTGGATATGCAAATAAGGGTGGCCATATCGGGCCTTGTAGGCGACGTCCATTTGGGTGCGCAGTTTAACCGCTCCGGTTTTATAATCGCGCAGCGTTCCGGCATCGGGGGCAAAGCTATAGGCGGCAATATCGCTCGCCGTTCCGAGCGCAGCGTGGACGGCCATTGCATTTGGGCTTTGCTGAATTCCGGCGCCGACTTCGGAAATTTTCTCTGCCCGTTCAAACACGGTCACGCGTGCGCCGGCCTTTGCATAAGCCGTCGCCGCTGTCAGGCCCCCTATGCCGGCCCCGCAAATGAGAATGTGCTTAGCTGTCATTCGGGGACACTTTAACGGTTGTCAGGGGCAAAGTTTGGGCTGCGTTTTTCAAAAAATGACGCCACGCCTTCGCGGCAATCGGAAGAGGCAAATCGCGCCATCAGAATTTCAGACTCACGCATATGGGCTTTGAACGGTCCGTCTGTTTCACCGACAAGGCTGCTGCGCAAAAGCTGTTTGTTGAGGGCCATGGATTGGGGGGAACAATTGGCGGCCATATCGCGGGCAATGTCCATCGCGCGGGGGAGCACGTCTTCAGCGTCGCAAATCTCACTCAGCAGGCCTGCGGCGAGAGCATCTTCAGACCGAAATATCTCGCCGGTTGCAATCCAATGCTGCGCGCGCGAGACTCCGACAATTCGTGGCAAAAACCAGCTCGATGCGCCGTCACAAGCGATGCCGCGACGCGAAAATGGCATGCCCATTTTTGCGCCTTTCGCGGCGATTTTAATATCCATAGGCAGGAGCATGGTCGCGCCGATCCCGACCGCTGTGCCGTTAACGGCCGCAATAATCGGCGTGTCGCAATCCCAAAGACGCAGGACAAGCCGGCCGCCGTAATCGCGCATAATACCGTCAATAAATTCCGGGCCTTCGGTCAGGCCGGCGCCGCCAAACCCACCCTCAATGTCCGCGCCGGCGCAAAAGGCTCGGCCGGCTCCGGTGATGATCATAACCCGCACGTCAGGGTCTTTATCGGCAGCATTGACAGCGTCCATCAGCTTGCCGAACAGCGCGGTATTAAAGGCGTTCATTTTATCCGGACGGTTGAGCGTAATGACTTCAATTGCGCCATCGCGGGCTGTGGTCACTTCGGGAATTGCGGATGCGGTCATGACGATGTCTTTTCTAATTTCAGCAAAGCAGATTTGAGCGGCGCAGGCAGGGCCACAGGCCGGCGCGTTGTCGCATCGACATAGACATGAACGAAATGCCCTTGGGCGACGGCGTCCTGATTATCATTTTTAAAAATTCCGACCTCATAACGCACGCTGCTGTTCCCGGTTTTCGTGACCCGCAGCCCGGCGTGAATTATGTCCGGAAACGACGCCGGAGCGAAATAACTGCATCCCGTATCAACCACCAATCCAATCGTTTCGGACGTGCCAATGGCCAAGGCATTTTCCTTTATAAGGAAGGCGTTCACAACCGTATCGAAGTAAAAATAATAAACGGAATTATTGATATGGCCGTAAACATCATTATCAGCCCACCGGGTTTGTATCGGAAGAAAAAAAGCATAGTCACTTCGCGGGTTTGGAACGGGCTTGCTCATAAAATTGCTTCATAGATTTTGACTGTCGCGTCATAGGTCATCTCGCGGGCATTGTTCATCAATAAACGATCTTTTGTCATTGCGTCTTCGGCCATCATTGGGATGGCGTCTGCCGTGATTTTGACTGAAGATAATCGGGTCGGAACAGCCGTGCGGGCTTTAATGTCTTCCATAGCGTCAATCAGGGCGATGCCGGTGCTGCCCACGCCTAAATCATAAGCAATCTCAGCGTACCAATCTTTGGCTTTGGGCAGGTTATATTTCATCACCTCAGTCAGGACCAAGGCGTTTGAGAGTCCGTGCGGCACGTGAAAAAAACCGCCAAGCGGATAGGCCAGCGCATGAACAGCGGCGCAAGGCGCATTGGAAAACGCTTGCCCCGCCAGCATTGCCCCAATGAGCATGTCATTGCGCGCGTCAACATTGCCGGGCTCGTCACAGGCTGTAACAATCGCGCCGCGTAATTTGCGCAGGGCCGTCAGCGCCAGCGCGTCGGAAATCGGATTTTTCTCGCGAATGGATGTATAGGCCTCAATGGCATGGACCATAGCGTCAATACCTGTGCTCGCCGTAATGGATTTTGGCAGGCCGAGGGTCAAATTGGCATCCAGCAAGACCCGCTTGGCATAAAGGCTGTCGGCAACAATGCCTTTTTTGGCGGTTTTGCCTGTGGTGATAATGGCTACATTTGTCACTTCTGAACCGGTGCCCGATGTCGTCGGGATCAACAGCAGGGGGAGCGCCGGTCCGGCAGCGAGACCGACACCGTAAAGCGAGGCCAGCGGCTGCGGACTTCCCGCTAAATGGGCAATGACTTTGGCCGTATCCATTGGGCTGCCGCCGCCAAACCCGATAATTAAATCTGCTTTGAAATCTGTGACGGCTTTTGCTCCGGCTAAGACAATAACTTCCGGCGGATCAGCGGCGACATCATCAAAAACCAAAACGTCATAGCCCGCGCTGCGCAGCGATTCCAATCCGGCGTCAAGAAGGCCAAGGCCACGCACGCCCTTGTCGGTAATTATGGCAATTCGTTTACCGGCGCACAGTCCTGATACATAAGCGTCCAAACGGCTCGCGCCTCCGGCGTCTATACGAATGTCTCCGACGGTTTGAAAGGAATGCATAGACGGGTTCCGGATTGTTTCTCTGACCATAGCCGGCCCGGCAGCACTTGAGAAGGCATATAAGCCCCATAAACAGGCAATCTTCACAATTGAATAGGGCGTTCAGGTTTTATCTCTGTCCATTGCGGATATCGCCGGTCTATAAGCAGGAGTGCCCTGCGCGCTGTCTCATCCGGAGCCGATTATGTCATCAGACCATCTTGAAAGCCTTGAACGTGACGCGCCGGAAACGACCGAGGCTGAAAATCTTGCCACTTTGATTGAAGCCGCCAATCGCGGAGATACAGCCGGCGTCAAAGCGCTGGTGGATGACACGCTTAAAGCCGATTTTGCAGATCAATTAGAGCAAATGACGGGCGAACAACGCGAAACGATTATCGCGCTGTCGCCGGACATGATTAGCCCCGACGTTATGTCTATGCTCGAAGATGAGGTTTTGGAAACTGTCCTGCCGCTTCTGGATAACGCGCAAATTGCCAATGCGCTGGAAACCCTCGACAGTGACGAAGCGACCTACGTTATTGAAGAGGTTGAAGAGGAGCGCCGCGAGGCCATTTTGGCCGCTATTCCGGCGCAAGATCGAGCCGAGATTGAAGCCGGCTTGGAGTTTGATGAAGAAACTGCCGGCCGTCTTATGCAGCGCGAGTTCGTTGCGGCGCCGGCCTTTTGGACGGTGGGTCAGGTTATCGACCACATGCGGGCGCAAGGCGATAACCTGCCGGAGCTGTTTTTTAATCTCTATATTATCGATACAGCCTTTAAACCGGTGGGCTACGTTCCGATTTCGCAGATTATGCGTAATGCCCGATCTGTTTTGGTCGATGACATAATGGACGACCTTGAAATTGTCCTGACGCAAAACATGGATCAGGAAGATGTGGCCTATAATTTTGAGAAGTATCACCTGATTTCGGCACCTGTGGTCGATTCGGTCGGGCGTTTGTGCGGTATGATCACGGTCGATGATGTGGTCGATATTATTCAGGACGAAAACAAAGAAGATATGCTCGCGCTGGCAGGGGTTTCTGACGCAGGCCTGACCGATACCGCCATGACCACTGTGCGAACCCGCGCACCTTGGCTCTTTATCAATCTGTTGACGGCTATCTTGGCGTCGCTCGTGATCAGCATGTTTGATTTTGCGATCAATGAAATTGTGCAATTGGCGATCTTAATGCCGATTGTTGCCTCTATGGGCGGCAATGCCGGGACTCAGACTTTGGCCGTGGCCGTGCGCGCGCTTTCGGAACGGGATTTGACAACGGCAAACGCCATGCGCGCCGTGCGCCGCGAAGCCATGGCGGCGCTTATCAACGGGCTTTTGTTTGCGATGGTTTTGGCGGTCATTACATTGGTCTGGTTCGGGCGTCAGGATCTGGCCATCGTTATTTTTGTGGCGATGATTATTAATCACATCTTTGCCGGACTGGCCGGGATATTAGTTCCGCTGGGCCTGCAGAAATTCGGGGCGGATCCGGCTGTCTCAAGTTCAGTATTTGTCACGACTGTGACAGACGTTGTCGGTTTTTTTGCCTTTTTGGGCACGGCGGTCATTCTGCTGTTTTAAAGCGATAAGAGTCTGCCTTACTTGCGCCGAAATTACGCCTGATACACGAACAGGCGCACTATTTGCATAGTCCTGCGCGCAAGGACACATCGCATGCGGTGTGTTCGATAATGGTACGGACACAGCGGATATGAGTTCAGAGCAAAAAATTTCAGCCCTCGGGCTAAAGCTGATTAAGGCGTTTGAGGGTTACCGCGAAAATGCGGCGACTTTGGTCACCGGACAGCGCGTTATCGGCTATGGTCATCCGCTGACGGAAAATGAAGCCCACTCACCGGTCGACCGGGATGCCGCACTCTCTCTTTTGCGCGCTGATGTCGCGCCGGTCGAGGCTATGATCCGCGAAACCGTGTTTACGCCTCTGTCCCAAGGGCAATTCGACGCGCTTTGCTCGTTGGTTTTTAATATTGGCCCCGTCAACTTCATGACATCTAATATCCGCCGGGCTTTAAACAATGGTCGGGTTTTAGACGCAGCAAGCGCATTTGATGAATGGCGCAAGGCTGATATTGACGGCCATGTTTATGTAGTGGACGCGCTTGTCCGCCGCCGCACGGCAGAAAAAGCGCTCTTTTTGCGCCCGGATCGGACGCCTGTGCGCGCCGCCAACGCTTCTATGACAGTGCAAAGTGATAACAGCTATTTGCGCGTCAGTGATGACGAAGTGTTTGCCCCTGATGCCGGGGTTATTAATCCCGGCAATCATCCGGGACGCCGCGCCGAGGATAAAGGCGGCGTTCTGACTTTAACCGAGCGCGAACCGGCAGAGATTTCAGGCACGAAGAGCGTTTATGATCCGATCAATTATGCAGATGACGCGCACATGGACGCAGCCATAGAGAATCATGTTTTGGAAATTCCGCATCCTAACGCCGCGCGCACGCAATCGCCGTCTCCGATTGCTTTAGCCGCCGCTGAGGTCAGCGAGCGCCTCGATGCCTTGATTGATACGGCGCGCATTGACAGCGAAGATGCAAAAGCGAACGGCAATAATACCAATGCTGCCAAAACACCTATTGCAGCAAATTCCAATGAAGGCCGTGCCCGCCGTCCGCAAAACTTGGATGCAGATCGATCGGAGAAATTTATCAAACCTGAGCTGAAGGCCAAAAAGCCGGCCAATCAACAGCGCAGTGGCGGCGTTTATGGCTTGTTTATGTTTATTGGCGGATGCCTGCTGGCAGCGGGTCTTACGGTATGGATAACGGCCCGTGACAGCTTTGGCGCCGCCGGTCAATTTCTGACGCCGTGGGCGATTATTATTGGTGGATTACTGCTTCTTGCCGGCCTTTACTACGGCTTGCGTGCAGCCCTCAGATCACGCCGCACAGCCTGATCCGGC
This sequence comes from uncultured Robiginitomaculum sp., assembly GCA_938015875.1. Classification (GTDB taxonomy): domain Bacteria; phylum Pseudomonadota; class Alphaproteobacteria; order Caulobacterales; family Maricaulaceae; genus Robiginitomaculum. The sequence continues at coordinate 30,794 of CALLXE010000032.1, read as the reverse complement.
TCGGAATTAATCAAGGTTTAACCGTGTTTGCAGAGCGCGCGTAAACCTTTTTCGGGTAAAAGGCCACAAGATCGACGGAGTGGAATAATGAGTATTTTTAAAGACTGGACTGATGAGCATACGGCTTTGTTTGGTAAAGACATTCTGACGGTTTATCACAAGCTGGAAGAAACGGGCTTGTTTTCCGACGAAGCCTTGGCCGATCTTTTGGACAAACACCCGTCAGAAAAGCTGGATGTTTGTACGATGGGTCACGATCACCCGCTTTACCCGAATAAATTTCGCACCGGCGACCACCGTGACGTTTCCGGAAAAGACTTGATCGAAGCGGCGCAAGCCGGCGCCGTTTGGATTAATATGCGCCAAGCCATGAATGTTCACCCGGAATACAAAGCTGTTCTTGATGAAATGTATGGCTCGATCGCAGCAATTACCGGAGAGCCGACTTTCAATGCGCGTGGCGGGATTTTAATCTCGTCCCCTGTGGCCAAAGTTCCATATCATTGCGATCAAACAGAAACGATTTTGTGGCATGTGCGCGGTAAAAAACGTATCTATCTCTATCCGCCGACTGAAGAATTTCTGCCTGAAGAAGCCTATCAAAGCATTATCACCCAAGATCGCGAGGATGACATTCCTTATACAGCAGACATGGACAAGCATGCGCGCGTGTTTGATCTGGAACCGGGCGAGATGATTTCATGGCGTTTAAACGCTCCGCACCGCGTTGATAATTCGGCTTACTGCGTTTCTGTTACGACTGAATATTCCACCCGCGAGAGCGCGTTTAAAAATTCGGTCATGTACACCAATGCGGTTCTGCGTCAGCGGTTTGGCGTGAAATCACGTTGGGCAGCCTCAAGCATGCCGGAAAAGTACATTAAGTCCGTCGCCGGCCGCGTATTGCGCAAGGTCAGTGCTTACAGGGCACCTGACGGTGATGATATGGTCACATTTAAAATCGACAAGTCCTCTGAAGGCTATGTCGTCGATGTGGAACCGTTTGCGCGTAACTTTTAAACGCCCTTAGGGCTATTCAAACCCCGCTGCGCCCCGTATTCAGAAGCATGACTATGCATTTGCAAAAACTGTCCGTTGGCTCTGTTTCCATAGAGAGCTTGCAGGACTGGCAAAATACAATGGTGGCCCGGCGAAAATCCCGCGGCCTTTTGCCGTGTCACGAACACGTCACCCGCATGTTCCCCAAACAAAAAGACGCGCTGCTGGACGGCGGGTCGATCTATTGGGTCATTAAAGGCCAAATCCTGTGTCGCAATAAAATCATCGGGCTGGAGGAAACACGCAATGGGCAAGGCCTGAAAGCCTGCGCCATATTGATGGACCCGCAGATTATCCCGGTTCAGCCGGCCCCGCGCCGCGCATTCCAAGGCTGGCGCTATCTTAAGCCCGAAGACGCGCCTAAAGATTTGATCGGCATAGGCGAAGCGGATGATCTGCCCCGCGAATTAATGGTTAAATTGGTCAATATCGGGGCTTGGTAAGCGGCTTTAATTTTTCCCGACTGCGAAATTATTTGGACGATGCCAACCGGATGCTCTACTCAGGATAGAGTATAATTGCAGGAGTGTGGAATGAAGCGTTTAGCGATGACAGTATTGACAGCTATTGGCTTTTCCTACGTGAGCTCAGCTGCATTTGCTCAAACCTCTGCCAGGCCGGCGCAAAGCAACGCCAAGTCTTGGAGTAAGGCCGATGTCGATAAAATGTGCGACCGGCCGACTGAAACGCCTGTGCCTGAGGCCGGCTATCAATATGACGGACAGAAAGCGTCTGATAAAATCCTGCAAATGGCATCCGGTAAATATGCTTATCCGAATGGCGGCGCTATGCTGGTTTGGCCTGACGCGCGCTATTTGATCAAGCTACCATCAACACGCAAAGGTGTTTTCGGAACCGATGGTGATGACTTGCTGGCCTCCGGCGGCATTGTCGGCGGCTGTAGTCGTGAGCAGCTTTCTGAAGCGATCCGGAAAAACGAACTGCGTGTGGAAAATTTCATGCAGGTTAAGGCCTACAAGTAATTGAGTGGCCGAAAAGCTGTATTAACGTTTCAAAATTCGATCCGTTGATGCCGGAAATTTTACAAGCGCTTTACCCGTCCGCTTGGGCCTTTTTGCTAAGTTCCCGCCGCAATTCGGGCATATGCCTTTGAAATCCGCGTCATTACAAGCTGCGCAGAACGTACATTCGAATGAACAAATCAGTGCATTATCTGCGTCCGGGCCTAAGTCCGTATCGCAGCGTTCACAATTGGGGCGTATTTCAAGCATATCTATATCGCGCAGTTATCAATCAGGCGCACGCCGCGACAGTGAAGGGCGATGAGCAGGCGGGCATTGTCGTTTAATATGCCGCCTTCAAGCTTGGTCAAAGAGTTTTTCGACGCAACAGAGACGTAATCTACGCTATCAAATCCCGCGGCCAGATATTTTTTTCGGGCTTGCTCGGCTGCATCATCGACATTCATGCCGGCGCGCATTTTTGCCGCGCACTCAAACATGATGATGTTGAGCCTGCGGGCGAGCGCAAGGCCTTCTGCATCAAAATATTTATTACGTGATGACAAGGCAAGGCCGTGTTCGTCCCGGGCAATCGGCGCGCCGACGATTTTAATGGGCATATCAAAATCAATGACCAAACGGCGAATAGTCGCAAGCTGTTGATAATCTTTTTCGCCAAACACGGCCACGTCCGGCGCGACGCGGTTGAGCAGCTTTGTCACCACAATCGCGACCCCATCAAAAAATGTCGGGCGGTGGTCTGTTTCGAGGCTCTCGGCGACGCCGCGAATTTTTATGCTCGTGCAATGGCCTTCGTCATACATGCTGCCGGGGTTGGGAATATAGACCATATCGCAGCCTACGCTTGCCAGCGCGGCGACGTCCGCTGCTTCGGTACGCGGATAGCTCTCAAAATCTTCCCCGGGCGCGAACTGGGTGGGATTCACGAAAATAGTCGCAACCACTTTGCTTGTATGTTGTTTTGCCAATGTGATTAACGATAAATGGCCTTCGTGCAGGGCGCCCATGGTGGGGACGCAGCCTATAGTTTCGCCGGACCCGCGCCATTCCCATACCTGTCCGCGAAGCGCGCGCTCTGTTCTGACGATAATGGGCGTAGTGGGCATGACTGTCTCCGCAGGTTAGCGGTAAGTGTAGCAGGCGCGGCCGGCAGGGAAAGCGTTAACCGCTCGGCGCGATTAAAAAACAGGGCGGGCCATTTTTATCGGTGATCACGGTGCATCCTGCTTGGGCATTCGCTGCCTGAAGATTTATAAATCGAGCCGCATAACCGCGCGGCGACTTTTCAACAGAACCGTGTTGCGGCGGCAGGCCGCTTATCGACAGCGCCGCGTTCAACGCGTCTTGGGCCAGCCGGGGAGAGCTGTGGTCGCCCAGATGGATTTGCCAAGTTTTGTCAATCGGAACAGACGACAACGCCGCGCCGTCTTTACCGGTCACGACCCTGACCGTTTTTTTGTTTTTACCGCGAAGAGTAAAAGTTTGGGCCGGCGCGCTTTGAACGCTCGCGGTTATGAGCTCGGGCTGCGCGCTGATAACCGCAGGGGAGAGCCCTATAACGCCAAAGGCGCGGTCAATTAATTGCGCCATGTGGCGGTCGCGCGATGCCCCGCTTGCGCCGCCCATAACGATGGCGATAATGCGCCGCCCGCTACGCGCTGCGCTGATGGTCAAATTATAACCGCTGTCCCGTGTGTAACCGGTTTTAAACCCGTCCACGCCTGCAACGCTCCCCAGAAGCGTATTGTGATTGCGCAGCGTTCTGCCCTTATAATTAAAAGTTTCTTGCCCGAAATAATGATAATGCCGGCGGTGAATGCGCAGAAGGTTATCGGCGAGTTTGGCCTGATCCCGGGTCGTCGTGATCTGATATGGGTCGGGCAAGCCCGAGGCGTTGCGGTAAACTGTGCGTGACATGCCCAAAGACTGCGCTTTTTCGGTCATAAGTCGGGCAAACCGGGCTTCGCTGCCGGCAATGTGCTCGGCCAAAACGACCGCGACGTCATTGGATGATTTGACGGCTAAGGCCTGCACGGCATCATGCAGGGTAATTTTTTGACCCGCCCGCAGGCCCAGTTTAACCGGTGGCTGAGCAGCAGCGGTTAGCGAGACGCGAATTTTATCATCCAGGCTGACATCTCCGGCTTCAATGGCGTCAAACACCAAGTACAGAGTCATCATTTTTGTCAGTGATGCGGGATAACGCAGGGCGTCAATTTTACGGGCGTGCAGAATTTCGCGGCTGTCGGCATCAACGGCAATCGAGGCGTACCTGCCGTCCAATACCGGGGCAGTCTGCGCGCCCGCTTGGGGGGCGGCGGCCCAAAGCAGCGCGCTGAGGGCAAATAACAACTGCATATAAAGGCGCATAACAAAGCTTTATTCCAACGGAAGAGGCGCGGCCATATCCCGCACGAGACGTCAGCCTAAGGCCGCCCGATTGACAGAGTGTTAACGCAATTTAAGACGTGTTAAGAAAAACCAAATTTATGCAGCGGCCTCGGTGGGTCGTATATTGGGCCCCGGTCGTTTAAAGCTGCGACAAGATTTCAGATTTTTTTATCTCATATTCCGATTCTGTCAAATGCCCGGCTTCGTGTAGTTCCGTCAGACTTTTGAGGCGCTCCGTCGGGCTCTGCGCAGGAGGAGCGCTTGCGGTCTGCCCGGGTTTTGCGGAGCGCATGGCCGTTTGGACGGCGCTTGTGAAGCTGTCAAAAACCACGCTGCGCTGATAGGTCATGATATCGATAGAGTTGTGAGGCGAAAACAGACGCAGCGTGCGCATGCCCAAGGTCGCATCGGTTTCAATCGACTTGATTTCCTCCAATGGAATAGATTCCATTTCAGTCCCGATGACACCTTTGCGATAGTAACATACCCGTTCATTGGTCAAGATAATTTCGCCCTGCAAAATGCTGTCGACGGATTTGGTTTTACTTACGGGAAACCCTTTCATGGAGCTTTGTACAATTTCGCCCTCTTGAAGTTTGCGGCTTTGAAAAGCCTTTAATTGTTTACTTTGTTCGCTCATATTCGTCTCGGTTCTCGCTGGCATATTTGATGATGTCTTGAGATATAATTGAACGGCGATTTCTGTGCGCGTGACCGTCATCACACCAATTTAAATCGAATAGCGGGCGCGCGGCGTAAACATTGTAGACGCTTTGAGCAGTAGGTTTACAAAATTACGATCTACAGAGAGATCATGACTGCCATCTGGATCGGGCCTTAGCTAAGGCCCGATAAAAGAAAAAACTTAGGAGCGCGGGCGCGTCGTGACTTTGCCGGCCCTTTTCATTGCTCCGGCGGTGTCTTGGAGCAGTGTCGATTTCGTCGTGAAGCAGAAAATAAACAGCGCCGTCCGATTATTTTCCGGGGGCAAATCAAATCGCACCCTTTACACTTGGCGCGCGCTTCCTACATTTGATGTTCATCAAGCGAAAGACTGATTATGACAGCACAAACACCGCCAAACACGCCCGATGACGGCGAAGAGCGGGGCGTTGCCACCAAAACCCGGCCTAAGACGAAAAAACCGTCTTTGTATCGCGTGCTTATGATGAATGACGACTATACTCCGATGGAGTTTGTGGTTCAGATTTTGGTGGGTATCTTTAACAAGACCGCCGAAGAAGCGACGCAGATTATGCTCAGCGTTCATCAGAGCGGCGTTGGCGTGTGCGGCATCTATACTTATGAGATTGCAGAGACGAAAGTCACCCAAGTCATGGACCAAGCCAAACGCGCGCAGCATCCGCTGCAATGCACTATGGAAAAAGCATAGCGCCGTCCCCACATAAGAGGGGAATAAAAAAAGGAAAAAACAATGGCATCATTTTCGCCCGTTTTAGAAGAAACTATCCATAATGCGTTGACCTTTGCATCTGATCGTCGTCATGAATTGGCCACGTTGGAGCATTTGCTGCTCGCCCTGATTGACGACAAAGACGCCGCCGCAGTTATGACGGCTTGCGACGTTGATTTAAAATCTCTCAAAGCTGACGTGACGCGCTACATTGAAGAAGATTTGATCAGCCTTGAGGTTGAGGACTTTGAAGAGGCCCGCCCGACAGCCGGCTTCCACCGGGTCATACAGCGCGCCGTAATTCATGTTCAGTCCTCCGGTCGTGAAGAAGTTACCGGCGCAAACGCGCTTGTCGCTTTGTTTGCTGAGCGCGAAAGTCACGCTGTGTACTTCCTTTCAGAGCGGGACATGACCCGCTATGACGCGGTTAATTACATATCCCATGGCCTGGCCAAAAACGGCGAGAGCAAAGCTGTACCCGTGCGCGGCGTTGACGATGCCGAGAGCGCCGGTGAGGAAAAAAAGAAAAGCGCGCTGGAAAGCTATACGATCAATCTGAACGTCGAAGCGAAAGCCGGCAATATTGATCCGCTTATCGGGCGCTCTATGGAGGTGGAACGCTGCATTGAAGTGCTGTCACGTCGCCGTAAAAACAACCCGCTTTTGGTGGGGGATCCCGGCGTTGGTAAAACGGCAATTGCCGAAGGTATTGCGCTGCAAATCGTCAATGGCGAGACGCCCGATGCGATCAAAGAGACCACGATTTACTCGCTCGATATGGGTGCACTGCTGGCCGGAACCCGCTATCGCGGCGATTTCGAAGAGCGTCTCAAAGCGGTCATGACCGAGTTGGAAGATCATGACGACGCGATTTTGTTTATTGACGAAATTCATACTATTATCGGCGCGGGCGCAACGTCCGGCGGCGCGATGGATGCGTCTAACCTTCTTAAGCCGGCTTTGCAGAACGGCAAGCTGCGCTGTATGGGCAGCACAACGTTCAAAGAATATCGTCAAATTTTCGAAAAAGACCGAGCTTTGGCGCGGCGCTTTTTGAAAATTGATGTGATTGAACCGACGCCGGAAGATGCTGTAAAAATCCTCGTCGGGCTGAAGGGTTATTTCGAGGAGTTTCATAACGTCAAATATACCAATGAAGCGCTGGAAGGCGCGGTAGATTTGTCCGTGCGCCATATCACGGACCGTAAATTGCCGGACAAAGCTATCGATATGATTGATGAGGCGGGCGCGCGCCAAAAGCTGCAAGCCAAAGGGAAGCGCAAAAAGACCGTCACGATTCAGGACATTGAGGCGGTGGTCGCCAAGATTGCGCGCATCCCGCCGAAGTCAGTCTCCCGTGATGATGCCAAAGCGCTTAAAACGCTTCCGGATGATTTGAAACGCATGGTTTTTGGCCAAGACACGGCCATTGATCAAGTGGTCTCTGCGGTCCGTTTGGCCCGCGCGGGATTGCGCGAGCCGAACAAGCCTATCGGCTCTTACCTGTTCTCCGGCCCGACCGGCGTGGGTAAAACCGAAGTGGCCAAGCAATTGGCGATGACTATGGGATTGGAGCTTCTGCGCTTTGATATGTCCGAATATATGGAGCGTCATACTGTGTCGCGCCTGCTTGGCGCGCCTCCCGGTTATGTCGGTTACGACCAAGGCGGGCTTTTGACAGATGGGGTTAATCAAACGCCGCACTGTGTGCTTTTGCTCGATGAGATTGAGAAAGCTCATCCGGACGTTTTCAATATCCTTTTGCAGGTCATGGATAATGGCGCGCTGACGGACAGTAACGGTCGCAAGGTTGATTTTCGCAATGTCATTCTGATTATGACAACCAACGCCGGCGCTGCTGACGCCGCCAAAAACTCTATCGGTTTTGGGCGTGATAAACGCGACGGCGAAGACGAAAAAGAGATCAAGCGTTTGTTCTCTCCTGAGTTCCGTAACCGTCTTGACGCAACTGTCAGCTTTGCAGCTTTGGATGAAGATACAATCGGCAATATCGTCGACAAGTTCATTATCCAGCTTGAAGCACAGCTTGCGGATCGCAAGATCATGTTTGAGCTGTCAAAACCGGCGACAAATTGGCTTGCAGCCCGCGGTTATGATCGCCAATTTGGCGCGCGTCCGTTGGGCCGCACCATCCAAGAGCATATCAAAAAGCCATTGGCCGAAGAGATATTGTTCGGGAAGCTGAAAAAAGGCGGCCTTGTTAAAGTCGGCGTTGATAAGAAAAAAGACGCGCTGACCTTTAAAATTGTCAAGCCGGCGCAGCTTAAGATCGAAGGGCGAAACGGCGGCAAAGGGCTGCCGGCGCCCAAACCGACCGAGGATGCATAAGTAAAAGTTCTAAGCCCCGCCCTTGAAACGGCGGGGCTTTTTCCAGGCATACCTGCGTATTGATACAACCGTGCAGGCACGCTAACGTGAGAGCGGGAGCGGGGCATGATCAAAGCATTTCGGAATTATTTATCGCTGCAACGCAAATGGCTGTTGCCGACGTGCTTAGGTTTAATCATGACCGCGTTTTTGGCTGTGGTTTATCTTTATAAGCCCGCCACAATTGCGCAGCTTGGCCATCTTGCAACGGACCATTTTCACCGTACTCATCCGCGTGAATACAATCCCGATACGCCGGTACGCATTATCGATATTGACGAAGACAGCATTGCCAAAATCGGTCAGTGGCCATGGCCGCGCACGACTATGGCAAAGCTTAATGATAATCTGAATAATGCCGGCGCTGCGGTGATTGCTTATGACATGATATTCTCGGAAGCTGACAGAACGTCGCCCGAGAATATCGTCAGCGTCCTTCGGACCAACCCGCTCGTGACGCAGAGTTATGACGGGCTGAAAGATTTAAAGAGCCACGACACGGTCTTTGCTGAAAGTTTGGAAAAGTCCAATGCGGTTTTAGGGATATTCCTGACGCCAAAACCAGGCGTAGAACTGCCGCAAGTTAAACATGGATTTGCCTTTGCGGGCGATCCGCCAATGGGCAGTATTCCAAATTTTGGCGGCTCACTGCAATCTTTACCGGAACTGGAAACCGGTGCTTCGGGCAATGGTAATGTTACGTTTCGCCCTGACCGCGACAGCATTATTCGCACAGCTCCAATGCTCGCCCGTATTGAAGACCGTATGTTTCCGTCCCTGTCAATCGAAGCGCTGCGAGCTGCCCAAGGTGCCGGCAGCTTTACGGTCAAAAGCTCCAATGCGTCCGGAGAATTACAGGCCGTCGATCAAGAGCTGACTGAGGTTACCTCTGTAAGGGTCGGTAATTTTACCGTTCCGTCGGACGGTAACGGACGGCTACAATTATATCTGAGCGAGAGTAAGCCCGAGCGCTTTATTCCGGCGTGGAAAGTGCTTTTGTCCCGCGGGGATTGGGAAGACCGTATTGCGGGTCATATCGTTTTCATCGGGACCAGCGCGGAAGGCTTAAAAGATATAAAATCGACGCCGTTGAACGCCGCCGAGCCCGGGGTAACGGTGCATGCTCAAGCCGTTGAGCAGATCATCAACGAGCAATATTTGCTGAGGCCTTACTGGGCCAGTATGATTGAGATGATTACCTTGGTCGGTGCCGGGGTTATCTTGGCCTTGGCCTTACCGCGCCTGTCGGCCGCTAAAGGCGCAATTTTGACGCTGTTGATTGGTTTGATTGTCTGGCATGGGGCGCAATGGGCATTTGTAAATAAGCAATTTATCCTTGATCCTGTGTATCCGATATTGGTTATTCTTAGTGTTTATCTGATTGCCAGCCTGTCGTCATTTTACTTAACCGAATCTGAGCGCTCGCAAATTCGCAATGCGTTTTCGATGTATTTATCCCCCGAATTAGTCCGCAAAGTCTCCGAAGATCCATCGCTTTTAAAGCTCGGTGGGGAAGACAGGGAAATGACGATTCTGTTTGTTGATGTGCGCAGTTTCTCACGTATATCCGAGAGCATGTCGCCCAATGAGATTACGACATTCCTCAACCTGTTTTTGACGCCCATGACCGATATTTTGCAGGATCACAAAGCGACCATCGACAAATATATGGGCGATGCCATCGTCGCGTTTTGGAATGCGCCACTTGATGATCCTGAGCATCAAGCCAACGCGGCCCGCGCAGTGCTGGCAATGCAGGACGCGCTGGAGGGCTTAAATGAAAAATATATGAACCAAGAGGAGATTAAATGGCCTGAGAATGTACGCATGGGCATCGGTCTGAATACCGGCGTTTGCACGGTCGGGAATCTTGGGTCAGAGCAGCGTTTTTCATACTCCATTATCGGTGACGCCGCCAATGTGGCCTCGCGCATTGAAGGCCTGACAAAGCAGTATGGCGTCACAATCATGGCAGGCGACGCCGCCGCGAAAGACATGACGCAATTTGCGCTTATCGAAGCTGACCTGATTAAGGTTGTAGGCCGCGATACGCCGGAGCGAATTTTTATTATCGCCGGTGATGAGGGCGTGGCGACCGACTCGAAATTTTTAGCGTTTAGAAAACAGCATAATGAGTTTCTCGCCGCATACCGCGCCGGAAAATTTGAAGTCGCCGCAGATATTGGAGCAAAATTGTTACCGCAATCGGAAGGCTATAAAATCTCCGGATATTACCGGACGCTTCTTGCCCGCATCAGTATTTTCCGCGCTGACCCACCCGGAAATTGGGACGGTGTATTTGAGGCCCGCAGTAAATAACAGAGGCGGGCAGCCGGTTAAATCAGTGCGCCGTCTTTGCTTGCGATCATCGGCGGCAGATCTGTCTCGTCCAGACCATAGGCGCGAATACCGATCTCGTGTTGCCGCGACAGGAAATCCATCGGCACAACATTACGGTTATTGGCCCACGGATAATCCATGTAATCGCCAATACCTTCAATCATTGAGAAAATCCACCCGATTAAGACCACAAGCGGAATAGCATAATACCCTGAGTTCTCATTAGCGGGCAGAGACAGGGACAGCAAAATGACAAGAAGCCAGACAAACAGGTCTGTGAAATAAGTATAATGGGTCGGAAATGGTGTATTTTTCAATCCATTGGCCTGAGCGTGCAGGCGGGCAATATCGCGCTGAATTGCGATGAATTCAAACATTTCCGCGTCGTAAAGTTGCCCTTCGGCAACGATTTTGCGAAATTCACGGCTTTGCGTATACATAATTTTCAGGGATGGATTCTTGGCAGTTTTCAGATCTGTAATCTCTTCCGCCGAGAGCAAATCTTCGACCGTCTCAAAATCCAGAGGCGTCATATCTTTAAGTTGACGGTTTAAAACCCATAAGAATGCAATCCCGCGCTTCATCATTTGCGGCATTATCTGCGCGGCAATTTTAGACTCTTTTCCTGTGTGATGATTGATGTAGCGTTCATTGACCCGCGCAAGTAACAGCGACATATTCCGTATGGATGAGCCTAAATCTCCGAAAATGGCCCGGCCCTGAAACCATCGGTCATAGGCTGAATTGGTTCGAAAGCCGAGGAAGATTGAAATCGCCGTACCCAAAATTAAAGGCGTTGTCATACCGATGGTAAACTGATCAAGCTCAAACCAAACAAGCGGCACAACAATCATGGCTGACAGAAGTGTCATTTTCAAAATGCGCTTCCAAATGATCGGGATCAGGCGTCTGAACTTAATATGCTTTTCGACAACCATGGCTTAGTGCTCTCCCATTATTTTTGGATTTTTCCCGCCGGCATCTGTGGTCAAGTGGACTACGTTTGAGTGCTTTTCGTCAAATCGCGCGATGATGCGGCCTTCCGGGCTGGTCCCGTTATGAGTCGTCAGCGCTTCACCGTCCCAGTAATGCAGGCAATAGCCCGGTAAATCTTCGGTCAATAAAATACGCCCGTCCGGAATGTCGGCGTCAATGGCGGCAAACTCAAGTTTAACCTGCGGGGCTACGCTGTTAGCAACGGATACATTAGAGCCGCCAAACTGCTTAAATATGGTGCGGTGTATATGCCCGCTGATGATCTGAATGACATTTGGAAAATCATCCGTGACGGCTTTCAGGCGGCGGGTCCAATCCGCGCCCGGCTTGGCGGTCATCCAGCCGATATGCGTAACAATGGGCGGGTGATGCAATGCAATCAAGGTCGGTCGATCCGGCGCTTCAGACAGGCGCGCGCGCAGCCAATCGGCGCGGCGCTCGCAAAATGATCCGCCGTGCCGACCGGGCTTGAGGCTATCAAGGACGATAATCCGAACCGGGTGATCTTCGATTGCATATTGCAAAAATCCGTCATTAAAATTCGCATCACCGAAGACTTCGGTAAAGGCTTCGCGGCTGTCATGATTACCCACGGCGAAATAAGCGGGAATGTGCATAGAAGTCAGAGCATCTTTGAGCTTTTCATAAGCCCATTGCTCGCCGCTCTCGACAAGGTCTCCTGTCAAAAGCAAGACGTCCGGCCCGCGCCGAAGACTGCGAAGGCTGTCTAAAACCATGTGAAGTCGCTGCAGGTTGGCACAAGGTTTATCCTGCCCGTCAAAGCCAATATGCAGGTCGGTGATTTGCCCGATAATCATAGTGATGCGTTCCTGAAATTGCCCCTGTCGACTATGTGTTTAGCCCGGCGGAGGTTTGGAAGTCTACACCTGCGTTTAAGCCGGGCTTTTAAACATGACCTGCGACACTTGATAAATTGTAGGATAGACGTTTCAATGCTAACCGGAAGGCAAGTTATAAGGGCCTCTTTATGTTTGCAGAATTCGGTCATGTCGCATTGATCATTGCCTTTGGCGTATCGCTTTTGCAGGCTGGCGTGCCTATGGTTGGCGCGGCGCGGACAGACAGCCGTTTGATGGCCTTCGGTGACCGGGCGGCAATCGCACAATTTGTATTGATTGCGGCGTCATTTTTGGCGTTAACGATGGTCTTCATCGCGTCTGATTTTTCAGTCGAACTTGCTGCGAAAAACTCTCATTCGGATAAACCCATGCTGTACAAAATTACGGGTGTATGGGGTAATCATGAAGGCTCTATGATGCTTTGGATTACTATGCTGGCCCTGTTCGGCGCGCTGATACCAATCTTTGGAAAAGCCTTACCGGCAAGTCTTCGCGCCCGGGCGGTCGCTGTGCAGGCTATGGTCGGCGCGGGCTTTTTGGGATTTATTTTGCTCACGTCAAATCCGTTTTTACGGCTTGACCCCGCGCCGATAAACGGTCTGGGTCTGAATCCAATTTTGCAAGACCCCGGCCTCGCATTTCATCCGCCGTTTTTGTATTTGGGCTATGTCGGGTTTTCCGTCGCCTTTTCTTTTTCGGTTGCGGCCTTAATTGAGGGCCGGGTTGACGCCATTTGGGCACGCTGGCTGCGGCCTTGGGTGCTGCTTGCGTGGAGCTTCCTGACCATCGGAATTACTCTGGGGTCTGTCTGGGCGTATTATGAACTGGGCTGGGGCGGCTGGTGGATGTGGGATCCGGTAGAAAATGTCTCCTTTATGCCGTGGCTCGCCGGGACAGCTTTACTTCACTCTATTATGGTACTGGGCACGCGCCATTCCATGGCGAGTTGGACAGTGCTTTTAGGGATCAGCACGTTTTCACTCAGCTTGGTCGGTACCTTTGTTGTGCGTTCCGGCGTTCTGGTCAGCGTTCATGCTTTCGCCGTTGATCCGTCAAGGGGCGTGGTCATTTTAGCCCTGCTCATGGCGTCAACCGGCGGTGCCCTGACCCTTTATGCTCTGCGGGCCGGTCAATTGCGGGGACGCGAACCGGTCAGCCCGGTCTCACGTGAAGGCGGTCTGGCGATGAATAATCTGCTTTTGGTCGCGGCAACTGCGACGGTGTTTTTGGGAACGTTCTACCCGCTGTTTATCGACGTTATCTCTGCGTCTCAAATCTCGGTAGGAAAGCCTTACTTTGATTTGACCTTCGCGCCGATCATGCTGCTGTTGATAGTCTTTATGGGGGCTGCGCCCATGCTCGATTGGCAAGGAAAAAATCGCGTCGGGCTTAAGCGCTTTTTGCAACAAGCCGCAATCATATTTATCTCTGTCTCGGTTCTGTCCGCCGTAATCGGCAAGTCAGTCTCTGCGGCCATTGCGCTGGGCATTGCGGCTTATCTGGCCTACGGAACCTTTGCGGCCATGGCAAAAAAACTGCGGGTTGGCCAAGTGCCTGCCGCGCATAGTCTGACCTTACTGCGCGCCCAGCCTGCTGCGGTTTGGGGCTTTTGTCTTGCGCATTTGGGCGTCGCCGTCTTCACCGCCGCGGCGACGATTATGACGGTATGGGCCGATGAAGAAATTTCCCGGGTTAAGGTCGGGGAGAGCATTGAAACCGCCGGTTACACCTTCACGCTGTTAGCGATTAACAGCGGTCAACGTGAAAATTACAGTTTCCTGTCCGGCGAAATCACCGCCCGAAAGGATGGCAAAACTGTTATCTTAAAGTCCGAACGCCGGTTTTATCCTGTACGCGAAATGCTGACGACAGAGGCCGGTTTTAAATATGGCGGACGGGCGACAATCTTCGCCGCTATTGGTGACGGGGATGCGGAAAAAGGGTTTATCCTGCGGGCCTATTATCATCCCTTTGTGATTTGGATTTGGATCGGGGCATTGATGATGGCGCTGGCCGGATTCGTGTCCATGTTTGATAAACGCCTGCGCGGCAAAGGCGGGGAGTCATGAAGCCGGCCGCGCTGCTCCCGTTGGGCGTATTTCTGGTTCTGACAGGCTTTTTTGCGTTCGGACTCACCAAAGACCCGACGCAGATTAAAACCCAAATGACGAATCGTCCGGTTCCGAATTTTACGCTGAGTTCTCTGGAGGACGCATTGGTCGTTCATACCCAAGACGATCTTCGCGGCCGGGTCAGTTTGGTCAATGTGTTCGGATCTTGGTGCGCTCCCTGCGCCATTGAGCATCCTAATATTGTAGAGATCGGAAAGCAGGATGTAGTCCGTCTTGTTGGCGTTAATTGGCGTGACGATCGTGCGGCCGGACAGGACTGGCTGGAGCGTTTAGGTGATCCTTATGACATCGTCCTGTTTGATGACCTTAGCCTGCTGGCAATCGGCATGGGCGTAACCGGCGCTCCGGAGAGCTATATTGTCGATAAATCGGGCGTTGTCCGCTATAAGCATGTGGGCATTGTGACGCCGCAGATTTGGCGCGACACGCTTTTGCCTATCGTCAATGATTTAAAAAAGAGCCCGATTTGAGACCGGTTTTTATTATTGCCGCTGTCTGGCTTTCGGCTTGCGCCGCCTTTGCCGATATTACGGCCGAGGAGGTCGAGCTTCGCGCCCATGAAGTCGGTAAATCTTTGCGATGCGTCGTGTGCCAAAATCAATCTATTGACGAATCCGACGCGCCCCTGGCGGCAGATATGCGGCGGTTGGTTCGCGTCCAAATCGCCGACGGAAAAACCAATCAGGAGGTCATAGATTTCATGCGCGTGCAATATGGCGATTATGTCCTTTTAAAACCGCCTGTACAGGGTAATACGCTCGTATTGTGGCTCGCGCCTTTGGGGCTTGTTCTACTGGCTCTTGGGTGGCCGGCGATCAGTGGCCGAAAGCGCATTGATCCGCAAGTCGAGCCTTTGACTTCGGAAGAGGCGGGTCAGCTGAAAAAAGCGTTAAAGGATGAAAACTCATGATTTGGATTGTCCTGACCATATTGGTCTTGGCCTGCGGGCTCTATATCAGCAGCCCTTTATCCGGCCGTGCGGGCAGCATTGATCGCCGCAAAGAATTGAAGGCCTATTCCGATGAAATTATCGCGCTGGATTGTCAGGACTTAACGCCCGCAATAGAGGCGCGCAAAGTTATGCTGCAGCGCCGCGTTCTGGATATCACGGATGCAAATGACCGAGGTCCGGCATCTGAAGGCGGCTTTAAAGGCGTTATTGCAGCGATATTAGGATCACTTTTGATTGGCTCTGCGGGGCTGTATGCGTATTTGGGACGTCCTGATCTGGCAAGCGGCAGTGCCCGCATAGCCGACAATATTCAAAACCCTCCGAGCGAAAGTGAGCTTGTGGCGCGTATGGAGGGCTTGCTGAAAGCCGAGCCTGATAATGTAAACGCCTGGACTTTGTATGCGCGCCTCTTGATGAATATGGGGCGTATGGATGAGGGGCTGGCGGCTTATGCCAAGGCTGTTTCCATCGGCAACAGCCCTGACTTAACGGCAGAGTATGAAAGTGCCCAAGCTTTTGCAGCGCAAGCTAAAGCGGCGCAAAACTTGCCGGCGCAAGATCGCATGGCAATGATTACCGGTATGGTCGACAGTTTGGCCGCGCGGCTGGAAGATGATCCTGAAAACCCCGAAGGCTGGGTACGGATTTTAACCTCCCGTCGGGTCTTGGGGCAAACGGACGAACTGGCTGCAGACCTGAAAACCGTGCGCGCCGTTTACGCCGACCGTCCGGATGTTTTAGGCGACATCCTGACCCGAAGCGGCTCGACAGAAAAGTAGCCGACTTTTTTATAAAAGCGCTTCTTTCCAGACTTTAGAGAACGGTTCTGAATGGCCGTCTTGCTGCACAATCAAGACATGGTCCCGGGTTAAATCACGCGGATGATCCGCGCCGCAACTATGGGCGATCATCTCAACTTCTTTGACGATATTTTTGCAATAATTCATGACGCGGACAGATTTGTTTTCCGGGTTCAGGCCCCGTTGCAGACGTTTGTCGTGAGTCGTAATTCCCGTCGGACAGGTGTTTTCATTGCATTTCAGCGCCTGAATACAGCCCAGCGCAAACATAAAGCCGCGCGCCGCATTGACAAAATCCGCGCCGGCGCAAAAAGCCCACGCCACTTCGGCCGGCGTGATTAATTTTCCGGACGCAATCAGTTTGACGCGCCCGCGCAGTCCTTCTTTGCGCAGTAAGTCATCAATCAGCGGCAGGCCTTCACGTACGGTCAATCCGACATTGTCAATCAAGGGCATAGGCGCAGCGCCGGTGCCGCCGTCCCCGCCGTCAACGGTAATAAAGTCGGGCGCAGACGCCGTGCCGCGCTTTTTAATTTCCGCGATCAATGCTTCTATGGGGATCATATTGCCGACAACAAATTTAATGCCCGTCGGGCGACCGGAGGCCTTACGGGTCAAAGCAATAAGGTCAAGAAGCTCTGCAGGGGTACCTGCATCGACATGCCGATTTGGGGAAATGGCGGCTTGTCCTTCGGGAATGCCGCGTATTTCTGCGATTTCTTTATTGACCTTGCCCGCCGGCAGGATGCCCCCTTTGCCCGGTTTGGCGCCTTGAGACATTTTAATCTCGACCATTTTGATCTGCGGATTTTCGCAAAGCTTGGCGAGTTTTTCAGGGTTTAGGGTTCCGTCATCATTACGTACGCCAAATTTCGCTGTGCCCATTTGGAAAACGATATCGCAGCCGCCTTCCAAATGAAAAGGCGACAGACCACCTTCACCCGTATTCAGCCAACATCCGGCAAGCCCGGCGCCATGAGACAGGGCGCGCACGGCGGGCTCGGATAAAGAGCCGTAGCTCATGGCAGAAATATTGAAAAAACTATACGGCGCGTAAGGGTTTTTGGAGTCCGGCCCGATGATGACGGGATCGGCAATGTCATATGTGCCCTCCAGTTTCGGAAACAGGCCATTGGCAAATATTGTACTGCCGGGGGTCAGGCTTTTGGTTGAGCCGAACGGTACAGTCTCGCTGCCTTCATGGGTGGCGGCATTAATCCATTCGCGCTCTGCACGATTGAACGGCATTTCTTCGCGGTCCATGGCGAAAAAATACTGACGGAAAAACTCACCCAGTTTTGAAAACAGCCCGCGAAAACGACCGATGACGGGATAATTGCGCCGCACGGCATCTTTGGTTTGGGTGATGTCGATAATGAAAAACACAATCGCGACGGCGGCGAGTGCGCCCAGCACGAATAAAAACAGTGATCCAAGGATATTTAACCCCCGAACGGCCGTTCCCGTTAACATGTCCATCATGTCGCCGCTGTCCATAAGTCTCATGCGTGTCTCCTGCGCTTTTGCTCGTGTATAAGCTTATGCGCAATGCTGCGCGGGGTTGCAAGCGCGGGGAATATGCTGAAAGTAGGCAGCCGCAGTGGCGATTCCGGAGCGCGCGATGAAATGGGTTTTCAGGTCTATATTTTTTATTTTGGCAGCGTTTATCGCCGCCGGTATATTTGGCGCAACCCGTCCGTCTGAGGTCGGGGCGGAGCAGTTGCGCGTTATCGATGCTGCGCCCGAGGACATTTTTCCGTATTTCAACAATCTCGAAACCCATGTTTTCTGGTCGCCTTGGTTAAATGGTGACGCCGATATTGATGTGGTCTACGGCGGTCCGTCCGACGGTCGCGGGCAGACGATGGCGTGGCGCAGCCTACGCGCCGATATCGGTGTCGGCGCCCAAGAGATCGTCGAAAGCCAGGCCGGCGTGTTTGTTCGCGCTGATATGGAAACTCATAGACAGACTTTGGTTATGACTTACGCCGTGTCAGAAAATGATGATGGGGACACCGTCGCGCTCTTGGGCGCGCAAGCGGACATGGGCGGGTTTCCCTATGTGCAGCGGCTGTTCGCCGGCCGCAGACGTGCGCAATTGGATGCCAAACTGAGCGCGGGATTAGATGCGCTGAAAACAGTCGTCGAAGATAATTCGAAAGACTAGCGCGCAGCTTTTTTAAGGCTTAATCTCTTCGGTCAGGCTCCAAGGGTCTTCGCCCGGCGCAGCTTCAGGGGTATCTTTAATCGTCAAATCAAGTCCGCCGGCGGGAATTTGCTTGCCGAACAGTCCTGACAAGTCGCTTTGCGGGCGGCCAACGGCAATCGGGTTGTTTCTGAACGTGCGTTCAAAGCCTGCATCATCCAGCACGCTTGTGCTCGGTCCGCCATTTGTATGCTGACTGAAATCGGTCCCGAGTTGATTACTGCTGCTGCCCACAATACGCGGGCGCGGCGCCGCGCCCCGCCCGCTGCCGGCAATAGAATGCGGGCCAAAGCTCTCTGAGCCGTCTGCGGCGCGCCCCTGCGGCTTAGCGATATACTCCGGGCAATCTGCGTGGGTGCGAAAACGATCACGGCACTTCATATCAATCGAAATGCCGCCCAGCCCGCCTGTTGGCGCGTCGCCTCGCGTGCTTGGAGACAAGGCCCAAGAGCCCCCGCTTCCGGGGCGCGGACGTCCGGGAACGCCGCTTGGGGGCGGGGCAGTATTGCCGCCGCCAAATAATGGTTGTCCGCCGCCGCCGCCGATTGTCGGCGTCTTATACCGGCCACCGCCGCCGGGGCGCGCGGGCGGCGCGTCTGTGGCCGCTTGGGATTTATCAACGGCGCGCGCTTTTTCCGCGTCCGTTTGCGGAGCTTCAATATCCGCCAAGACTTTTGGTGCATCCGATGCGCTCGGTACTGTCTCGACCGGAGCGCTGTCATCAGGAGCCGCTTGCGGCTCAGGGTCTGTGACAATGGGTGCAGGCTCGATTCGTTCAATAATTTCAGGCTCCGGCTCCGGGGCAGGAATAACCGGCGGCTCTTCAGCAGGCGGCACAATCGGCTCTTCAATAATCGCTCCGGGCGCGGCGTCAGGGATAATATCTTCCGAAGGAAGCGGGGCATCTATTATAATTTCGGGTATGATCTCCGGCTCAGGCAACGGCTCAAATATTTCAATCTGAGGCTCGGGTTCAGGCACGGGCTCTATAATAATCGGGTCGATGATCGGCTCAGGGACAGGATCAGGAACGATGATGGGTTCAGGCAGCGGATCAGGGATGATTTCCGGAATGATCTCAGGAACAATCTCCGGTACAATTTCAGGAATGAAATCCGGGGTAATTTCAGGCTCCGGCAAGGGCGTTTCGATAATTGGCTGGGGGACAGGTACAGGACGGTTTTGCGCTTCGTAACGCTCTTGCATGCGGGCAATCGCTGCGGCGCGAATGTCATCACTGACCAGTTTCGGCTCTGCCTGAACGGTATCTTCCGGCGCAGGCGGGGTAATGTCGGCTAATACGGGTGGCGGCGGAGCAGGGGCCGGCTCCGGCGTTTCACTCAGCTCCGGCATGGGCAGAGGCTCCGGCGCAACAACGGGCGGCGGAGGCGGTGGAGCGGGGCGGGGAAGCGGCTTTGGCTTTACTGACGGCGCGGCAGGCGTAATGACGGTTTCAACCGGCTCGGGCGCAGGGGCGGGTTCTTCCTTTGCGGCGGCAATGATACGGATTGGGATGACATCCGGCTCAATAATTTTAGGAGGCAGCAAAAAGACTGTCATTGAGAACGTAATGAACAGGGCCGTATGCAGTAACAGAGCGAACCCTGCCGCCATGGCCCCGCGATAGTCCTCCAACGCGTCAAAAACAGGCGCAGGGTCCATATAGGGCGAAAACGTATCTGCAATTTTCGCCTGAACGCGCAAAGTATCCCCTTAAGATTGACAGGACATCTTTAGCCGGAGTCGGCGGCAACGCCAAGGTGCAGTATGGTCTTAAACGCAGCAGACGGGCAGGGGAACTTAAATTTATGTAAGCGGGCCGCTATTGCACACTTTAAACACACTGCATAAATGGCTGTTAAGGCTGAAGGCCATCGACGGCGATACGGGGCGCGCCGTATCCAAGCTCTGTTTGCGGGCTCGCGCCTGCGAGCGGCGGCGTTGCGGCCTGCGGGTCAGGGACCAATAAAAGGCCTGAACATATGACCAAAACAAAGGCAAACAAGCCTTTCTGAATGGTGTTTTGACGTCTTGAATTATCATTGCGGGTATGAGGCATAGCGATTTCCTGTCTGATCCTTTGCAGACATTAGCGGCGTGATCGGGCGGAAGCCGGGCGCAATCAAGACTATTTTCGGGCAATTACATTCAGCAATTACTTAAGGCGAGCTGCGAAGGCGAATTAACACCTCTGAGATACGGCAGGGTTAACCCTGTGTGCGGCCGGCATTTGACTCGGCCTGCAAACCCTATATTCACATTCTTATCCGTACAATGTGGGCAATTATAAGCGGGCTTAAATTATATCAGGGATACAGATATGTCAGGTACAGGAAATACGGCGCGAAACGATGTTGCGTTGACGGGAAATGCAGGGATTGATTCCCTTTTGGACGGGTCAGCTTGGGTCGGCGCTATCGACTATTCATTTCCGACGAGTGCCACAGAATATGGCAATAATTATCCGCGCAACGCCCAAAACGAGGATTTTGCCGCTGTATCAGCAGAGCAAGTTCTTGCGACATATTTTGCTCTGGATGCAAATTTAGGCTCGGGAACAGCGGCGCAGGTCGCGGCGCAGGCGGCTTTTTCTGTCGAAGGATTTACCAATCTTGATATTTCTTTGACGACGGCCGCGAATGCTAACCTGCGCAGCGCGACAAGCTCTGATGCCAATCCGACGGCTTACGCTTACCTTCCGGCCGGCGGGTTTAATGCTGCGGGCGATATTTGGTATGGTGACGACTTTGATTTCACGAATCCCATCATGGGGAATTATTCCTGGCACACTCACCTCCATGAAATCGGCCATGCGCTGGGCCTTGATCATATGTTTGAAGGCAATATCGCTCCTGAAGCGGTCGATCATGCTGCCTATTCGGTCATGTCATATCGCGGTTATGAAGGTGATGTCGGCGGCGGCTATACTTATGGAGCCTTCAGTGCACCGCAGACTTACATGCAGCTCGATATTGCCGCTCTGCAGCATATGTATGGTGCAGATTACACCTCAAACAGCGGCGACACCATATATACGTGGAGCCCGACAAGCAGCGATACGGTTATTGACGGCGTTATTGCGCTAAACCCCGGCGGCAGCAAAATTTTTGCCACGATCTGGGATGGCGGCGGCACAGATACTTACGATTTGAGCGCCTACTCAAGTAATTTGCGTCTTGACCTCTCCGACGGCGGATACAGCGTTTTTGCGGACGCACAGCTCGCTGACTTGGGCGACGGACAAAGCGCTGACGGCAGTATTTACAACGCCCTGATGTTCCAGGGTAATCAGACTTCTTTGATTGAAAATGCCATTGGCGGCGCCGGCGATGATTTCTTTATCGGTAACCAAGCTGACAATGTTTTGACCGGCGGCACAGGTGAAAACACGGTGTCATATGAAAAAGATACCGCCGGCGTAACAGTTGATTTGGCCGCGCAATCCGGCTCCGGCGCTGATGCCGGCACTGATAGCCTGATTGGTTTCGTCAATGCGATCGGCGGCTCCGGTGACGACAGCTTAACAGGAACTGCAGGGGCTAACAATTTGGCCGGCGGTTATGGCGCCGATATATTGATCGGCGGCGCAGGTGCCGATCTTCTGGCCGGCGGGTTAGCGGGATATGTGGAATCTCTTCCAAGTGCAATTTTGTCCGGCAGTGGCGTTTACAATCGCGCAGCGAACACAGGCAATACAAACCTTGCGGCAGCGATTGATGTTTCGGGCCTGTTTATTACGGCAGCAAACGCTGACGTCGATGATGACAGCGTTCCTCATGTCTCAATTTCAGCAACAGGAGACAGTGTTGAATCCGGTCATTACTATGCCGTCACACTGAACGTTGTTGGGACCCGGGTCATCTTTGACATTGATTATGGCACCGAGACGGCAACATCGGTGCCGCTGGCGACCGATATTGACAGCTGGATAGAGCTATACGATCCGAACGGAAATCTTGTCGCTTTTAATGACGATGGCAGTCCGTCTCAGGGTGGTGAGGGGTCGAATACCTCATTGGACTCTTATATCAGCTACACAACTAAAGACGTCGGTGTTTATACAATTGCCGTCGGAACCTATAATGAACTGGCTGACATTCCTGAAGGCGGAAGCTACGAGCTTCAAATTTCCGTAACCGAGGGCACGCCTGTTCCTGACGATATGAGCTCTGATGTATTGGAAGGCGGCGACGGCGACGATTATTTGAACGGTAATGGCGGCATTGATTACGCCCGGTACACCGGCGGCGTTCGCGCAGACTACGCTGTTACTGAAAACGCTGACGGAACCTATACGGTTGTTGCGTTCGGAACCCAAGGTACCGATACGCTGGAAAATATCGAGTTTTTGCGCATTGACGGCGCTGATTATGCGCTCGACAACGCATTCGCATTTACCGAAGGCGTTGATAATATCAGCGGAACCGAGGGTGACGACTACATGGATGGTCTGGGCGGCAGCGACTTTATTTACGGATTAGG
This sequence comes from uncultured Robiginitomaculum sp., assembly GCA_938015875.1. Classification (GTDB taxonomy): domain Bacteria; phylum Pseudomonadota; class Alphaproteobacteria; order Caulobacterales; family Maricaulaceae; genus Robiginitomaculum. The sequence goes on along the minus strand of CALLXE010000032.1, from coordinate 7,791 downwards.
CGGCAGCGATACGATCATTGGCGGCCTTGGCAATGACACCCTGTTCGGCGGCGACGGTGACGACATCTTTATCAGCGGCGGCGGCGGCGATACAATGGATGGTGGCGATGGAATAGACACGATTGATTACTCCGGCGCATCCAACCGCGTAAATGTCAACCTCGCGACCAATACGTTCAGCAGTAATCACGCCACTGGCGATTCAGCTGTGGATATCGAAAACGTTATCGGTTCAGGGTTTGCCGACAGACTGACGGGGAGCGCAGGCTCCAATGTCATTGATGGCGGTAACGCCAATGATGTCCTGTCAGGATTTAAAGGCGACGACTTTGTCTATGGCGGCGAGGGCAACGATTCTTTAACCGGCGGGCGCGGCGAAGACTACATTGATGGCGGCGAAGGCTCTGACATGCTGCGTTATATTTCCTCTACGGAAGGCGTCAGCGTTAATTTGACAACCGGCACAGCAAGCGGCGGCGAAGCCGAAGGCGATACAGTGCTCAATATTGAGCGGCTTTGGGGCTCGGCGCACAATGATAATTTTGTCGGCAATGCAGAAAACAATAAAATTTTCGGACGCAATGGCGATGATACGTTGGATGGCGCGGGCGGCATTGATAAGATTTACGGCGGCGATGGCGCGGATACATTTGTTTTCGGCGCGGGTGATGATTTCCTCTATGTCATGGACTTTGTTGACGACGAAGACACGCTGGATCTCAGCCAATATGGATATCTGACGGTTGCTGATGCTCTGGCCAATATGGAGCAGCGCGGCAACAATGTCGTCTTTGATGATGGTCTCGGCAATAAAATGCTCGTCCGCAATACGGATCTCAGCGATCTGGGTGACGACATCGACATTGGTGGCCTCGTCTAGTCTCAATAAGCCAACTCAAATTACTTCAAACGGACAGCTGTTCTATATAAAGAACACTTGTCTGTTGTAATTTGCGATTTGGCTGACTATATGAAGGCCGAAATCAATTGCCTTCAGGACACGCCATGACAACCGCCCAAACGCCCGTGAAAAAAGTAAACCCGAACGCGCCGACTCTTGAGACGGTGCTGGATGTGGAGCACTTTACGGATCGCCTGTTTGGTTTTTCAATTACCCGCCCGCCGGCGTTTCGTTTTCGCTCCGGTGAATTCGTAATGATCGGCCTGCCCGGCGAAAATGAGGGCGACCGCCCGATCATGCGTGCTTATTCCATCGCGTCGCCTTCATGGGATGAAAAGCTCGAGTTTTATTCTATCAAAGTGCCGGATGGCCCGCTGACCTCGCGCCTGCAAAAAATTAAGCCCGGCGATCAAATTCTTTTGGGTAAAAAATCTGTCGGGACATTGGTGCTGGACGCGCTGACCCCCGGCAAGCGACTGTATATGTTCTCAACCGGCACCGGCATTGCCCCATTTGCCTCTGTGATGCGAGATCCGGAAACGTATGAACGCTATGAGAAAGTGATCCTGACCCATACATGCCGCCAAGAAGCAGAATTATCCTATGGTCTGCGCCTGACGAAATCTTTGCATGAAGACCCGCTTGTCGGCGAAATGGTTGAGGGGAAACTGGCGCATATTTGCAGCCTGACCCGCGAGGAATACCCGCTTAAAGGTCGTATCACGACTTTAATCAAAAGCGGAAAGCTGTTTGAAGAGTTGGGCGTGCCGGAACTGAACCCCGAAACAGACCGAGTCATGATTTGCGGTTCTATGGACATGATCAATGACACAAAAGCCTTGGTAGAGACCTATGGCCTTGAAGAAGGGTCGAACTCTAAACCGGCGGACTTTGTGGTTGAAAAATCTTTCGTCGGATAGCCTTTAATCCGGGCTGACCGCGCCGAGCGTGAGCAGCGCAATCCGTATGCCATATCCTGAATTGTTATTGATCAATGACGAATTGCTGCGGCGTTTCTCGTAAAACAATTCGACGAATGTGCATTCATCGTCAAAGACAAGAGACAACCTTTCACGGCGGGTAATCTCTGCATCAATATCACGGCTGGCCGAATATTTCAGGCCCCAGTGCTTCGCAAATTGATAGGATCCCGCAGCAGACAGCGCCTCCGGAGGCACTTCCAGCAAATTGCTCGGCGTGCCCGGGAACGGATTGTTCAGTTTGTAGTGCCGGGCGCTTAGTTTCAGGCGCTCACCGACGTAACTTAAGCGCGTGTCAATGCGGCGGGCTTCTGCGGCTTCATCGTCATAGCGAATCCGGGTCGAGCCGTTCAACATTTGCCCCAAATTGAAATTACCTTCGATAATAAAATTGCTCTCATCTCCGCTCAGACCTGAATTTAAGTCGAACTGATTGGTATCAGAGTCAAAATAGCTGCGCCCGACGAAAAGTTCGGCGCGGTTGTCATCACGCTCAGCCGCCAGGCTTGCGCCGACATCAGTGCGGGTTCCGGTCTGCCACAGATCATAACCGGTCGATTTATTGCGATCCCACAAAAGGGCGCCGTCCAGATCAATGCCGATACTGTCTTCCTGATAGGCCAGCAAAGGATTAATCCCATCGTCGCCAAAACTGTTTGTGATCTGAACGCGGGGTTCAAACGTCAAATCAACAGAGGCGCCGGGGCGAATAAATGTCCAGCGGGCGTCCAGGCCGGCGTGGCCGATTGTGCGCTGCTCGTCGATTGAATTAGCGTTGAGCGGCGAAATTTCATAATTATCGTTACGGATCATCGCAAATGGAGTCGCTTCGATACCGCCGGGCAAGATCATGGATTTGCTGTATTCCGCGCCAATGGTGACTCGTTTATAATCATCATTTTGCGGGTCAGATAACGGGTCATCAAAATCACGGGTCAATTGAACAGCGTCCACAAATCCGCGAACTCGGCCGCCAATTCCCGGGACAACGGCGTAGTGATCAAGCTCAATTTTCGGCAAGACCACCGGCAGAAGGGACTCGTCTTCTCTGCGAATACGGATATTGCTCGGATTGGTCGCGTTGCGGCGAATAGAGCTGCGATAGCTTTGAAATCCGTAAGAACTGACAGCGTAACGAAAATCATCGTCCTGCGCCACGCCGTAAAGCTGCTGCACTAAACGGCGCGAACCGCCCTTATAAAGTCCGAAGTTAGCGCTCGGTTCATCAATATCATAACGGTCGAAGTAAAAATCATCAGATACATTTGCGAGGCTAAAGCCCCAAGACAGCGTGTCGTTCCAGTCAAAGTGACCGCGCGCAGAAATATGTGAACGCCAATCATCATTGCGCAGGCGCGCTTGCTCTGAGGCAACGCTGTCTCTGTCGGCAAAAAGCATATCCGTGTCGGCGAACGGGTCACCGTCATTGTCAAAAAAGGCTTCTTTGGTGAAGCTGCCGTCAATCTCAAGGCGTCCGGAATTAAATTGCCGCGCAAAACGGCCTTCAATCAACGGATTGACTTTTTCCATTATGCGGGGCGTGATCGTCGCTTCGGAATAGGGCGACAGCGCGAAATAATATGGTTGCTCGTAGAAAAAACCATACGCGCCCGAGCGTCCGGCGTAAGGCATCAAAAGACCGCTGCGCCGTTCGGTACTGGCATCGGGATGGGCCAAATATGGCAGGTAGAGCACCGGAAGGCCTTTAACTTCCACCACGGCGTCGCGGTAATGGATCATTTTGTCGGCAACATCCTGGGTCACTTTTCGCGCGCGAATACGCCATGTCGGGGCTTTGTCTTTACCGTCTTCCGTGCAGGCTTCGCAGGCGGTATAATAGGCATTGTAGAGATCATAGCCGCTGTCGCTGCGGCGAACCGCATATTTTGCGCCGGCCGTGCCGACCGGGCTGAGCCGGGCTACGAAGTCTTTGGCTGCGCCGGAGGACAGCTTGTCGTTGAGTTCAATTTTATCAGCATATTGCGACGCGCCGTCGCCGCCTATTAAAACAACATTACCGGTCGCTACAACGCGGCCGGATTTCGTGTTGTAGACAACTTGATCGGCGCGCAGCGTGCGGTCTTGATAGCGGCCTTCAACGCCGCCTTTGGCTGTTATGATGCCGGCCGTTCGATTGTCTAAAACCTCATCGGCTTCGAGGTAAATAATATCCGGATTGCGAAACGGGCTGCCGGCCGCGAGGTTTAAATCATCACCGGAGGTTTGCGCGTTGGCAGGGGCGGCCAAGCCAAGCGTCAGGGAAATTGCCCCGCATGACAGCATCAGCGCGCTGCGGTAAATAGAAGGTCGTCTCACAATGTCCCCTTTATGCGGATTCGGCGTCTCTTTAATCCATACCGCAAGCCGCCGCCGGCGTCCGGTATAAACAGCCCGCGGCAGATTAAATCGCGATAAGGCTGATTACGTTATGATTGTCCATTGCAAGGCTCGCCGGCCTATTTCACAAACTGTCTATGCAAACCCCTGATTCTGTACTCAAGCATGTCTTTGGCTTTGACGATTTTCGTCCGGGCCAGCGCGATATTGTGGATGGAATATTATCCGGTCAATCGGTATTGGCGGTCATGCCGACCGGCGCAGGTAAATCGCTTTGCTATCAGGTGCCGTCTTTGATTTTTGACCGCCCGTCCATAGTGGTTTCTCCCCTTGTTGCATTGATGGATAACCAAGTCGCGGCGTTACGTCTTGCCGGCGCGCCGGTAGCCGCCGTTCACAGCGGGCAAAGCCGCGAGCAAAACATTGACGAATGGAAAAAACTTGCGCGGGGGGATGCCAAAATTTTCTATCTGTCCCCTGAACGTCTTATGAGCCCGCGTATGCTGAGCGCTATGGAGAAGATAAATCCGGCTATGTTCGTCGTTGATGAAGCCCATTGCGTATCCAAATGGGGCCCCGCATTCCGGCCCGAATATGACCAATTGCAGGATTTAAAAACCCGTTTCCCGGACGCCGTTATGGCCGCGTTCACGGCGACGGCGGATGCCCAGACCCGTGAAGATATTGCCGGCAAGCTGTTTGGGGGACGCGGGAAAACCGTGGTGCACGGCTTTGACCGGCCCAACCTGGATTTGACGGTATTGTCGAAAACGGATCGTAAACACCAATTGCTGAAACTGATGCAAGGCGTGAAAGATCAATCCGGTATTATCTATTGCCTGTCGCGTAAATCGACAGAGGAAACCGCGCAATTTTTAAAAGCGAACGGCTTTAACGCGCTGGCCTATCATGCGGGCATGGACGCCGGCGTTCGGTTTGAAAATCAAGAGCGGTTTATGGCTGAAGAGGCCGTGATTATGGTCGCGACCATTGCGTTTGGCATGGGTATAGACAAGCCGGATATTCGATTTGTGTTTCACATGAACCTGCCTGGCAGTCTCGAGGCGTATTATCAGGAAATCGGGCGCGCGGGTCGGGACGGCGGCGACGCGACCACAGCAATGATTTACGGTCTTGATGATGTGCGTATGCGCAGAATGTTTATTTCGGAAGATGGCAGTGAAGAAGGCCACCAAATGCGAGAGCATAAACGTCTCGACAGCCTTTTGGCTTATTGCGAAGCGACCGGGTGCCGGCGGCAAGTGCTGCTGACCTATTTCGGGGAAACAGGCGCGCCGTGCGGCAATTGTGATAATTGCATTTCTCCGCCAAAACTCATCGACGCGACGGATCAGGCGCTGACGCTGTTTGCGGTTATCGACCAGACGGGACAACGCTTTGGCGCCGGCCATGTCATTGACGTCGTGCGCGGCGCGCAGACCGCCCGCATAGAGCAATTTGGCCATAGCGGTCTTCCCGGTTGGGGCGGCGGTAAACATATGGGTAAGCCCTATCTTCAGGCCTTGGTGCGCCAAGCGGTTGCGGCAGGATTGCTTGAGATTGATATTGCAGGTTATGGGGCTTTGAAGATTACGCCGGCGGGGCGGGGGGTTCTGGAGGGCGGCGCAAAGTTTGAATGTAAGGATATCGTCACCGAAACGAAAAAACAGCGCCCGTCCGGCAGCAATAAAAACGCAGCCCTTGCTGCGCAGCTATCCCATAATGACGGCGAGCTTTTAAAGCAGCTTAAGGCCTTACGCATGACCCTCGCGCGGGAAAAATCTGTGCCGGCCTATGTTATATTTTCGGATGCGTCCCTCATGGATATGGCGCGCAAGCGCCCGGGCAGCCGGTCGCAAATGCTGGCTGTGTCAGGGGTTGGAGACGTTAAATTTGATCGCTACGGCGAAGCGTTTTTAGACGTTATTAAAGCAGCCTGATTACGCAGGGTTAAAATCGCATGGGAACGCCAGTACGACATTGCGCGCGCGGGCTTCGTCCATCGGGATTACCGAAATTTCCGGAGACAAATCAGGGGCATAACTAACCGTTATTTTGACAGCTTGGTCTTGGGGACTGCCGCGGCGGGCAGCGGTTTTGAACCCGGCCGTATATACGCGCGAGGCCTGCAGCGTTGTCGGCACGGCGCAGCCGGACGGCGCGCCCGGCATTTGCGATTTCGCGCCGTATGAGACGCCTTCATAGCTGCCGCTTTGCTCTACGGTGACGGCCAGTTCTGTCATTGCGCCTTGGCTGACGACAGCAAATGCGCTGTTAGAGGCGACCAAAAATACGGCCTGTCCGCTTTGCGACGGCATGGGAACGACAACTACTTTTTGCGGCACGTTAAAACTGACGCGGTCTTTCATGATCGCTGCTGCCGGAATAGCAAAGGGCAGGGCCAGAAGTTCCATACCGAGCCAGCCCAGCAAGAGCTTTACCTTTAATGATGTTTTCTTTTTCGCCATGATCCGGTCCTTGCGCTCCTGACCTTATCCGTGAGCTGAGTCTCACGCGGGGACAAGGCAGGGGTAGCGTTTCAAGAACGATGCCAAAGCGGCGGTATTTTGCAGGCGGGGGCAGTAGACCCGGCGCGCCGGCCCCGCTATAGACCCCGCCATGATGACCAAAGCGCTTATATTATTTTCCGGTGGACAAGATTCCGCGACGTGCCTTGCATGGGCGCTGTCGCGCTATGATTATGTGGAAACTGTGGGCTTTGATTATGATCAGAGACACGCCATTGAAATGCAGGCGCGCCAAGACGTATTGGCTGCGTTTAAAACGCAGTTCCCAAATCGCGGCGCGCGCATTGGTAATGACCATATTGTCGATTTGTCGGCACTGGGCGCAATCAGCGAAACGTCCCTGACCCGCGACACGGAAATTACTCTGTCCAAAAGCGGACTTCCGAGCACATTTGTGCCGGGCCGCAATTTGATATTTTTAAACTTTGCCGCCGCCATCGGTTATCGGCGCGGGCTGACCACCCTTGTTGCCGGCATGTGCGAAGCGGATTTTTCCGGCTATCCAGATTGCCGCAAAGACACGCTCGATGCAACCATGCAATCTATATCTATGGGCATGGATTCGAAATTTACGCTTGAAACTCCGCTTATGTCGGTGAGCAAAGCCGGCGCATGGGATATGGCTTTTGAGTTTGGCGGCGAGGCTCTGGTTGAGCTTATCCGCACGCGCAGCCATACCTGTTATATGGGCGACCATGACGAGCTTAAGCCGTGGGGATATGGTTGCGGCACATGCCCGGCGTGCGAGCTTCGCGCCAAGGGGTGGGAGACATATTCGAATGGTCTATAGCGTCAAAGAAATGTTCCTGACCGTGCAGGGCGAAGGCGCACACACAGGCCGCCCGGCCGTGTTTTTGCGCTTTGCCGGCTGTAATTTATGGAACGGATTAGAGAGCGGCCGCGCGGAAGCGGTGTGCAAATTTTGCGACACAGATTTCATCGGCACGGACGGGGGCAATGGCGGGAAGTTTAAAACGGCTGCGGAATTGGCAAAGGCCGTCGCAGGTTTATGGCCGGATGTGTCGATGCGCGGAGAGCCTTGGGT
>CALLXE010000031.1 GCA_938015875.1 uncultured Robiginitomaculum sp. | reverse complement strand
CCGACAACGACGATTTCTTCGACGTCATTGCCGCCGGTTTGCGCGTGGGCAGCCGTGGACATTGCCAGTGTTGATGCTGAGAGCAGAGTCGCAGCCAGAATTGATTGGTACTTCATGTGTGTAATCTCCCTGACACGGCCTTATTTGGGGTCTTAACGCCCCGGTTTTGGCCTGTGTTATGTGTTCAGTCTCTTATTAGACTCGCGTAGACTACATGCATGACCAATCATTACAATACCGGAGTCTTTGGTATAGACCCGTTCCGCGTGAAAAAAAATGGAACTGTGATAAAAAAGAGACAATTTCAGCAAAAACAGGACCAATTCAGCGAAATTAGCTTACTTTAAATAGAAAAATCGACAATTGGTATACTCATATAAGAATAAATTGGTACTACAATTGGTAGAAGTCGGGAGTCAACAAACCAAAGCTTCCGCCCGGCTCCGGCCGATCGCGCTGTATGTAAAATATCGCAAACTCGCCGCCGCCAAAAGGGAGGCTTGCCACGCCGGTTAAACGCCACGCCCTTAGTTTTTTTTGTAATCAGCGCCGCCATAAACGCCGCCCCGGCATTTTGAGCGCAGGGCCAAAAGACGGCTTTAATCGCGGCCAAAGCCGGCAGCGTTACGCTGTCAATCCGGCCCGCATTTGGGCCGCAAAGTGATCGGCAATGTCATCTGCGCCCATCGGCCCGGCGTCATCATACCATGCGCTGAGCCAATTGAGGGCGCCCATAAAGAAAAACACCAAAAGCCGTGCATCGCCGGTGCGAATGGAGCCATCTTTTTGCCCCGCCTTCACAAGCGCGATAATCTTGCGTTCTATCGTAGTGCGCCGCGCGAGCACTTCGGCTTTGGGTTCAGCGCTGAGCGAATTCACATCGGTCAGCAAAGACGCGCCTGACCGGGTCAACATAATGACAAACCGGTGATAGAGCGCCTCAAGCTTATCCAGCGCCGCCGGCGCATCAATCCGCGTTTTCAAAATCTCATCCATCTGCGCGTAGGTTGCCAGATGGGATTGATGCAAAATTTCTTCCTTGCTGCTTACATAATAATACAACGCCGCCTTGGTAAGGCCCAAAGATTTCGCAATATCGACCATGGAGGTGTTGTGATAGCCGCGCCGCCGAAACGCCCCGGCAGCGCTCAATATAACCGCCTGTTTTTTGGCAGCGTATTGCACGTCTCGATTAAACGGCGTCATTTCGGTCAAAGCAGCAGTCATGTCTCCTGCTACCATTTTTATAAATTTGACTCAAGGTTCAAATTTATGTATTTAAGGTTAAATTTATCATCTCAGAGAGCCTATGCCCAAAATCATCTCTAAAACAAACCCGGACAGCCCGGGATTCCGCGCCAATGCAGCGACTATGAAAGCGCTGGTCGATGATTTGCGCGAAAAAGTGAGCGTTATTGCCAAGGGCGGGTCAGAGCGCGCGCGGGAGAAACATGTATCGCGCGGTAAAATGCTGCCACGGGAACGGGTGGAGCGCCTGCTCGACCCCGGAACGCCGTTTTTAGAGCTGTCACAAATGGCAGCCTATGGCCTATATGACGACGCTGTCCCAAGCGCGGGCCTGATCACAGGCATTGGCCGCGTGGCCGGGCGCGAAGTCATGATCATTTGCAATGATGCCACGGTCAAAGGTGGCACATATTATCCCATCACTTGCGCCAAGCAGGCCCGCGCCCAAGAGATTGCCGCGCAAAATCGCCTGCCCTGTATTTACCTCGTCGACAGCGGCGGCGGCAATCTGCCTAATCAAGCCGACATCTTCCCCGGCAAAGATCATTTCGGCCGGTGCTTTTATAATCAAGCCAATATGAGTGCGGCGGGCATTGCCCAAATTGCCGTGGTCATGGGCAGTTGCACGGCCGGCGGAGCATATGTTCCCGCTATGGCCGATGAAAGCATCATCGTGGAAGGCCAAGGCACAATATTTCTGGCCGGGCCGCCTTTGGTGAAATCCGCCACCGGAGAAGACATTGATGCCGAGAGCTTGGGCGGCGGCGCGCTGCATGCGAAAACATCCGGCGTGGTTGATCACCTCGCGGGCAATGATGCCCACGCCCTGCAAATTGCGCGTGATTGCGTGGAAACGCTCGGAAAGCCGGATTACGCTTTTCTGCCGGAAGACAGCGAACCGCCGGCCTATGACACGGACGAGCTTGGCGGCGTTGTGCCGGCCGATATCCGCAAGCCCTATGATTGCCAAGAGATCATTGCGCGCATTACGGACGGCTCACGCTTTCATGAATTTAAGAAAAACTTCGGCGAAACTTTGGTTTGCGGCTTTGCCAAAATCCACGGTTATCAGGTCGGCATTTTAGGCAATAATGGCGTTCTGTTTTCTGACAGCGCCGTCAAAGGCGCTCATTTTGTCGAGTTGTGTTGTCAGCGTAATATCCCGCTGGTTTTCCTGCAAAATATTACGGGCTTCATGGTGGGATCAAAAGCCGAGGCCGGCGGCATAGCCAAGCACGGCGCGAAAATGGTGCATGCCGTGGCGTGCGCGAAAGTGCCGAAATTTACCGTGGTCGTCGGCGGGTCCTACGGCGCGGGAAATTACGGCATGTGCGGCCGCGCCTATAACCCAACCCTGATGTTCATGTGGCCCAATGCCCGCATTTCCATTATGGGCGGCGAGCAGGCGGCGGACGTTTTAGCCACGGTGAACCGCGACGCGGGTAAATGGAGCGAGGCTGAGAGAGACGCGTTTAAGGCGCCAGTCATTGAGCAATTTGAACGCGAAGGGCATCCCTATTTTGCCAGTGCCCGCATATGGGATGACGGCATTATCGCGCCCGAAGATACACGGCGTGTTTTGGGATTGGGACTGGCTATGGCGGCAAACGCGCCGAGGGAGGACACGCGGTTTGGCGTATTTAGGATGTGATGACAAAATTTGATCCTGTGAATCAAATTTTGTCATCACCGAGGCCGAAGGCCGAGGCTCCGAAGGTAGAGACATGACAAAACAAATTAAAAAAATCCTCATCGCAAATCGCGGCGAGATTGCGTGCCGCATTATCAAAACTGCACGCAAAATGGGCATTGCGACGGTGGCGGTTTATTCCGACGCTGACCGCAAAGCTCTGCATGTTCGAAGTGCCGACGAGTCCGTGCACATCGGACCAAGTCCGGCGGTGGAAAGCTACCTCGTGATTGACAAAATCATCAATGCGGCCAAACAAACCGGCGCCGATGCCATCCATCCCGGCTATGGCTTCCTGTCTGAAAACCCGAATTTCGTCCGCGCCTGTCACGCCGCCGGCCTGACCTTTATCGGGCCGAGCGCCGAGGCGATGGAGGCGATGGGCCTGAAAGACGCGGCAAAAAAACTGATGGAGAAATCCGGCGTGCCGGTCACGCCCGGCTATCACGGCAAAGACCAAAGCCCAAAATTGCTGAAGGCCAAAGCCGGCATGATCGGTTATCCGGTCCTGATTAAAGCCGTGGCCGGCGGCGGCGGGAAAGGCATGCGTAAGGTTGAGACGGACAGTGATTTCGACGCGGCGCTGGCGTCCTGTATGCGCGAAACCAAATCAAGTTTCGGTAATGACGCGGTCCTGATTGAAAAATATATCCAAAGCCCGCGCCATATCGAAGTGCAGGTTTTCGGCGATAGCCATGGCAATATCGTGCATATGTTTGAACGCGATTGCAGCCTGCAACGTCGTCACCAAAAAGTTATCGAAGAAGCCCCTGCCCCCGGCATGACGGACGCTGTACGTAGGGCTATGACAGACGCGGCAATCGCCGCAGCCAAGGCCGTGGATTACACCGGCGCCGGCACAGTGGAATTTATCGTCGACGGGTCAGGCAAGCTGCGCACGGACGGCTTCTGGTTCATGGAAATGAATACGCGCCTGCAAGTCGAGCATCCGGTCACGGAAATGATCACCGGCCTTGATTTAGTCGAGCTGCAAATCCGCGTCGCGCAGGGGGAGGCATTGCCGGCGCAGGACGCGATTAAGATGGAAGGGCATGCGATAGAAGCGAGGCTCTATGCGGAAGATCCTGTACGCGACTTCTTACCGACACCGGGGCAGATCGCATACCTCGATGACGACGACTTCGGAAACAAAACAGAAGGCTGTAGAATTGACACAGGCTATGAAGGAGGAGCCGGCATACCTGTGCATTACGACCCTATGATCTGTAAGATAATTGGTTACGGCGAAGATCGTGAGGATGCTACTGAACAAACGTTGCGCGGGATCCGTCAAATTGAGGTTTATCCTGCAATCACAAATAATACTTTTTTGATAAACTGCCTGACCTCAAAACGTTTCATTTCGGAAAAACTCTCTACACATTTTATAAATGATAACATTGAAACACTTATTCCATTTGATTTGAGGTCTAGGCCCGAAATTTTCGGACTCGCTGCGATACGATTGTTAGCAGACCTAGAAGATGATGAAGGCCCGTTTGGCGGAGCAACGGGTTGGCGACTGAATACATCGGAGAATCGTGTTTTCACTTTTAAAGGGGAAAACGGACCTGTTGATGTCCGAGTAGAAAGACAGACTGAGCAATACGTTGATATTCAAATTGGGAACGATCCAATTCGCACATTTTCGCTTTATCCCGATTTATCGATTTGGAAAATTGAAGATGGCTTACTGAGTTATGACGATTGGCGATCACGCGTAAAACCCGGTTATATAAGTCTGTATGGCTTTGATCAATTTGCACAAGTTTACTTTTATGATTTTGCAGAAACTTCCACCGTATCTATCGGCGACTCCTTAATCGCCCCCATGCCCGGCAAAATCATTGCTGTAAATGCCAAGCCCGGCGACTCAGTCAAAGCCGGCGAGCCGCTCATTGTGATGGAAGCGATGAAGATGGAAATGAGTTTGGACGCGCCGCGCGCCGGGGTTGTGGCGCGGGTTGAGGTGCAGGTGGGGGCTTTGGTGGCCGGCGGGGATTTGCTTTTGGAATTAGAGGCCGGCGAGTGCACGGGGAATTAAATGTGAGAGATTTTCTCGCACTCCCCACACCCCGCTCATCCCAACGAAAGTCGGGAACCGGAATTACTGAGCGCGGTGTTTGCAACACCGGCTCCCGACTTTCGTTGGGATGAGCGGAAAGTAAGACAAAAGAGTTGAACAAATAAAACTGCGGAAAATCAGAAAAACAACGCCAAAACACAAAGGGCAACACTATGATCACCCCATACCCCACCCTTGAATTCGGGCACTCTGACGAAATTAATATGCTGCGGACCATGACCGCAGATTTTGCCCGTGATCATATTGCGCCTATCGCGCAGGCTGCGGACAAGGACAATGCATTTCCCCGCCATATCTGGCCGATGATGGGCGAGCTTGGCCTCCACGGCATTACCGTCGAGGAAACTGATGGCGGGTCAAACCTCGGCTACCTCGCCCATACGATTGCCATTGAAGAAATCAGCCGGGCGAGCGCGTCTGTCGGATTATCATACGGCGCGCATTCCAATTTATGTGTCAACCAATTGCGCCGTTGGGGCAACGCCGATCAGAAAGCCAAATACCTGCCCGGCTTAATTTCAGGCACGGCGCTCGGCTCTTTGGCTATGAGTGAACCCGACGCGGGGTCTGATGTTGTGTCCATGAAATTGCGCGCGGAAAAAACAGACGACGGGTATCGCCTGACCGGGAATAAGATGTGGATCACCAATGCCCCAACAGCGGACGTGTTGATTGTTTACGCGAAAACCGATCCGGCGGCCGGCAGCAAAGGCGTCACAGCTTTTATCATCACGCCGGATATGGCCGGATTTTCGACCGGCAAAAAACTGGATAAACTCGGCATGCGCGGCAGTGATACATGCGAGCTGGTTTTTGAGGATTGCTTTGTGCCGGACGCCAATGTCATGGGCCCGGTCGGGCATGGCATTGCCATCCTGATGAGCGGTTTGGATTATGAGCGCGTGACCCTCGCGGGAATTTCCGTTGGAATTATGCAGGGATGTTTGGATGTCGTTCTGCCCTATATTCATCGACGCAAACAGTTCGGAAAATCCATCGGGGAGTTTCAGCTTATGCAGGGCAAGCTGGCCGATATGTATGTCACATTATCCACGGCCCGGGCCTATGTTTACGCCGTGGCCGCCGCCTGTGACCGGGGCGAGACGACCCGCAAAGACGCAGCCGGGTGCATTTTATACGCCGCAGAAAAAGCGACGTTAATGGCGAGCGACGCGATACAAATGCTGGGCGGGATGGGCTATATGAATGAAACCCCGACCGGGCGTATGTGGCGCGATGCCAAATTGATGGAGATCGGCGCCGGGACTTCGGAAATCCGCCGCTGGCTTATCGGGCGCGAACTTTTCGGCGAAACCGACTAATAAACGGCAAGCAATACAGGCTCAAACAAAAAGGCTGCATCCCGAGGGACGCAGCCTTTTTTTAAAACCAAACAGCAATGTCTTGTCTGTTATTTTTTCAACTTTACGAAGTAGTCAAAAATCTCCGGGACATTACCGTTGCCCATACCCTGATCAACAGCGGCTTGGAGGCTTTGTGATGTGCCTTCGGCCACCAAAGACCGCGAGCCCAAATCTGACATCATTTGAACGAAATAGCCGAGATCTTTGTTAGCGTTATTAATGGAGAAACCCAGATCGCTTACGCCGTCCACAGCGTAATTTTTACAGAACTTCATGAACGGAGAATTTGACGGACCGGAAGACATAATGTCGAAAAGCTGGGCGCGATCAACACCGGCAAGTTCAGCAGCGGCGAACGCCTGTGACATAGCCGTAACCGTTGTCATACCCATAAAGTTATTGATGAGTTTCGTCGTGTGGCCTGCGCCAAGCTCGCCAAGATAGAAAACGTTTTCACCCTGCTCTTTGAGCATGGCTTCATATTTATCAAACGTCGCTTTATCACCGGCAGCCATAATATTCAGAAGGCCATCTTTCGCGTGAGCCGGCGTCCGGCCGAGCGGGGCGTCGATCATGCCTGCGCCTTTTTTGGCCAGGTCTGCACCGATTTTCTTTGTTGACGCCGGGATAGATGTTCCGAAGTCGATAAGAACGGAACCGTCTTTAATGCCGGCCAAAATTCCGTTATCGCCATAAACGATTTTTTCGACAACGGCGGATGTCGTCAGGCAAAGCTGCACGATATCAGATTTTTCCGCGAGCTCTTTCGGGGAGGCCGCTTCGCTTGCATTGCCGCGATCCAAAACGGCTTTCACCGCATCTTTGTTCAGGTCCATAACGATGACCTCAAACCCTCTTTTTTGAAGGTTTTCGACCATATTGCCGCCCATGAGGCCGAGGCCGATAAATCCTATAACCGGTTTTGACATAAATTTACTCCTTAGATTTTTGATATGAGATTGTGTTTTAAATATTAGATGAAAAGTGAAATCTTTGAATTGCGGGCGTTAACGGTTACCCGGAGGCGTTAGTACCCGTCTTAATCATTCTGACCCGAATAAAGCATATTGCCCGCTCCATTCGCGGGTTTCGTCGCCCACCTCGATTGTATGTGTTTTATCGGCTGCGCTATCATCCGCAATCGCTATCGAGACCGCCGCGCCGGTTTTAGTCGTGATCGTGATTAAACGCGCATCACCGCTTACATATTGGGTAATGTCGGCCACAGAGGAATGACTGTTTTTTGTAAATTCCAATGTGGGATTATACTCGCCATGCGGTTCAATCACAGAAACAAACGCAACATCGCGGCCTTGGGCGCGCAAGATTGCGGCCGTTTCGCGGCGCAAATTAAAGTCAGGATCATTCGCTCCGACCTCAGCAAATATGACCTTTGTCGCCGCCGGGTTTAACGTGCTGAGCGAATAAAACCGCCGATCTTTGATCAGCGTAATTTTAGACAAATCTTTGGGGGCAGACCCCGTCGCAACCGTCCATAAATATTGATAACCATTCTGCGTCCCAAGAGGCGAGCGCGCCGTCGTATTGGCATTGATTTTCAAATTTGAATCAACGATGTGGCCATTATAATAAAATGGCAAATCGTAACTGTGAACCGCGCCGCTGTCCGCGCGCATCACGTCTAAGACAATCGGCAGTTCAAACGCCGGGTCTTTGACGATCGCCATGGCGCGGGTCAGCGTCACTCCCGGATAGGCCGTGTCGATAGACGCGCTTGTGATTTGTAAATTTTCAGAAATATAAAATTCACCGGGCTTCGGATGGTTGGCATTGCCCGTATCCAGATCACCGTCAAAATGGCTTTTCCCGTCAACAACCAAAGCATTATGGGCAATGGTCTGTTTGGCGAACGTGTTGTTTTCCGGCAAATAATGACCGCCATATTTGGCTTCGACATTTAAAAATCGCGCCGCCCCATAATCTTTCATGATCTCATTACCCGCGTCATAAAGCGAAAAGCCCATTTTATCAAAATGACCGTGGCCCAATCCTTGAGACGTATTTTTAACAACCAGCGTCAAACCCTTGGGATCGTTAGAGCCGCGCAAAATATCCAGCGCGCCCCGGTCACCGGTGTCACCGTCGCCCAGCCGCATAGAACGGTAGTCAAACGGTTCGGCCATCCCGGCCGCCAGATCTCGGGCAAGCTTTTTACCTTCCGCCGTCGGCACCACGGCGCCCTGCGCTCGAGCCACAGATAGAAGCTGCTTGTCGCCGGTC
Organism: uncultured Robiginitomaculum sp.; assembly: GCA_938015875.1. GTDB lineage: Bacteria > Pseudomonadota > Alphaproteobacteria > Caulobacterales > Maricaulaceae > Robiginitomaculum. The sequence continues at coordinate 4,880 of CALLXE010000031.1, read as the reverse complement.
AGATCATAAGCAACCGCAACGCCATAACGCAGCTCAACCGTCGCAATGCCCTTGTCTTTAATCGCGTCATTAATCGGGAAAAACAGACCGTTATAACTTTGCTGAACATTTGAGTAGATTGCTTTTTTCAAAATTCCGTCGCGATACTCAAAAATCTTACGCTCGGGCTCGTTCTTTTCAATTGCCTGACCGAACAGGACAAACGGCATCAAAGCAAAGCGCTGATAATACGGGCCTTCATTATAATAACCGTCCGGAGAAAACAGCTTATCAAGCTGTTTCATAAAACCGCCGGTTCCTGATTTATCAAGTCCGTAGAGCGCTTTTTCCACGCGGTCTTGGTCGCCTAAAACATAGCCGGTCATACCGACAGCCGCCGCCGCCCATGTGCCGTGATTATGGACTTTATTAAAGGTTCCCGGCTGCCCTTCCGACAGAAATGTCGTAATTTCGTCAAACAAATCTGTTTCGATTGTCTCGCGAGTTTCCGCGTTGAAATGTTCCTTCACATCAGCATAGCCCTGAATGGCGTAAACCGTCCACCAAGCCTCGTTCAGGCTTTGCCAAAACAGGCGGCCGGGCGACTGCTCTTTTTGCTCAGGGTGAAGGCCAAGGCCGGGATACATATCAGCATATGCCAGCAGCAAAGATTGCGCGTAATCTGCATATTTGGCATCGCCGGTCGATTTAAAAAGCGCGCCGGCCTGATAAATCGCTTTGGCATTAAATTTATGCTGTTCGTGCGTATAGCCCCCGCCGGCGTCTTTTGGCACAGGCACGACAATCCGGGCGTCAATTCCGGCGTCGATATCAGCCTTATGAATATCCATTTGCAGATCATACAGATCCGGCGATGTCACAGCTTCGCCTTTCGAGGATGAATTGTTTTGCGCGGGCGCATTATTGCTATTGATGCAAGCGGTCAGACCGGCAGCCATTGTCAGCATTAATGTGGCGGGAATTAAACAGGTGCGGATCATTTGGCGCGGCTTTCATTATTTTTAATAACAGCAGTGTTCTCAAAAACACTGTTTAACTCTGTGACTTGGACATCAGGCGTTGCAACAAACACATTGCCGGTAATATTAGTTTTCGGCTCGCCGACTGTGTGATTAATGATGACAGGCTTGCTCGAACTGATTGTTGTCTCTGTAATATCCGTCACTTGGACACCATGCAGCAGGAGCGCGGCACCGGTTTTGTTGCGCTTGTCAAAGCCGATATTGGTCAGCGTTGATCCCGTAAGCCTGAAGTGCGGGCCAAACGTACTTTCGTCCGTGCCGCCACGATAATAAGTAACAAGCGCTTTGCCTATATTCTCAAATTTTGAATTTTCAATGGTCAGATATTCGGCATTGTAAATACCGTAATCATCCGCCTCTTGATCCAGCATCAGGCCGTACCCGCTGACATCTTTAAAGGTAGAGTTTTTAATTTCAATGTTATCGGCAAATGTGCTTTTCGCCGCGCTGATGACGTTGAAGGAGTGGTTGATATCCAAGGCTTCAAAATTACAGCTTTCAATCTCAAGACGGTAGTTTTCCATCATAGAATACGGACTGGTTCGGATAACGGAATTCCCGGCATTATCAGGCGCTTCTCGGCCGGAAATATTCAGGCCCGAAATTTTCAGACTGCCGCCGTCTTCGATTTGAAACAGGGCGGAGCGTTCAAACACTAAATTGGCTGCGCCGCCACCGGTAAAGCTGAGCGGCTTGTTGATTTCCAGCATGCGCGACACGGTATAGTCCCCGGCGGCCAGCGCGATAACGTCGCCCGGCTCAGCAGCGTTTACAGCATCAAAGATAGTGTTACGTCCGGGTGACACGGCGCGGGTCTTACCGGATCCGAAAGCAACAAATGGCTCAGATTTCGGATACCAATCAGGGCCGGTTTCAGCCTTTTGCGTAACCTTAAGATCGCGCGGAACGCCATAATCTGCGCCTTGAGGATAGAGCAAGCCGTTATTCGCGCGGTTCAATGCGACGGGCTTCTTTGTAAAACCGGTCTTTAATTTCTGATCTGTGCTCTCGCCAATGATGTTATCTGAAAAGCTAAGGCCCGACATGTCGTCATAGACCGTAAAAGTGTCGCGCCCATCTTCGTTATAAATCAAATTGCCGGAAAACGTACTGTTTGACGGCGGCGCGCTGCGCTCTTCATCGCTGCCGGCACCAAGCTGTATATTATCACTGTTAATGATTGAATTGTTTTCAATGCGCGCTTTTTCAACCGGGTCATAACGGTTGATTGGGCCGTTCGGAACGCCGTTCATGACAACCAATGCCCCGCCAAAGCGCGTGCCTTTCAGGCCTTCCATATAATTGCCCGTAACCGTCTGCCCGGCATTAATCACGCGAATACCGCCGGTATGATCTGCATTTTCGCCAAAGAAGACATTGCCCTCAACCGTGGTGTTATTCCCGTGACGCATGGTCAGGGTTCCGCGGGATTTATAAAATGTGTTGTTGCGCAGAATATTTAAACCGGACTTGCTGGAGATAATCTCAAGTTCGCCGTCTGCGCGGTCAAAATAGTTGTTTTCAACAATCGTTTTACTGTCAGAGCGTGAATAGTGACTGGTCCCGATACGCAGGGTTTCGCCGCCGTTTGAACCCAAAATTTGACGCGGCCCGAAATAATTGTGGTCAATACGGTGATTGTTTTCCCGGCTCTCTTCGGTATTCATCCGCACAGCCACGGTCACGCCGGTATTGCGTTTTCCTGCCAGATAATTGTGATCAAATCGGTTGTTTTTTCCATACATCAAAACCCAGCTGTCGACCTCAGATCGCAGCGGCGGATTATAGTTTTCGATAACCGTTTCCGTGACGCGGGAATTATACGCCAGATCGTCTTTGGAGGTGCGATAAGAAATAACGGCCTTGCCGGGGGTTTGTCCGTCTTTGAACACCAGACCGGAAACTTTCAAATAATCCCCGGAAAGGCTGAGGGATGAATAGCCGGACAGAATGACTTTGCCTTTATCCTGCGCCGTGAGGGTAATCGGCGCATCGGCGCTGCCCTCACCGGTAAAGACAATTTCCAAATCGGTATATGTACCGTTTGCCAGCGTCAGAACATCCCCGGGCCGGGCAGCAGAAATAGCGTCGACCAGCGCCTCAGGTGATGAGATCAGGCCGCTCGCATTCTCAGCATCGCTGCACGATGACAGCGTCAGGAGCAAAGCTGCGCCCGACGCCGCAGTGAAAATTGTTTTTTTTAAATATGCCATGGTTATTGCACGCGATAACACCGCATCCTTCCCTGAATTCAGGTTGGAAATATCGGCATAGAAAGGCGCAGTGTCAACCAATTTAAACAACCGGTTCGACCAATTGGTATAGATTTAAAAAACGGTGCCCGCAGCGGCGCTAATTTGTGATATGCGTGCTCAAAAGAAAGCGTGACCGGCTCTCCGAAGTTTTGCGCTTCACTTCCTGGTAGGCCTCTTCTTCTGAGGCAATTAACAGGGCCTCAATCATGCGGGTGAAATGCGCCCGCATAGCCGCGCGCGCCGCCGCAGAATCGCGATTCTTCAGCGCGTCTAAAATAGCGCCATGTTCTTTTTCGCGGAATGTCGTATCGCGCTCGCAAACGGATTTATAAACCCGCTGCATCTGCGCCGCTTCCCGGCGCATCTTCCAAAGCGATTCAATGGTGTAGATAATCGCGGGATTATTCGTGGCCACCGCAATGGTGCGGTGAAAGGCCTGATCGGCCTCTTCGGCGCTCATGCCATTGGGGGTTCGGCCCGACATAGCCTCCACATATTCCTGCAATTTTTCCAGAGCATCGACCGAAATAATAGGCGCCGCCAGCGCAGCCGCTTCAGCTTCAAAAAGCGCGCGCGCCTCTGTCAACTCAAACGGGCCGACCTTTGGCAAAGCGCCGCCCGGCTCTCCGCCCCCGTCAATAACATACGCCCCCGAGCCGACTTTAATCTCAAGCCGTCCTTGGGCCTGAAGCGCAATCTCGGCTTCACGTACAGAGACGCGGCTGACACCGAATTTCTCAGCTAAATCCCGCTCCCCCGGAAGTCGACTGCCGATCGGGAAAACTCCCGAATCAATCAACTCTAAAATTTCATTAGCCACTTTGTGGTAAAGGCGCTTTTCACCCATAACTTCCCCCTATCGCGGCATTAAAACGCCGTTATCGCAGTATGACTATACCAATTCGGTTAAATATCAAACAAAAGTCGCAATTGGTCGGCCAAAAAAAAAGACGCCAACTCTTTCGAGCCGGCGCCAGTTTCATATTGGATTGGGACCCAATATATCGTTGTGGCCCAAGGCCTAGAACTTGCCGCGAATACCAAAGAATACGCGGGGGCCGTAAGATAGAACCTGATTGGTGTTACCATGAACATAGACTGAATCAGTGCGGGGCTCGTCAGTGATATTCAAGGCCTCAAGCGAAACTCTGAAGTTCTTATTAACTTTATAAGATGCACGCGCTTCCCAAAGGCCTCTTTCCCCAACATACCGGATAGAGTCGATGGATGTTGTGTATGGCTGCAGATAGCTGTCGCGGTACTTATAAATTACAGACGCATCAAACTTGTCCCATGAGTAGTAAGCCGTCCCGGTAAATACGTTCTCAGACAGGCCGGGAATATCAGCGCTTGGAATAATCGCTACACTTCTTTGAGTCGTAGAGCCATCGAGGTTACGCGTGACGGACTCGCCATAATTTCCATCTTGGAATTCAAAGTCAGAATTGACCCAGTTGTAACTGCCTTTAACACCGAAGCCGCTCCAGTAGCCGGGAAGATAGCTGAACCTGTGTGACCCTGTAACCTCAATACCGAACAAGCCGCTTTCTTCTTCGCTTGTTTGAACGATACCGCTCACGGGGAATACAGTGGCTGTGCCATT
>CALLXE010000030.1 GCA_938015875.1 uncultured Robiginitomaculum sp. | reverse complement strand
GCAAGCGCGCAAAGCGCAGACGACACGCAAGGTTGGTATCTTCGCGGTAATCTGGGCATTGGCGCCTTTACCGACATGGAATTGTCTGACGATATGATCGGTGATACTGAAGCTGAAGTTGATGGCGTCGGCTCGATCGGTCTGGGTTATGATCTGGGCAATAACTGGCGCGTCGAGCTTGACGGCTCCACAATGTGGAACGATATGGGCGCGATCGACCAAACGCCTGAATCATTCGCTAAGTTCCGCGGTAACGGCCTGATGCTGAACGCGATCTATGATTTTAACGATTTTGGCCGTTGGGCACCTTATGTCGGTGCCGGTATCGGTCTGCTGCGCGGTGATCTGAGCGCTGAATCCCACGATTATGCAGACCCGAACAACCCTTTGCTCAACATTGATAGCCGTGTTTGCGGTGATCTGTGTACAGTTGCTGACCAGTCTGCAACCTCCACAGCTTGGAATCTTTTGGCCGGTTTGGGATATGACATCTCCGAAAACTTGGTTTGGGACACGCAATATCGTTATCTTCAAGCCGAAGGCATGACATTTGACGGCGTTCAAAGCGATTATGTTTTTCCGGGCCCTGTTGAAACCAACCCAAGAGGTATTAATGTAAACCTTGACGATATCGGCGCGCATCAGTTGATGACAGGTTTCCGTTACCGTTTTGGCGGCACGAAAGCTCCGATGGCAGCAAAAGTCGTCCCTGTGGCCAAACCCGAAATGCCTGTTCAGGTGACTCAGATCACGTGTTGGGATGGTTCAATGCGTGACAGCTTTGCGCAGTGCCCAAGCGAGCCGCAGACGGTTGTGGAGCAGCCGACTATTCAATGTTTCGACGGTACATTGGTGTATGATCAGGCGTCCTGCCCAACGCCGCCTCCGCCACCGGTCATTGTAGAGCAAGCTGTCTCTATCTGTGATCAGGGCGACGTACCATTTGTCGTTTACTTTGAGTGGGACAAGTCCCGCCTGACCGATCAGGCCCAAGCTGTTATTGACCAGGCGTCAACATATACGCAGCAATGCGGCGTCGACGCTGTCAGTGTTGAAGGTTACACGGATACATCCGGCGCAGCCGCTTACAACATCGCTTTGTCTAATCGTCGTGCCGATACTGTAGCTAACGCCCTTGTCTCTAAAGGCGTCGATGCTCAGCGTATAAGCCGTTCTGGTCTTGGTGAGCAAGGCTTGGCTGTTCAGACTGAAGACGGCGTTCGCGAGCCGCTGAACCGCCGCTCCGAAGTTGTTATCCGTTTGGTTCCGACTTACGGCTTCTAAAACGGCCCGGCTAAAAAAATGCGCTCGCTTATCCTTTTCGGATAGGCGGGCGTTTTTATGTTTGGTGTTCTTTTGCAGCTGATAAACTCCAAAATTTATGATGTATTTGCCGCTGCATAACTGCCATCTCCGGCCCAAATAACTCTATCGGCAGGCAGGACTTGCCCGGGGGCTATCGTTTCGGTTTGGGAGTGAAGCGCTTGATAAATCGGTTCAAAATCTTGACGGGTTTGGGCGAACAGGCTTTTAAAACTGTCGATTACGAAATAGCTTTGTTGAAAATCGTCTATTTCATACAGCGTCTTAAAAATTCGGGTCAGGTCAAACGCTATGCGGCTTGGCGAAGTGCTTTCAAGAGCAAACCGACATTCTGAATGTGATGACATGAGTCCCGCGCCATAAAGCCGAAGCCCGTCGTCTGTATTAATTAAACCGTATTCGACCGTGTACCAATAAAGTCGCGCCAAACTTTTGAGGCAATTATATTTCAGAGACCGCAAGCCGCCTTCGCCGTAAGCTTGCATGTAGTCGGCAAATACCGGTTGGGCTAACATTGGGACATGGCCGAAAACGTCATGAAACACGTCAGGCTCCTGAATGTAATCAAGTTGATTTTCTGAGCGTATGAAGCGTCCGGCCGGAAACCGGCGATTGGCCAGATGCTCAAAGAAAATGGCGTCAGGTACCAAGTGAGGAACCGCAACAATTTCCCAGCCGGTCAACGGTTTTAATTTCGCATTCAAACGGGCAAAATCGGGTATTCCGCCGCCGGTGGCTTTACCTTCCAAATCCAAAACGTCCAAACCGATAAAGAAGTCATCAACGGCCCGTCCTTTCAGGGCCTTATATTGGCGAGCATAGAGCATGTCCCAAACGGCATGTTCTTCGGGAGTATATCCCGACCACATTTGGTCGATTGTGAAGTCAGCCGCAGGGCTTTGCCCGGCGGTAAACGGATCGTCGATGGGCATATTTAAAGTCCTTATAAAGGACGTAAATCAGCTATTCAGCTCGTGAAATCTACCCCTGTATTTGGCATTAGGCGCAAAACATACCGCGAATATCGCCGATTTTTAATTCTTTTTCCCAAACAGGCCGCCAATCAAATCAAGGGCTTTTTCTTCATCGGATTTTTCCTTCGGAGCCGGATCAACCGGCGCGTTTTCCGTGCCCGCAGCCTCCGGAGGCGTTTCAGGCGCAGGGGCGGGGGCCGGATTCGGCTGCGTGCCGCCGCCTAAAACGCCGCCCAATATATTACCGAGTGGCCCGCCGACGCGGTCTTTTATCTCATCAGCGGCTTTAGCTTTTGCCCGCGCTGCAACAATATCTTTCAGCAAATCCGTGTCGAGCCCTGCCTTCACACCGTTAAAGTTACCGGCCAATCGAACCGGAATTCCGAACCCGGCAAGCCCGTTTCCTTTGGGACGACCGTTTTCATCAAGCAAACGGGGGCGAAGGCTAAAGTCGACCTTCTGATTGCCGACATCAAGCGTGCCGCCGCCTTCTGCAGAAATGCCTTGGCCTGACAGGGTGAAGTCTTTGACCGTAACAACGCCGCCTTGAATGTTAAAACCGCTCAGAAGGTCGCGAAATTGAGTCGATTGTCCTGGGCCGATGCCTGCGGGCAGGCTGCGGTTTGTCCAAGCGGTTTCTATTCCGCCCAACAGCGCGCCCAAATCGATTCCTTTAAGGGCGCCCTCCGATAATTTGAAATCACCGGAGCCGTTAAGGCTTTTCATCAGGGCTGCTTGCGTGGCACCTTGGCCCGAGACTGACAAGGTTGTTGATGTCGTGCCTGTCACTTTATCAAACCCGGCGGCCGCGCCCAGGAAACTCGGTGCAGACAGGCTGTTTAAGGCCACGTCCATAGATGCTGCGGGCACGCTGCCGCTGCCATCCAGAACTAAGGTAATATCGCCGGTACCGCTGTAAAGTTGCGCGCCCGGGACCTTTGCGGTCAGTTTTCCGTTTTTGACAATTGCTTTGATCTTGCTTTGGCCTAACTCAAGCCGGTCTGTTTTTACAAATGGCGTTGATAGCTCAAGATCGGCGTTGACCGCGCGCAGCGGCGATAAATCCAAAGGTTGCTCGCTCCATGGTTTCAGGCCGCCGGTTTTGTTTTGCTTCGTGCTTTTGGCGGCATAAGGGGCCAGATCAAGCCCGCTCGTAATATCTAAATTACCGGTCAGCATGGGTTTGCTGCCCGTCATGTCCATGGCAAATGCACCGCCGCCGCGAATATCGTCAAATGACAGAGCCGCATTATCAAACCGCATATTGTCCGCAGTGCCGCCGACATTTCCTGATAAGGAAAAGGCTTCGAATATGTCTCCCGCCGGCAGGCTTGAACCTGTCGCTTCTGCCAAGCTGCGAACAGAGACAGCCGCAATTTCCATTGTTCCTGACACGGCAATTTTCTCGCCCAATGTGACGGAACCATCGCCGAATTTTGCCGTTAAGAGCCCGCCTGATAATGCGGCATCCAAATCTGCAACAATCAGATTTGAAACCGGGCCGTCCAGATTGCCGCTCGCTTTCAGGCCGCCGATGATATTGGCATAGGGCAGATCAATTTGCGCAGTTTGGGCCAAGGTCTCAACGGATTTAACATCCGCCGTGAATTCGCCCTTCAGCGCCGGTATTTTTCCGCCCGTGAATGCGCCGGTAAAATCAATGTCTATATTATCTCCGCCGGCTTTGGCGGTAATATCTGAGACGGTTGGCGCAGTCGCCGGACCTGATATGTCGCCGGAAACTTTTAAGGTCTGCGCGGCCTTAAGTGCCGCAATATTCAGATCGATGGCTTGGGTGACGGCTTGCGTATCGGTCACATCAGCCGTGAAACTGCCGTTGAGCGTCGGTGTTCCTTTAAGGGTAAGGCTGCCGGTATACCCCGCCGTCAACGCATCTCCCGCAAGGTTTAAGTCAACATCTGACACAATCATTGCATCCGGCGTGCCGCCGATTTTCGCGCGCAGATCAGCGGTGTTTACGAGGGCGGCTTGCGCAATGTCTTGATCAATGGCTTTTAATAATGCCGGCAGGTCTTTGACCTTTGCGTTAATAAGGCCGTCCATGTTTGCGCCGGAGAGGGTGGAGAAGCTGCCCTTATAATTTCCGTCAAACAGGGCGCCTTTCAGCGCGATATCGGCGTTTGTGAGAACGATGCCGGCCGGAGCATATGTAATGTCTCCTTTGACCGCTGCGCTCTTCGCCAAATCGGCATAGGGTATGTCCCGCCCGGCCAGAGCGACAAGCTTGGCGGTGTCCGGGATTGTGGCATCCAGAGTGGCCCGAAGCGCAATGGCATCGGATGCCTCAAACCGGCCGTTCGCTTTTACATCCCCTGCATCTGAATTAATATCAATCGTGAACGGCGTTTCCTGTCCGGACAGGAAAGTTTCCGGCGTGTCGATTTTACCGGACAGTGACAGCGCCAGTCCGTCGAGTATGAGATTACCTTTAACAGACGCGGATGCGTTCATGGCAGGAACGGCTAAGGTCAGATTGACGTTTTCCGCTTTATGCGACTGACCTGCGCTTGCGTCGGTATAATTAACGACGCCGTTTGTGATCTTAAAAATGCCGATTGATGCATTAAGGCTTCCGGCAGGACGATTTCGCGAAAAACCTTCTGCATCAGGTTTGGGGTCTGTTTGGGCGTTGCCAAGGCTCCAATTGGTTGCGCCGCCCTTGGTTTTAATCAGATTAATTTGCGGAGAATTAAGTTCAAAACTGTCTATTTCGACCCGTTTTGATAAAAGTGGCCACAGTTTCACCTTGGCTGATAACGCATCCATTTTTGCAAATGGCGCGCCGTTAAAGCCGTCGGGATTAGCGATGGTGACGCCCGATACCGCCGCAGAAATACGGGGGAAGGCTGAGACTTTGACGTCTCCTTCAATGGTAATGTCACGGCCCAGCGACTTGCTCACCTGCTCACTGATGCGCGTTTTATAAACATCATCCGGCACGAGTCCCGGGAGGATTACGACGGCGCCCGCGATTAAAAGAATCGGAACAGCAGATATAAGCAGTATTTTTTTCATCAGATTTTCCAAAATTAAGCAGCAGCGCGCCAGATATCTAAACGCTTCGCTGTGTGGGGTGTTCCGTATGCAGCTATTAATATGTTGTTTAACCTGTATTCAGAGTGAATAATGCATATAATAAATCAAAACAGCGGTGAGCCAACATCGCGACGACGCTTTCGCGGCAGGTGCGGGGGTGAATATAAGCGAAGGAATATTTATGTGCGATCATCATGAAGAGATTGAAAGTCAGGACCCCGAATTTCAGGCTATGATTTCGAAACGTCAACTTGTGCAAGGCCTCGCGGCCGGCACCGCCGTGGTTTATGCGACGGGCGCAACAGGCTGCTCAACAAATCCCGAAACCGGCGCGCGCCAGCTTATTACAGTGTCAGAGGCGCAGCTTAACCAAATGGCGGCGGCATCATGGGCCGACGCGAAAACCAAGCAAAAGCTTTCTACAGACCCCCGTTATACAAGTCGTATCAGCCGGATCGGCGCTCGGATCGCCAAAGGGGCCGACCGCGCAGACCAATCATGGGACTACGCAGTTTTTGACAGTGACACAAAAAACGCCTTCGTTTTGCCCGGCAATCGTGTGGGCTTTTATAAAGGTATGATGGATTTTGCAGATAACGATTCTCAGATCGCGGCGATTATGGGCCACGAAGTCGGTCATGTTTCCGGTCGCCATGCTGCTGAGCGGGTCAGCCAACAAATGGTCGGCGGTCTGGCAACGCAACTCGGTGGCGCCTATGGCGCTTCAAAGCTGATGGACCGTTGCCGCAAGATGGACGCGGCTTACCGCGCTTCCGGCGGCGGCATGACCCGGGCCGAATATAACGAAGTTCAAAAATGCGTGAAAACCGCCAATACACAGAGCCAATATCTCGGTGCAGCTTTGGGAATTGGCCTGCAATATGGCATTATTTTGCGTTACTCCCGCAAGCATGAGCTTGAAGCGGATAAGTTGGGCGCAAAATACATGCACAAAGCCGGCTATGACGTGATGCAATCCGTCCGTCTGTGGGAAAAAATGGCCGAAAACAGCCAAAGCCGGACCCCGGAATGGATGTCTACCCATCCTGACCCCGCCCGCCGCGCCCGTGAACTTAATGACTATATTAAGGCCAATGGCTGGGCATAGCGCTCTTCCTTATTGATAAATTGCAGGGCGAGCGGCCTTGCGCATAAAATCAGCCCGCCTTTGTTTCAAAGGCGGGCTTTTTTTACATAATTTGGGTGTTTATCGGCTTGCGGCGCGGGCGCGCTTGGCATAGGTTCCGCCCCGCATGAAAGGGCAGGCTGCGGCTTCCCTGACGCGATAGTGCCGCCTTAGCTCAGCTGGTTAGAGCGCCGGTTTGTGGAACCGGAGGTCCTCAGTTCAAGACTGAGAGGCGGTACCATTCTCCTATCTTTATCCGGCATTGAATTTCTTTGCCCGCGGCGTAAGTGTTTTTTTACTCTAAGCGGGTAAAAGGTTTCATGTCCGATATTTCTGCAGACGCGACTGTGTCACCCAAAAAAAATTCCGCCGCGCCGGGGTTGCGCCTGACGCCGGCCGACAGGGCCCGCGCAATTGCCATTCTTCATCATACGGTTTCAGACCTGTCCGGACTGATCAGCTGCGCGGCAAGCGTGACGTTTGATAATGCGCCCGAGCTTGAGCCGGATATGGCCCATGTTTTGTCTGACGCCATCAGTGTTGCGCCGATATTCTCTGCCGCAGATTTAACGGCTGCTGAAGCTGTTATGACCCCGGCAGATTTTGAGGCTGTTTTGCGGTCTCGCGGGGCTGCAAAACTTCCTGCCGCGAAAGTGCGCCGCAGCGTTACCGTCTGCGTTTCCGGCTCTGCCATACGGTTTTCCGACGGGCAGGGCGTAGCCAATCCGGCCGCCAATGATCACGCCCCCCGGGCATTGCGCGATTTGCAACAATATAGCGCGGAACCTGTTCAGGATGGCCTTATTCGATTACATGATATTCCCGGCCGCGCGAGTGAGGGTTTGCTCAGCGCTCTTTGCGACATTACGTTTGATCGCCTTCATGCCCGGTTTGAATTTGAAGATGACGCGGCGCAAATCCTGTTGCGCCGCCTTAAAGAACGGGCGGTCTTGCAGCTTTGTGAAGTCCTTCAAAACCCCCGTGACATCGGTGCGTTAACAGGCGCTATGCATGGCGCAGGCCGACTGACATCGTCCGTGATTGCGCGGGCCGCCGGCGCAGGCCATTTACGATTTGCCGAATATGCTTTGGCTCGCCGCGCCGGGGTTACTCATGCCAAAGCGTCTCTTATGCTTTATGCCCCCGGCGATATCGGCATAAAAGCGTTAAGCGGCGCCGCAGATATCAGCGTGCCGGATCTGCATATTTTGCGGGCGGCAATTGCAATCTACCGAGAGCTGGAAACAAACGGCCGGGAATATGATCGGGCTTATTTCCGCCGCCTGATGATTGAGCGGGTCTTGGCCTTGGAAGTAGACTTCTCTGATTGTGACAGTGATTATATTTTAGAAACGCTCGACGGTCACGGCGCGTTAGAATTTGCCTAAGCCGCGAACTCGTCTTCAGCATAGCCCTGATAAAACAGGGCCGTTTTCAAATCTGTATGGTGAATAGCGCAGTGGGCCGCCGCTGCGACGGCGGGCTTTGCGTAATAGGCAATGCCTAACCCCGCGGCTGTGATCATGGCCAAATCATTCGCGCCATCGCCGACTGCGACCGCATTTTGCGGCCCGCCAATATCCGCGCATCGGTCCAGCAGCGCCTCGCGTTTGGCTTCTCTCCCTAAGATCGGCATGGACACGGTCCCGGTGAGGGCGCTGCCGTCATCCAAGAGAACATTGGCCTGATGTTCTGAAAACCCGGCCGCGCTTGCAATGCGCTGCGAGAAAAATGTAAAGCCGCCGGACACAATCATCGTTTTTGCGCCGTTTGCCGCCATTGTTTTCGCTAAAATGTCCGCGCCCGGATTGAGCGTTATGCGCTGCTCAAAGCATTTCTGCAGCGTCTCCAGCGGCAATCCCTTTAAAAGCCCGACCCGTTCTTTAAGGGCGTCTTCAAAATCCAGTTCGCCGCGCATGGCGCGCTCTGTAATCTCGGAGACATAGGCTTTCACGCCGGCGAAATCGGCGAGTTCGTCTATACATTCCTGACCGATCAACGTGCTGTCCATATCGCAAATCAAAAGGCCCTTGCGGCGGTCGCCGGCCGGCTGCACGCATATATCTGCGGTAATGCCGTCTTTGGACAGGCGGTCTGCGAGATCGTTTTGGAACTGCGCGCCGTCCGGGGTTTGGACGCCCACTTCAAAGGCCCGGCCTTCGGCAAGGACTTTATAGTCCGCCGCTTCAAGGGCCGGCCCGAACGTCAGGGCTTCGGCGGCAACCATGGCCGTTTCATCAATTGCGGGCAGGACGACAGTTACAGTCTGGAATTTAGCGTTGGTCACGTCTACACACCTTTTATGACAGCGTTAAAAATGAATCAGGTCGTGTGTATCGCAGGCCCAACGGCGAGCGGCAAGAGCGCGCTGGCAATTGATTTGGCGCGGGCCTTGGACGGCGAGGTTATAAATGCCGACGCGTTGCAGGTTTACGCTGATTTACGCGTCCTCTCGGCCCGGCCAAGCGCGGCGGAAGAGGCTATGGTGCCTCATCATCTGTTTGGTCATGTTGACGCCGGGGTTCGCTATTCCGTCGGCTCTTGGCTGCGCGATGTGACCCCTGTTATTTTGGACGTACTCGCGCGGGGGCGCGTGCCGATTGTGACCGGCGGGACGGGGCTTTATTTTAAAGCGCTCACCGAAGGGCTCGCTCAGATCCCTGTGCCAAGCCCTGACGGCAAAGGGCGCGCCGCAAAATATCTTGCGAGCGGCGTCGATGCCCTGCGCGCGCAGGCGGAGCATTTGGATCCGGCCGCGAGCGCGCGGGTTTTAGGCGATGACCCGCAGCGACTTTTGCGCATTGTCGAGGTCGCTCTTGGCACGGCTAAACCGCTGAGCATTTGGCAAGCCGACACCCGGCCGGTCATACCGCGCGGATATTGGACCGGCCTTGTTCTGTTGCCGGATCGCGCCGCGCTTTATGCGCGGATCAATCAGCGGTTTGACGGTATGGCCAAAAGCGGCGGCTATGACGAGGCGCGGGCTATGGCGGCGAGAGGGCTCGATCCTATGTTGCCGGCGATGAAAGCCATCGGCTTGCGCGAACTCATCGCCATTGAGCAAGGCGCGGTCAGCGAGGCAGTCGGGCTGGAAACAGCCAAGCGGGAAACCCGCCGGTTTGCCAAGCGCCAATATACATGGTTTCGCGGGCAGGCCCCCGATTGGCCCAAAGCACAATCGCCGGACGATATTGAGAGTTTTAGAAAAAACTTGCGCAAAATTAGGGTTTGACGCGCCAATTTCACAGCGTTATCCAATAAGGGTTCCTTTATTGGAACAGTCATGCGTAAACTTCTCTTCCGGTCATAGGGGGATGGCTGCCTCCGGGCAGTCTTTTTTTATGCAATTTTTTCTCACAATTTTGAAAATTGAATGAAAAACTGCTGCCTGTCTTTAAATTTAATTGCTCAGCCGCGCTGATAGGGTATGGCTAAGAATATGAATATTAAGGGTTTCATTACGCAACTTGATAAACAGGCCGTGCGCGCGATCGGCGTGACGGCGGCCATGTTCGCGCTCGCCGTTATGGTTATTCTGCTGGGCCGAAAATATCTGGGCATTGATGAAAGCGCGCTGCAAAACCTGTTCGGCGCTATAGCGGATTCGCCTTGGGCGCTTCCCGTGACCATTATCGTATTTACCTTGGCCGCTTTCATCGGCGTCCCGCAATGGGCGCTGATTGCCGGCGCAGTCGTTGCGTTCGGGCCGCTTTACGGGTTTGCCTATTCGTGGATTGCGGCCATGATTTCGGCGACCGTCGACTTTATGATTGGACGGGCCGTTGGCGCAGACCGCGTTCGCCGTTTTGGCGGGGAGCTTGTAAACCGCATGATTTCACTGGTTCAACGAAACGGATTTGTCACAAGTTTTACGGTACGCCTTGTGCCGACCGGGCCGTTTTTGCTGGTTAACATGGCCGCAGGTGTTTCCGGTATGACGCTGCCCGCCTTTCTGGGCGGAACGGCTTTGGGCATTATTCCGAAGATCGCAGCGGTCGCATTTTTAGGGCAAAGCCTGCTCGGCGCCCTGCAGGGGCGACCTGTCGCATTTGGCCTTGGGATGATTGCATTTTTTGCGGTGATTCTGCTTGGCATGTTGTTTGCGCGCCGGCGATTGAAAAACAGAGAAAAAACATCCGTTTAAGACGAGTTTTCTGCGGGGCACGCTTGCTTTTTTATCTTGCCGCGACAATAAGATATTAAAACTCTCTAAACACATTGTGATGATTCTACATCGCATCTGCTCACACTGATTCGGCGTCCAATGGCCGGAAAGAAAATAAAATGCTGTCCAGCTTATTCGGAATGCTCTCTGCTGATATTGCCATCGACCTCGGCACGGCCAATACTTTGGTATATGCCAAAGGGCGCGGCGTTGTTTTGAACGAACCGTCTGTGGTGGCTTATTCAATGAAAAACGGCCGCAAAGAAGTGCATGCCGTGGGCCAGGATGCGGCCATGATGCTGGGCCGTACGCCGGAAAATATTGAAGCCGTCCGCCCGATGAAAGACGGCGTCATCGCTGATTTTGAAGTCGCGGAAAAGATGATCAAATTGTTCATCCAAAAAGTTCATAACCGGCGCACTATGGTCAATCCGCAAATCGTTATTTGCGTGCCCTCCGGCGCGACCGCCGTTGAGCGCCGCGCGATTTATCAAAGCGCCAAAGCTGCAGGCGGCCGTAACGTTTATCTTATCAGCGAGCCTATGGCGGCTGCCCTCGGCGCCGGCCTGCCCATTCACGAGCCGTCCGGCTCTATGGTGGTGGATATTGGCGGCGGCACGACGGAAGTCGCGGTTCTGTCTTTGGACGGGATTGTATATTCGCGCTCTGTCCGGGTTGGCGGCGATAAAATGGATGATGCCATTATCCAATATATCCGCCGTACGACGAACCTATTACTTGGCGAGCGCAGCGCGGAAAAAGTGAAAAAAGAAATCGGCTCTGCAACCATGCCGGCTGATAATGAAGGTATGACGGTCAATATTAAGGGCCGTGACCTGATGAATGGCGTGCCGCGCGAAATTCGCGTGACCGAGGCCATGATTGCCGAGAGCCTTGCCGAGCCGGTAGAGCAAATTGTCGAAGCCGTTAAAAATGCCCTTGAAGCGACCCCGCCGGAATTGGCGGCTGATATTGTCGATAAAGGCATTATGCTGACCGGCGGCGGCGCGCTTTTGCGCAATCTGGATATTGAACTGCGCAACCGCACCGGTTTGCCCGTCTCTATCGCTGAAGACCCGTTATTCTGCGTTGTGGCCGGCTCCGGCGTTGTTGTTGAAAATTTGAAAAAATGGAAAGACGTTCTGGACGCGAACGCCTGATTTTATTGCCCCTTAAACAGTCCGTGGCAGCATAAAGCCTTATGGGCTGCACCCTTGACGGAGCCTGAATGGCCGGACGCCTATATAGCACGAGACAGCAAAAAAGACGCAGCGCCCTTTTGCGCCGCGCGTCCGTGTTGGCGCTTGCGCTTGCGCTTATTATCTTTCTGTTGGGCCTGAATGGCCGCCGCCCTTTAGGCGCTGCGCGCGCGCCGGCTGAAAGTGGGGCAGGGCGGATTGTGTCGGTTTTATCCATGCCCGTGCGCGGCGCTGAAAACCTGTCTCGCAGCGTTGGCGCGCATTTCGGAACTGTAGCGGAAAACGAACGCCTTGCTGCAGAGGTTACTCGCCTGAAACAGGTTGAAGGGCAAATTCTGTCTCTGCGTGAACAGGTCAGCTATTTGGAAACGATACTGAATACCGACATTGAAACCGTGGCTAAAGAAAAGCGCATTGCGGCGCGCGCGGTCAGTGAAGTTCGCGGCCCGTTTGTGCAATCCGCGCTGATTAATGCAGGCGCGGCAAAAGGGGTCTCAAGCGGGGACGCCGTCATGACAGTGAACGGTATTTACGGCCGGGTCGTGCGGTCCGGCAATTCGTCTGCAAGGGTTTTGCTTTTAACCGATCTCAGCAGCCGCATCGCGGTAATGTCCCAGCGCAGTCGCGGTCGGGCCATATTATCAGGCGATAATACGGTTGCGCCCAGTCTTGAATTTCGCCGTGACGGAGACTGGCAAATCGGCGACAGGATTGTGACCTCCGGCGATGACGGGATCCTGCCGCGCGGCCTTCCGGTCGGCGAGGTTTTTGCCGAGGGTAATAAGCTGCGCGCTAAACTTTTTACCGATGTGGCCCCGGTTGATTGGATATGGGTTGCGCCATTTGCGCCTGTGCAGCGACCGGAAGATGACCCTGCTCCGGCTCCTGACGTCCCGACCCCTGACGATAGCGCAGCCGATGCGCCGCTGCCGGGTGAAAGCGACGCGCCATGATAGACGAGAGCGGCGGCAATGCACTGCAAACGCTGTCGATCGCTTTGCAGGCCCTTGGCTTGGGCGTCATGCTGATCTGCATCTCTCTGCTCAATATATCAGTGGGCGCAGTGTCAGTTTCTTTGATGTATATTCCCGTCGCGCTTTTGTTTTTCTGGCCGCGTTATTCAAAATTTGCGCCATCAGTTTGGGTTGCCTTAATTATCGGGCTTCTTCAGGATTTAGCCTCGGGCGGGCCGCTGGGGCTTTGGACGCTGACCTATACGGCGCTGTTTGTTATTATTGATCCCACCGTGCGGCGCTCGCGCGGCGGGCTGTCGAGCCAGTGGTCTGTATTTGCAGTCTTGGTGCTGGCCTCGGCGACGTTGACGTGGATATTTGGGCGATTGTCTATGGGCGTACGACCGAATTTAACGGTGATGGGCCTTAACGCCGGCGCTGTTATCGCGCTGTTTCCGGCGCTGTTCTTTCTGCGCCGCTTTATTTACCAGGTCAGTGGCCGTGACGATGTTTTGCGGGGGAGCTAGATGAGCCGCAACGACAGTAATGATCAAGTGTTTGTGCGTCGCACCGTGCTTTTGGGTATGGCCGGGGGCACGGTCTTTTGCGGCCTTGCGGCCCGCATGTATTACCTGCAGGTCGTTCAGGCCGAAGATTATCGCACCTTGTCTGAAAATAACCGCTTTAACTTTCGCACAGTCGTTCCCCCGCGCGGGCGGATACTCGACCGGCATGGCGTACAACTCGCCGGCAATCGACAGGATTTTCGGGTCGTTTTAATTCCCGAACGTATCGATGATTTGGACGCGACCTTGGCGCGCATATCCCGTCACATCCCGATCAGCAAGGATACGGCGGCGCGCATTGCCAAAGATATTTCGCGCAAACGAAAATTTACCCCCGTCCTGATCGCTGATCATCTGAGTTGGGAAACCTTTTCGGCGATTAATCTGGCCTTGCCGGATTTGCCGGGTGTCTTGCCGCTGTCAGGAGAAACCCGCGATTATCCCAAAGACGGGACATTTTCCCACATTGTCGGTTATGTCGGCACACCGAGCCAATCAGACATTTCCAAAGATTCTGATCCGTTGCTGCGGCAGCCGACTTTTCAAATCGGAAAAACCGGCGTCGAGCAATCGGCAGATGCGCGTTTGCGCGGTAAGGCGGGACGCCTGAAGGTTGAGGTCAACGCGCTGGGCCGTGTGGTGCGTGAATGGCCGGAAGCCAAGGACGAAGCCCGCAGCGGGGAGACGGTTTATCTGACCCTCGATGCTGATTTGCAGGCTTTTACCGCAGAGCAATTTGGTGAGGACAGCGGCGGCGCGGCGTTGATGGATGTTCAAACGGGGGAATTGCGTACGCTTCTCTCTATGCCGCTATACGATGCCAATAAATTTGTCTCGGGCATAACGCAGGCGGATCTGGACAAGCTTTATACGGATCCGAAAAAGCCGGAATACAACAAAGTGCTCAGCGGGACTTACCCGCCGGCATCGACGTTTAAAATGATCGTGGCTATGGCGGGGCTTGAGGCCGGCGTGATCAACCCGGCGGAGCAGATTAAATGTACCGGGCATATGGAACTCGGTAATCGCCGCTTTCATTGCTGGAAACGGCGCGGTCACGGCCCGATGGATATGCACAATTCTATAAAGCAGTCTTGTGATATTTATTTTTATGAGGTCGCGCAGCGTATAGGCATGGAGAAAATTCGCAGCATGGGCGAACGCATGGGACTGGCAACCGTGCACCCGCTCGGTATTGCCGGGCAGTCGCGCGGTATCTTGCCTGATGACGCGTGGAAGCGGAAACGGCTTGGCGACGGTTGGCGCACCGGCGATACGCTGAACGCGTCGATCGGGCAGGGCTTTGTCTTGGCAACACCGCTGCAGCTTTGCGTTATGACCGCGCGGATGGCAAACGGACAAAAAGCGATTAAGCCCCATTTAGTGATTGATGACGCCTTGCCTGAATTTGAAAATATGGACATTAATATCGGGCATTTAAACCTGATCCGCGACGCTATGTATGCGGTGTGTGAAGTTCCCGGCGGCACCGGTTATCGTCCCGACGGCATGGGGATTCCCAAAGCAAAAATGGCGGGTAAAACCGGGACCGGTCAAGTGCGCGGTATTTCGTCAGCAGAGCGCGCCTCGGGCGTTATTAAAAACAGAGATTTGCCGTGGAAATATCGCGATCACAGTCTGTTTGTCGGCTACGCGCCTTATCAGGCGCCGCGCTTTGCTGCGTCTTGTATTGTAGAGCACGGTGAGTCGGGGGCAGGACGCGCAGCCACAATTGTGCGGGCTATGCTCGGACACGCTCTGAAATCTGACGGCTTTGATCAGGCGGCAGCGGAAAACCTTTTGGTGGATTTATGATCAAGGATCGCCTGTATCAACTGGATTGGTTTGTCCCGGCATTGGTTATGGTGCTCGGCGCGATCGGCGTGACGATGATCTTCTCGTCGACAGGCGGAATATGGGAAGATGGCGCGCAACAGCATTTAATCCGACTGATGCTGGGTTTTGTTTTAATGATCGGTATCGCATTGACGGATATTCGAATTTGGATGGGTATGGCTTATCCTGTCTATTTGGGCGCGCTTGCCCTGCTGATCGGCGTTGAGTTTTTCGGCGTCAGCGTGAACGGTTCACAGCGCTGGCTCGATTTGGGCGTGACCCGCGTGCAGCCCTCAGAGATTATGAAGCTTGCCGTGGTGATGGCGCTCGCGCGATTTTATCATGACCTGCCGGATTGGCGGGTTTCAAAACCGGCCGGTATTATCGGGGCCATAATTGTCATCGCCATGCCGGTGGGCCTTGTTATGCGCCAACCGGATTTGGGGACGTCAATACTAATCATTGCACCCGGTTTGCTGCTTTTGTTTTTATCCGGCGTGCGCTGGCGTATTATTAATACCGGTCTGCTCGCGGCGGCGGTGGCCCTGCCTTTGTTTTTCACATTTGGACTGAAAGCTTATCAAAAAGAGCGCGTACTGACATTTCTTGATCCGGAGCGGGATCCGACCGGGGCGAGCTATCATATCATCCAATCGAAAATCGCGCTCGGCTCCGGCGGCGTGAACGGTAAGGGCTTTATGAAGGGCACGCAGGCGCAGCTTGATTATGTTCCTGAAAACAGCACAGACTTTATTTTTACCGTGATCGGAGAGGAATTTGGCCTGATGGGCGGATTGGGTCTGGTTTTACTTTACGCCATTTTGTTGACGTTGTGCCTTTACCGGGCGGTTCAGTGCAAGCAGGTGTTTTCGCGGCTTTTGATTATGGGAGTCAGCGCGACCTTTGCGCTGTATATCATTATTAATTTGGCGATGGTCATGGGCGTCGCGCCTGTCGTGGGAGTTCCTTTGCCGTTGGTGTCTTATGGCGGCACGGTGATGTTGGCCGTAATGGCCGGGTTCGGGTTGATTTTATCAGCGCATTTATATCGCGACCAAGAATTGCCGCGCGGCACAGGCCTGCTGCTTTAACTCTCGGCGGCTAATCGCAAAGTCATCGCCTTTCTTGATTTTGCCATGCAGATTTCCAGCCGCTCCAAGAGGTGCGGCGCGTCTTCTGTTTTGGCGTTTTGCAACTGCGTCGCCAAGCCGGATATAGCGGGCAAGCCGATATTAACAGACGCGCCTTTAAGGGCATGGGCCGATTTTTGCAGTGTGTCGCGATCAAACCGTTGTTGGGCGTCCTGAATGTCGGCCAAAAGCGCATAAGCGCTGCGCCAATAGGCTCTGATTACGCTGATAAGTCCCGTAGATCCCGCCGCATCAAGCAAAGCTTGCAAAGTTTCCTCATCAATCAAAGGCGGCGGGCCGGAGGTTTGCGGCGGCGCGGGCACAGCCTGCGGGGCGGGGCGACCCAATAAAGCTTCAAGATGCGCGATTTTGAACGGCTTCGATAAGATGTGATTTATTCCGGAATGTCTGTAGACATAACGCTCAGTCGCCGAGCCAAAGGCCGTCAGCGCGATAATTAACGTCGCCACATTAGGTCCGCCCGATGCCCGTATCGCCTGTGTTGCCTCAATACCGCTCATTTGCGGCATTTCAATATCCATCAGGATGACATCAAACTTCTCCCGCGCGCAGACCTCTGCCGCTTGCGCGCCGTCATCGACTGTTAATACAGAAAACCCGGCGCGGGTCAGGAGTGTTTTGGCGATTAATTGATTTGCAAAATTATCTTCTGCAACCAATATTCTCAGAGGCCTGTCTGTGTGCGGTATTTGAAAGTGGCCCTGACCGGGCGAAACCTGCGCAGATAAAGGCGGGTCATTTGCGGGTTTTGCCCGGCCGGGACCGGCAGTTTTTTCGAGCCGTGGCTCAGGAGATTCTGCCATGCGTGATTTATGAGCCGCAAATGCGTCCTTGGGATAAGAAGTGGCCGTTGCAAGCGTCATACATGCAACCTAAGGGTGATTAGTTTACAATATGTAAATACGCCATTGGAGATTGCGGTCATTTCACAGAAAAACTTTGCTTAATGACGGTCAGGATCGCTATTGGCTTGACCCCCCGCACATGCCTTGCCAGATTACGCAAAATTTATAACTCAGGGAAATATTCATGGCAGCTTTACCGCCGGCAACAGGCACAGCCCAATGGTCATCACGATTTGCATTTATTATGGCCGCCGTCGGCTCCAGCGTAGGACTCGGTAATCTCTGGCGATTCTCTGCCGAGGCCGGTGAAAATGGCGGCGGCGCATTTATCCTCGTTTACCTCGCCTGCGTCATCTTTATCGGTATTCCGGTGCTCATGAGCGAATATATTGTTGGCCGGGCCGGTAACGCATCCAGCGCGATTTTAAGCTCTGATGATCTGACGCAGCGCTCCGGCGTTTCCAAGGGCTGGAGCTCATTTTCGTGGATCGGCATGATCGGCGCATTTGGCATTGTCAGTTTCTACTGCGTCGTGGCGGCCTGGGTTTTGATGTATATTCCAAAGTTTCTGTTCGGCGCTTTCGACGGGCAGACAGCCGCTGAGATCGGGGAACACTTCGGGCGCGACGCCATCGGGCGCACAGCTGACGGCGAGCGGATATGGGGGGCTCACTTCCAAGTTCTTGCATATTTCACTGCGTTTGCCGCCGGCACAGCGTGGCTGGTATCGCGCGGGGTAAATGACGGTATTGAGACGACAGCGAAAATTTTGATGCCGCTGTTTTTCCTGCTGCTCATCGGACTGTCTCTGTACAGCCTGTCTATCGGTTTTGGGACTCAAGTTGACGGCGATACAAATGCAAGTTCGAAAGCGATCAACTTTATGTTCAGTCCGGATTTTTCCAAACTGTCGCCTGAGGTTGCCACCAAAGCTCTGGGACAAGCCTTTTTCTCAATCGGCATCGGCAGCGCGATTATGATCACTTATGGCTCCTATCTGCCAAAAAATATCAGTATTCCGAAATCAGCAATCATTGTGGCGCTGACGGATACATTTGTTGCAATCGTTGCCGGACTGGCCATTTTTCCGATCGTTTTTGCTAACGGATTGGACGTCGCAAAGGGCGGCGGTTTGTTTTTCTCGACCCTTCCCGTTGCGATGCAGTCCCTGCCGTTTGGCAATATCATCGGCGCGGCTTTCTTCTTCTTGGCGTTCTTTGCGGCGATCACCTCCTCAATCTCTTTGTTTGAGCCTTCGGTTTCCTATGTCGCTGAGCAGTTTAAAATGACCCGCAAAAAATCAGCAGCGATTATGGGTTTTGTGATGTGGTGTATCGGCGCCGTCTGCGTGTTTTGGGATTCTGTTCTGGACGGTATTGACGGGTTTACGGGAACGGTCATGTTGCCGCTCTCCGGGCTTTTACTGGTTCTGTTTGTCGGTTGGCGCTTAAACCGCACGATTTTAAGCGGTGAAATGCACGGCGTATCGCCCGGTTTGGCCAAAGGTTTGCTTTTCTTGGTGCGTTATGTTGCCCCCGTTTGTGTGGCATTGATTTTGGTCTTGGGCCTGATTGAGAAATACGGCCCTGCGGGCGCATAATCAAAACCACAGGATTACAAATTTGTAATTCTGTGGAAATTGCTTGAAGTCTCTGCGCGCGGCGTTAACACTTTTTCTTAATGTGGGAATTCATAATATATTCAGCGTCTTGCGCTAAGTATATGACTGTAAATCAAAAGGCCGTTAAGCAAACGGCATAAAGCAGGGACTCGCATGAAATTACTCAGCGCCATAATCTTGACCGCGAGCCTGTCTCTTGGCGCGTGCGCAACTGTTGAAATGGTGCCCGGGCAAGCGTCTCAGGAATCGGCAGCAGTAATTGACAGTGTTGATCGCCTCGCGCTTCGCCGCAGCGCCAAGGCTTTGGCTTACAATTTTGCGCAAAACGGCTGGATTGAAAAAAAGTCCGGAACGGCTCAAACGGCTGCCGGAGTTCTGCTTCGCGGCCTGAAGCCGAAAACGCAAACTGCCAGCGCTCAGGATATCTACGCAGCTAACGCACCGTCTGTAATGTTAGTAAAATCTGATATTTCTGCTGCAAGCCTTCAGGTGCGCAGTCTGGCCGACATGGCGGTGACTGTTTTATCTGCAGACCCTGACGCGAAGGCGCTCAGCAAAGATTTGCGGGCTTTAGAAAAAGCGCTCTTGGCCGCGCGCAAATCAGAAATGACATTTGGCGCAGCTTTAAGCGCAAAAGGCGTGGCTGATACTAAGGCTGACACGCTTGGGCTTTCGCAAAGCACAGATGCTTTGCGCGCTGTTACGGATTCCATTGCGCAGCAAACGCGCGGAAATGCACCAAGCGCCCCGTCAAGCTAAGTTTATTTGATTTCAAAAAGGGCCGCCCCATAATTTCGGACTTGGGACGCCGACTGTGCCGCGCTTATACACAAGGCCGTCATCGCAATCGCGCGCCAGCAAAGCGGGGCCGTCCAAATCTGCGACATCTGCCATGCCTGCCAAATACAGCATGGGCGCCATAGCCAAAGATGTGCCGACCATGCAGCCGGCCATAGTGACAAAGCCTATTGCCTTAGCCTCGCGCATTAAAAGCTGTGCTTCGGTTAAGCCGCCGCATTTATCAAGCTTCACATTTACCGCGCGGTAGCCCATTGCCCATAAATTCGGTAAATCTGCGCGCGTGTGCAACGCTTCGTCCGCGCAGACAATCGGCAGGGCTCGCGGGTCAATTTGCACGCTTTTCGTATCTGACGCGGATATAGGCTGCTCAATCATCAGCACAGGCAGTCCGCACAAGGCGGCTTGAAACGCCGGCAGTTCTGCGGGCTGCAAAGCCTCATTGGCGTCAATGATCAGCTCGGCTTCCGGCCGAACGGATAAAACAGCGCGGGCTGCTTCAATACCGCCGATATCTTTGATCTTCATTTTTAAAAGGTTGAAGTCTCCGGCTGCGCGCGCGGCGTTTGCCATGTTTCTCGGTGTATCGACGGATAGGGTGAAGGCGGTGCGCAAGGCGCGCGGGGCCGGCAGGCCTAAAAGCGTTTGCACGCCGGCGCCTTCGATCTTGGCGCGTAAGTCCCACAGCGCGCAGTCCACAGCGTTGCGGGCCGCCCCTGCGGGCATCAGGGTTTGCAGCGCTGTTGTGTCTGCGCCTGCCGCAATAGCAGGCGCAACTGCGTTAATTTGCGCTAAAACAGATTGCGGGGTCTCATTATATCGCGGGTAGGGACGGCACTCGCCTCTGCCTGCATAGCCGCCTTGGGTAATCGTGACCCAAACAACATCAATGGCGCTGACAGAGCTTCGGGAGATGCGAAAACTGCCATTGACCGGCCAAGAGCGCATTGAAGCCTTTATTTCTCGCATAAATCCGTACCTGTAGCCATTCCATTGCTTGACGCGGGGGCTTTGGATTTGCACGTTACTGCCATGAACTCAACCCCGATCAATTCGGCTCAAGCCTTTGACCTGTCCCTTGACGGAACCCAGCTGACCGTGCGCGTTTTCGGCGAATGGGTGCTGTCCACCATTAAAGAGATTGACGAAGATTTGCGCAGTCAAATTAAGGGGCTGAATTATGATCAGGTCCTGTTTGATGTGGAAAAGCTCTCGCGAATGGACACGGCCGGAGCGTTTATCATGGCGCGGGTTATCCGCGCCGGAGATCACAGCTCGCTTGTCTGGTCGACGGCCAATGCAAATGATGTTCAGCAAAACCTCTTAAAAGAGGCAGCGAGCGCAGCCATGGGGATGGCTCCGCCGCAGCCGCGCGCTTGGTACGATGCGGTGCACCGCTTGGGTAAGGGCACGGCTGACGCCTGCGCGGAAGTTGTCGACACGATTGCATTTTTCGGACGTATCTTGGTTGCTTTGTTTAATATGGCGCGGCGTCCGCAACGGGTACGCTGGAAATCTGTGGTGGCCTTGATCGAACAGGTCGGCATGGATGCCTTGCCGATTGTCATGGTGCTGAGTTTTTTTATCGGCTGCGTCATCGCGTTTATGGGCGCGCAACTCTTAGCGTCTTTCGGGGTTCAAATTTTTATGGTCGACCTTGTGGGCCTTTCCGTTCTGCGTGAATTTGCCGTTTTAATTATGGCCATTATGATGGCGTCACGATCAAACAGTGCCTTTACAGCCCAAATCGGCTCTATGGTCATGCGCCAGGAAGTTGACGCTATGCAGGTTATCGGGCTCGATGTTGACGAAACTCTGGTTGCGCCGCGGGCTCTGGCCTGTCTGGTATCAGCCCCGATTTTGACCTTTGCCGGCATGGTTTCAGGGTTAATTGGCGGAGCCATGGTCGCAAAATTTGTTGAAAACATCTCGTTTAATCAGTTTTTTATGCGGATTTCGTCGGAAATCGCCGTTGATCATATGATCGTTGGTTTGGTTAAGGCGCCGGTCTTTGCTTTGGTTATTGCGTTGATCGGATGTCGCCAAGGCCTCGCCGTGAAGGGCAGTGTTGAATCACTCGGCAGACGAACGACAGCCAGTGTTGTTCAGGCCATTTTTGCCGTTATCGTGCTGGATGCCTTTTTTGCCATGCTGTTTTTAGAATTGAATTACTGATGGAAACACGGCTTCACACCCAAGATCCGGGGGCTTTTCCGATTGTTGCAACGGGCGTGCGTAACGCCTTTGGCGATAATGTTGTGCATGACAATCTGGATTTGCGGGTACGGCGCGGTGAAGTTCTGGGCATTGTCGGCGGCTCGGGCACAGGAAAATCTGTCTTGCTCAATACAATATTGGGGCTGCGCCATGCACAGGCCGGTTCAATCAAATTGTTTGGGCAAATCCGCCGGGAAATTCCCGAAGCCGATCTTCAGGATATGAATAATCGCATGGGAGTCTTATTTCAGGGTGGCGCGCTGTTCTCGTCTTTGACTGTGCGCGAAAACGTGATGGTTCCGATGCGCGAGCATACGGATTTGCCGGTCAAGCTTATGCGTGAACTGGCTGATATGAAATTGCACCTGTCGGGCCTCTCTCCGCATGCTGCGACGCTTCATCCCTCTGATTTATCCGGCGGGATGCAAAAACGGGCCGCATTGGCCCGGGCATTGGCGCTTGATCCTGAACTTTTGTTTTTGGATGAACCGACGGCCGGTCTTGATCCGGTGGGCGCCGCTGCGTTTGACCAACTGATTTTAAATCTGCGTAAAGCGCTCGGATTGACCGTTGTGATGGTAACCCATGATTTGGACAGTCTTTTTACGATTTGCGATCGGGTTGCGGTCTTACTTGATAAAAAAATTGCCATTGTGGATACACTGCCTAAGGTAATGCAATATCCTGATCCTTGGGTTAAGGAGTATTTCCACGGTCCGCGGGCGCGGGCGGCAAGCGATGCAGGCGCGCGTGCCAAGGCTATGGAGAAGGAGGCTGAAAATGGAAAGTAAGGCGAATTATACGCTGATCGGAACCTTTGTTCTTGTATTCCTGCTGGCCGGTCTCAGCTTTATTTTGTGGTTGTCCGGAAGCAATTTGGATCAGGAGTTTGACGAATATATCGTGAAATTCGATGGGCCTGTGCGCGGCGTTCAGGAATCCGCTGAAGTGCGGTTTAACGGTATTAAGGTCGGTGACGTGACGCAAATTCGTCTTGATCCCGACAATCCCAATAAAGTGCTTGTGAAGATTGAAGTTTTTGAAGAAACGCCGGTCGATATTAAAAGTTATGGCCAGTTGGAGGCCCAAGGCCTGACGGGGTTAAATTACATTCAAATTTTCAGTGGCGGCGTGGATCTGCCGCTGGCCAAAGACTCTGATACAAAAGGTATCTACGTTCTGGAAGGGCGTCGAAGCCAGCTTGACAGCCTGCTTGATGATGGCGGCTCAGTGGTTGAATCGGTGCAAAAAACGCTCAACTCAATTATGCGCACGCTTGACGATGAGAGCATCAAAGATTTTCAAAAGATTTTGGCAAATGTTGAGCAAATCACATCGGCCTATCGCGATGAGCCTTTGACCGCAGCCCGTATAGAGCAAACGCTCGCTAATATTGATCAGGCGTCAAAGGACGTGTCTGCAGCGTCCGTATCCGTTGACCAAACGGCGCTGGATGCCCGCATTGTGATCAAAGAAAATGTTGTACCGATTATCGACAGCTTGGAGGTTACGATCCAAGAGGCCAATGCAGCATTGGTTGCGTTTCGCCGCTTGGCCGACGAATCCACGGGACTGGTCAATACGACTGATGGCGTTGTCACTGATTTCGCTGCCGGTTCTTTGAAGAAAATTGAAGATGCCGGTGTTGAGCTTAAAGAATTACTTCTGACGTTGAACCGCGTTGCAGATGAATTAGAGCGTAATCCATCGCAATTTATTGCCGGAGAAAAGCGCGAAAGTGTGGAGTTGCCAAAATGATGATACAGCACCCTTTAAAAGGTAAGATAATTGCCCGGGGCCTGACTTTATGTGCGGCCATAATGTCCACAGGATGTGTGTCTTTGCTGCCTGATGCCGCCCCTGCGCCCTCTATCTATCGCCTGACGCAATCGCCTGTCTCAGTAGCCTCGGTTTCCGGGGCGCCGACTGTACGCGTGGCCATGCCGGATGCCGCAAAGGCCTTGCAGGGAATGGACGTTGTTGTGTCGCCGGACGGTCAGCGCTTGGCCTATGCCGCCGGGGCGCGCTGGGCATCGCCTATCCCGGGACTTCTTCAGGATGCCGCCTTGCAGTCTTTGGGGCAGTATGGCCGAATTACAGCGATTGCGCCGCCGACTGTCGTGCGTACAGATTACGCGCTTGAAACCAGAATTCGCGCTTTTGAAGCGGCCTTTGATCAGGGACCGGCGTCACCGCCTTTGGCAAAATTCAGAATATCAGCGACGCTGACGAAGTTGGAGACCCGAGAGGTTATTGGCAAACGTGAGTTCTATGCAGAAAAGAGAACGGGCGAGGTTCGGGTGACATCTATTGTCAATACGCTGGATACGATAACGCAGACGGTCATGACGGAAATGTCTGATTGGATCGTTGAGTCTGTCAACGGTCAGGCGACGCCTGAAAGCTAGGCCTATCCCAGCGCGGCATCACACAACAAAAAGGCGCGGCCTGCGTCCGTTTCAAGTTGTGTACGAATGGCTTCCCGGTCGCCGGCGGCAGCGCTTATCACCTGATAGTACCGACTTGCAAATTTTTCCGCGCTCGCGCGCATGGCGGGGTCTTCTGAAAAGACGCCCTGTAAATGCCTGACCGGCTCCCCCATACGCATTGCCACAGTTTTGCGCATAGCATCCGGCCCTTTGGTGACGCGCATGTTTACGGCCTCTATGATTGTGCCGGCTTCGACAACAGCGCCCGGCGATAATCCCAACCCGGACAGGTCAGCGATCATAGCCGCGCATTGGTCATCCCATCCGGAAAAATCGTCATGGACCGGTTGAGGGGCTTCGTCTTCGGCGTTTCTGCCAAACAGAGAGCGAAGGCTCCAACCGGACTTTTCTTTGCGACTGCGAAGCTGCGGCGGGTCAATGCGCGAAGCCGACAGACCGGGTGTTTGCGGCAAATCTATAGGCAAGATCGGATCCGCCGGGGGCGTTTCCATTTCCAAGGTCGCTTCCAAGGTCGCTTTTGGCTCCGCAACAATCGCGGCGGGTGACATTTCCTGCACCGGGCTCTGCGGCTCTGCGAGGGAGAGCGCCGGCGCAACCGGCGTAATGTTCAGGGGCTGAGCGCCGGTATCCGGCGCTGATTGTATGGCGGGTTTCAGCGGGGACCCGTTCGGGGCAGGGCGAGGGATTTCAATTTCATTCAGATCAATGCCTGCATGCCGGGACGCCGCCGGTTGTGTGTCCCGGGGCGGGGTTAAGACCAGCGCCTCCGGCTCTTCCGGCTCTGCGGGACGGAAGCGTAAAAGCGATTTTCGCCAAGCCGGCTTTGGGGTCACGTCCACGGCGGTTTCACGGCGTTCAAAATCTCCCGCGCGGTCGGTCAGGCGTTGCTCAAGGCCCCGCATATCGTCTTCAATGCGGGATATCTCCAGACGGGTCAGAGACAGGCTGTCGCGAACCCGCTGCGCTGCGCGGTCTGTAATGCTCTCGGCTTTGGACGCAGAGAAGTCGACCATGTCTTCCATCTCTTTAAATCGTTCGCGGACGGCATTATCAGCCAATTCTGCCGATTTTGCCAAGGCCTCAATCGTGCGGCGTCCCGCGTCTCCGGCTTCGTTTAAGCTCTCGGCGCTCAGCTTGGCGGACAGAGACATATCACGCATGGACTCAAGACGGGCATCCATTGTTTCGCGCATGCGGCTTTGTTCTTCTTCCAGGCGGCTGACGAGCGCGGCCATGTCGGCGGCGTGGCGGGCATTAATGTCATCAAGCGCCCGGGCTTGCGCCTGAATAGAGCTGCCCAATGAGGTGATTTTAACTTCGCCGGCAGTCAGGCTGTCGGTCGCCGCGAGC
This sequence comes from uncultured Robiginitomaculum sp., assembly GCA_938015875.1. Lineage (GTDB taxonomy): Bacteria > Pseudomonadota > Alphaproteobacteria > Caulobacterales > Maricaulaceae > Robiginitomaculum. The sequence continues at coordinate 16,997 of CALLXE010000030.1, read as the reverse complement.
GCATTGTCGCGCACGATTTCAGAAGATGCATTGATCTTTGCGGCTGCGCCTTCGACGCTGACACGCGCCTCTTGGATTTTTTGCTCTGCAACCTGCGTCGCTTGGGCGAGCCGGTCGCTGTGCTCGGTCAGAAGCCGCGACAGTGCGCCCATGCGTTCATCAAAATTACTGCTGATTTGTTTTAAGCCTTCCCGTTCCTCCGAGAGGCGATTGGCAATTTCTCCGGTCTGCCGACTTGAGGCAATGTGGGAATTGGCGAGCGCGTCTGTGTGGCCGCGCAATACATTTTCCATTCCCGCCAAACGGTCCAAAGCCGCTTTCAGCTCGCTGTCTACGCCGATAATTTGGCTGCGAATGCCTTGGGCGAGTGTGGTGACCTTGTGCTGAGCCGCGGCGTCAGGTCGGGTCAGGGTGTCGGCCGCTGCGATGAGCGCGCGATTGGCGCTGAGACTGCTCAACACCCGCTTGACCATCATGCCCAGCAGGAGAAATAATACGGCCGGAATAATGGCCAGTGCTGCAATCGCAAATAATATCGGGGTCGGGGCGGCAAGCAAGCCGGCGGGCGCGGCCCAAAGCCATGCTGCAATGCCAATCGCCAGAGCCCATAAAAAGGCACAGGTCCATACAATTATCAATACGCCGGTGTAGCTTTCACTTTCAAGAGCGAGGCTTGCTGAAGAAGCGGTCGTTTTGTCAGTCTCAATACTGATAATTTTTTCGGAAATATCGGACACGGGAACTCCGGACAGCGGGCGAAAAGTGTAAACTTAAGCTTTATAGGCCGTTAAAAGAAAATAGGTACTTTTACTTTACATAATTCAGAGGCTTCGGGGAAGTCTGCATTAAGCAGACGCGCCGCAGCCTTTGGCGGCATGTGCCGCGGTGTGAATTATGGGGGCTGATATGGCCAATTTAACACGTGCAGAACGTGACTATCTGAACATGGGCGCAGTGCAGCCCGGCGGAAAACTGCCTTTATTTGATCGCGACGGTCAGGAAATAAAACCGGCCGTCATTCGGGCGTGCCTGAAAAAAGGATTGGCAGAGCGTTGGTTCGCCAATCCGCTGAAACCGGATTGGCTGGTTTGCCGCCTGACCGATCAGGGCCGCAATATGCTGGGTTAAGGCTTAATGACTTTATAAGCCGTAACAGGATTATCCTGACCGTTTGCCAAAACAGGCAAGTCAAGACGGGTCAACCAGATTGGCGTTTTCCCGGCCTTTAAATCGGCGAGCAGTCCGTCGGGAGCCATCCGGGTCAGTAAATCTGTTTCAGAAAAGTCATCACAGGCGATCAGATAATCCGCGCCTAAAGACTGTACAACCCTGCCGGCGGCATCCGGCGTTCCCATATAAATATCCAGCGTCGCCAAAAGTCCTTTTTCATTGCGGTGATACGGCGCTGAGGTCACGCTGTGTGATGTCGCGGCCAATGTCGGCGCGCCCAGATCAATTTGCGTTATGACCAGTCCGGTCGGGTAGGCGCGCATGGCGCGCAGTGCGGCCGGCTCGTTACAGGCAATAATAAGCGCGCCCTCATCTTGCGCCTCTGCGCCGGCGTCCGCAGTCGCATTTTCGATCTTTGAAACCGGGAAAGCAAAACCGATAACGGCCGGAATAAACAAGGGCGAGAGCAGCGCTAAGATACTGACGCGCGCCAAAGCTTTGGGAAGGTCAGATTTAAAGCGGTCGGCATAATCTGCCATGCGCGCAATAAAGAGGGCTGCCAGTGGCGCGCCCAAAGCACCTGAGAACGAAAACATTCGCGTTTGAATAAGACCTGTCAGCGCCGTCAGCACGGTAAATATTAACAGCGTGCGGGCGGGGGTATTGCCCAAAATAACCTGAATGGGTTTTCCGGCCGGACGGGAAAAATACAGACCGATGATCGCAAACAACGGGACAATAATCATGGCCATGCTAATGGCCGGATTGCCGGCAAATGTGCGGTGAAACGGCTTGGCCTCACTGACATTTGAGAGCCAAACTTCCGTCAAACGCGGGTCTAATTGCGCGTAGGGACCGTAAAGGCATTGCGGATAAATCGCAATCGTAAGGCCGGCCGCCGCCATGCCCAGGCTGCTTATGACGGCCAGGCGCGCGATGGGTGATTTCACCTTTGGCCCGATCAATGCGGCGATGATCATGGCTACGGCAATAGCGGCCGTCAGCAGAGCAAACACCGTCGATATGGCGTCGCAAAATGGAATGGCGCGGCTTTGCGGCGGAGAGATGAGCAGGCACAGGGCGGTTATGCCTGCCATAGACAGGCCAAATAACATGAGGGCGCGGCGGTTCTTGTCGCCGGCGCGCAACACCCAATTGATTGAAACCGCAATGCAGGCTGCGGCAACGTAAGGCGCGCTCTCTATGCCCACCCAGAGTGAGAGCCCGCACAGCGCGCCGGCGATGAGCGCAAAATTCGCCCGGTCAACTGAGCGCATTATCGCGGCTGCTGTTCCCAAGGCGAGAACGATCTGCAGGCCGTGATGGTCAATGCGCCCGGGGTAAAACTGATAAAATACAGAAAAACAAAGCCCGGCCGTTAACGCCGCCGCCAGCGGAATCCACGGACCGTCGCTCATTTTCACTGCAAGCCTGACAACCAGAATAATAGCAATCAGGAGCAAGGTCGGCGGCAAGATCATAAGGGCTGCGGTTTCTGCGCCCTGCGCGCCGAATATCGGCGTCAGGATTTTTATAAGGGCTCCGATGAGACTATCCGTAAACCGGCTCCAATGCGAGATAAGCGGGTCGGCCGGAAACATACGCGATTGCACGGGGTCGCCCCATGCTTGCCCGCCAAGCCAGTCGCGGATTTGAACAAGGCGCATGTAATCATCATTGCCGGGCAGGGTCCCGCGCAGCACGCCGAAGCCTGTTTTCATAAAACTTGCAAAGGCAATAACGGCCCAGACGAAGACGGCAGGGCCATAGGTCTCAAGTTTTGACAGGGGGGCTTTTTCCACGGGGCGGCCTATTTGAATGTTTCGGCGGGGAGGCCTGCCGTATCAACGATCAGCGGCTTTTTAAATTTCCAAAGGGCCAGGCACACCAAAGCTAAGGTTAAAACCGTAAAGATAATATCCGTGTCAGCATTCAGGCCGGTTTTAAAGATGGTCGGTGTGGGGAGGGCAGAATTGTCATAACCCAGCAGCACCGACGCATAAAGATTGTTAGCGGCATGAACGCCGATGGCACTTTCCAGTCCGCCATCAATATAGGTCAGGACGCAGGCAAACATGCCAAACAGGAAATAGCTCGACATGGTAATAAACAACTTGCCGTTAGCAGCCCCCTCGGCGGCTTCGGGATTGCCCAAATGCAGGGACGCAAACATGGCCGATGTTATGAAAAATACAATCCACGGATTGCGGATATATTTCCCGAGGCCTTGGTTGAGATAGCCGCGCAGCATAATCTCTTCGGCCGCGGATTGCAGGGGGATAAGCATCAGAGAAATGGCGGCATATAAGAAGAACTTCGAGCCGTCAAACACACCCTCAACTTTGTTAAAGCCCATTATATGCGCAACCAATGTCAGCGATCCGGCGACAATCCAGAAGATGACCATAGATTGAAAAACGCGATTCCAGCGAAAATGCGTATGCGCAGTCATAAGCGTTTTAAACCCGCGCTTGTGAATAACTTTCAACGCGATCCAGAGGCCGATGATTAAAGGCGGGAAGGTCAGGAGCATAAAGGCGTAAACGCCTGCACTTTTCGGAATGAAATCAGCAAGCAATTCATTAGCGCCTTCCGGAGTCGCTACGATTTGGACGATAATTCCGGCAAAGGATATGACGGCAAACAAGCCTGCGATTGCCAAAACGATTTTGCGGGCTGTGCCTGAAAAATTATCACGCAATAAAAACAGCAAGATTACGAACACCGGCAGGGCGTAGGCCGCGCCGGTTAAGGCGCCCATCAGGCCCGACGTTTCCCCTGTGTCAGTCATCATGTCTGCGAGCATGGCATTAAAAGTCTCAGGATCTGCAAAGCCCATCAGCAAAAACATCGGAATGCCTAAAATGGCGGAAGCAAAAACCCAAACGACAATGGATGTCCAAAAACCGGCGAGCCATGTCCACCAAGAGGAATCGCCGCGCAGGGCTTGGTCAAAATAGGCGTGAATGGGCTGTGTCATAACGGATCCGTAAATAAGGCTGATTGAGCGTCAGTTTTGACCTGTATCGGTTAATAGCCTCTTACGAAATGTCGCAAGGCGGGCGCAGTAAATAACGCTATATAGGGCCTATGAAAACAGCCCCACCTTCATCTTTGCGCGCGGTTACGCTTTGGCTTGGTTTTATGTGTCTTTTGGTCATGGCCATGATTATTATTGGCGGGGCAACCCGCCTGACAAATTCAGGCCTGTCCATTACCGAATGGAAACCGATTACAGGCGCGCTTCCGCCACTGTCGAACGCCCATTGGATGAGCGAATTTGAGAAATACAAACTCATCCCTGAGTTTGAAGCCGAGCACCCGGACATGGATTTAGCCGGATTTAAATTTATCTATTTTTGGGAATGGGCGCATCGGCAACTCGGCCGTTTTATCGGTTTGGCCTACGCGCTGCCGTTTTTTGTATTTTTATTGCGGGGACACCTCCCCGCAGGGCGCAAGCCCGCTTTCGCTGCAATTTTACTGCTTATTGGCCTTCAGGGCGCGATCGGGTGGTGGATGGTTCACAGCGGCCTTCAGGACGATAAGGTTACCGTCAGCCCGTATCGTCTTGCGACCCATTTGGGCATGGCCTTCATAATCTTAGGCCTGTTGTTTACACTGTTTTTAGGGGCGCGAAACGCTTGGCCGAAGCGCCGCACTCAGCCTATGCGAAAAGCCGCCGGTATTGTGTTGGGATTGACGTTTTTGCAAATAGTTACCGGCGCTTTCGTGGCCGGTACGAAAGCCGGTTACACCTATAATACGTGGCCGCTTATGGACGGAAAATTTGTGCCAAACGGATATTTCGTTATGTCGCCTGTGTGGGCAAACCTGATTGAAAACGTGACGGCCATTCAGTTTAACCACCGCATTTTAGCGTATATCCTGCTCGCCGGGTGCTTGGCTTTTTGGCTGCGGGCGAAAAGTAATGCACAGGCTTGGACGCTGAATCTGTCCGGTTGGCTTTTACTTGCGATGATTTGGCAAGCCGCGTTGGGGATTTGGACGTTGCTTATGGTTGCGCCGTTAAACCTGTCTTTGCTGCATCAGGGATCAAGCATTATCGTCTTTATGCTGGCGATTGCGCTTTATAAATCAACGCGCATCCGCATTGCTTAGCGCGCGTTCGACATAGCTTTTCGACAAAATTACAAGGCGCGGCGCGTCGGCGTCTGCGACCGCAATCAGGCCGTCATTAAATCCGCTGCCGCCAAAGGGCGCGGAGGTCGCCCAAACGCCGGAGGCGCGCTCCAGCCCGCCAATGCTTAAGCCGGATTCAATGTTGAAATCAATGGATTGCGTTAGGTCCGACCCTTCGTAAACGCTTAAGACCGGGCTTTGCGGCCGGCTGACAAAAAGATGAACTCTGCCGTTAAGCCGGTTTATTGCCGGGCCCGGTGCTGTGTTGCCAATCTTCACTTTGTCCTCACTGCCAACAGATAAGTTTCCGCGGCTTAAAGTAATTTGGATCCCCCCGTCGGCGGCGCATCCGCTTACATCTTTCGCTTTGCCGAGAACTGTATCTTTGTGAATAAGGGCGCTTTCTGACAGCTCGGTGTTTAACGTGACAATCTCGCCGTCCGTCGTAATTACGGTCAGCTCATTTGTTTCGTCGCCGCCTTCTGTTTTACAGAGTAATGACAGCTTGCCGGCGTCCGTGCTGATCGGGATGGCTTTAAAATTCCCTTCATTATCAGCTTCAATAAAGGGGCGCAGTTCGCCGCCGGACGTCAGCGCCAAAAACAGAGCCGGCTTGCCTTTACGGTTTGTGCCGATCACGTCTTTATACGGGCCGCCGGATTGCAGTTTTGGCTGTTTGCCTTCGATATTTGTAATCAGCAATTGCCCGTCATCAGTCACCATTGCAATCGCGCCAAGCCAGCTCGCCACATCATTGGGAGAAAATGCGACCTGTTTTATCGGCGCGGGCGTATCAAATGCATGGGTCGCAGACAGGGTCTTTACGTCCGATGGGGGCGCAATATCGGTCGCCCGATTACAGGCACTGAGAAGGACCGTCGCAGCGGCGCTGATAATCAGGATATTTCGAATCATAACTTTGTTTCCTTCACGCCCAGCGCATCGGCGAGGCGGGTTTTCGCGCTGCCGGGTTTTAACGGTTTTTGTTGATCAGGATGTTTCGCCCATCCGGTCAGCCACAAAATTTCAAAACTTGCCACCGCTTTACCGTCCGCGTTTGAAAATTGCTCAGCGTATATTTGCGCCGTCTTGGTCAGGAACCGCTTCGATACAGGTTTCTTGCTGCGGGCCATCAGGGCGTTGGTTTCCGCCATGGCTTTTAAATCTGTAAACAGCCGCATGGGATTGGCGTAATTAACGCTGACTTTATCGGTATCCACAACGGGCAGCGCAAATCCGGCGCGCTGCAAGAGCGCTGCGCCTTGGGTGAAATCCACCATGGGCGAGACACGCGGCGTGATGCCGCCGTAAAGCGCGTCCTCGCTGCCATAAAGGGATTGCCGCAATTCCGTCAGGGTCGCGCCGCCAAACAGCGCGCCAAGGAATAGTCCGTCAGGTTTGAGCGCGCGATTAATTTGCACCAATGCGCCCGGCAGATCATTAACATGATGCAATCCCAGCGCGCTGATAATCAGGTCAAACTGATCGGGCTCAAACGGCAGAGCCTCTTCATCAGCAAAAACTACGCCGGTCTCAAGATTGTCAGAGAAATCCGCGAGAGTAACAGCCGTGATTTTGCCGTCCGGTAATTGCGCTAAGAGCCCCCGCGTAAATTGCGGATTGCCGAGTATCAGCGCGTTTGAAAACGTCCGGTTCACATCAAGCAGCCGGTCGGCGCAATCATCGGCGCATCGCGCTAATAAAAAATGATCATCGCCCATCCGGCCACGTCGTCGCTTTATCAGCGGGCGATCAAAAACGTCACGATTAAGGGTGTCTTGGCTCATTTCAATGATATGGCAATGACAGGGGTAAATTTAAACCCCCAAGCCCGGTCGTCAAAGTCGCAGGACGGATTAAGGCCGGGCGCAGAAAAGCCCGCCGCCGAAAATCGGGACGGGCTATCTTACTCAGGCTTAATGCCGGATCGAAATTTTAATCGCTGACTTTGAATGTGATTTTGACATTCACACGATATTTATCGATTTTGCCGTCTTTGACGGTTGTCTTCATATTTTTGATATTTGCAGATTGAATATCTTTGATCGTTTTGGACGACCGCGTGATTGCATTTTGTATCGCATCTTCAAAAGATTTGCTCGACTCGCTCATCACTTCGATTGATTTCATAATAGCCATTATATGTCTCCGTTTGGGTTAAAGCTTGTCTCTAACGTGCAAGATGTTCGGCGTCTCATTACAATTTGGATAAAGACACATTGGGGGGGCAGGCCGCCGGATTAGGGAATTGCCGGCATTGCCGGTAAGGTTGCTTCATGAATTATGGTCGCGTCTCAAACCCTGTCGCCGGCGCCGCACTTCAGGCCCGTGACCTTTTATTGGATACGGTTTTTCCGCCGCAATCTTTGCTGACCGGTCGCCCGGTCACGGCCGGCGATATGGAGGGCGAGCTCTGGGCGCAGGTTTCTTTTCTGGACAATCCGTGCTGCGCGGCTTGCGGATTTCCGTTTGAATTTGATGTGGGCAAGACTGCGCTTTGCGGGCGATGCGCGGCGCGCAGGCCTGCCTATGACCGGGTGCGGGCCGCAATGCGGTATGATGATGACAGCCGCAAATTAGTGCTCGATTTTAAACATGGCGGGCGCACGGCCGGCCTGAAAGTATTTGCCGGTCACATGCGGCGCGCAGGGCGGGAGTTTTTACCGGCTGCGGATTACCTCATTCCGGTTCCCTTACATCCTGCGCGGCTTCGGGCGCGGCGATATAATCAATCTGCATTACTGTGCGCGGCGATTGATAAGCGCCGCTTTGACCCGGATATTTTGTTACGGCGTAAAAACACGGCCTCTCAGGGCGGGCAAACCGTGTCAGGGCGGCGGCGTAATGTCTCCGGCGCGTTTGCAGTGCGGCCCGGTGCAAAGGATCGATTGCGTGGCAAAAATGTCGTGTTAATTGACGATGTGTTTACAACCGGCGCCACGCTTGAGGCCTGCGCGCGGGCCCTGAGAAAAGGCGGAGCAAAATCCATTGATGGGATAACGCTTGCAAGGGTTGTCAAACCGCAAGATGTTCCCACATAACAAACAGATTATAAGGATAACTGCCATGGCTAAAGTCGAAATATATACGAAATTTATGTGCCCTTTCTGCATCCGCGCAACGGGACTGTTCAAGAAAAAAGGCGTCGACTATATCGACATCCCGGCCGCGCGCGATCAGGCAAAGCGCGCTGAAATGAACGCGCGTTCCGGCCGCAATACATTTCCCCAAATTTTCATCGACGGTAAACATATTGGCGGCTGTGACGACCTGTTTGCTCTTGAAGCCAAAGGCGGCCTTGATCCGCTGCTTGCCGGATAATTATGCGCGCCGCTTGCATCCAAATGCGCTCGGGTACTGATCCGGCCGCAAACTTTGACGTTGCAAGCGCGCTCATCTGCCGCGCCGCAGCCGACGGCGCGAGCTTGGTTGCAACGCCGGAGATGACGGGGCTTTTGCAGCGCCGTCCCAATGCGTTTTGGGATGCTGTAAAAACGCCGGAAGACGACCCGTTGATAGCGGGCTTTTCCGCGTTGGCTAAATCGCTGGGTATTACTTTGCTGATTGGGTCATTGGCGGTGAAAATCGCCGAGCGCCGCGCTGCAAACCGCTCTTATGTGTTTGGCCCTGATGGGAGCACGATTGCGCAATATGATAAAATCCATCTGTTTGATGTGAATCTCGGCAAGGGGCAAAAATGGCAGGAAAGTGCCATATATGATGCCGGCAGCCGCGCCGTAACGGCGGATGTTGATGGCGCGAAACTGGGCCTGACGATTTGTTATGATCTGAGATTTGCCGCGCTTTACCGGGCCTTAGCGCAATCAGGCGCGCAGATAATCGCTGTGCCTGCAGCCTTTACGGTCCCAACAGGAAAAGCCCATTGGGAAACGCTTTTGCGCGCCCGCGCCATTGAAACAGGCAGCTTTATTTTAGCGCCGGCCCAAGGCGGCAAGCATGAGGACGGCCGCGTAACATGGGGGCGGTCCATGATTGTCGGTCCGTGGGGCGATGTTATGGCTGCGGCGCACCATGATAACCCCGGGATAATTCAGGCGGACCTTGATATGGCCGAAATTGAAGCGGCCCGCGCCAAAGTTCCGGCTTGGAATTTAACGACGAAGTTTACCGGGCCCTAGGGCAATTATTCTTGCAATAACGATATCACGGAGAGGGATAATGGACGTAAAATTATGCCCAATATGCAAAGAACCACACGGGCTCTCACTTTGGCAAAGATGCACAATTAATTACCCTGTCGGACGCGGGTGCAAATCTTGTGATGGGGCTCTGGCCAATAGGTTTTTTATCGACTTTTTTGTTTTTCTGACTGCTTTAATAGTCCCGACTAAGATTTTTCCCCACAATTTATGGTTAGTCGGGCTGTCTGTCGTTGGGTTGATGTTTCTCTTGCAGTTTGTGTTTGCGCTGATTTTTCCGCTTAAAAAACGGACCCTGTACTAACCGGCCCGCACCGCGGTTGTGACGTAGTTGATTTTCGCGTCATCACTGAACGTCCAGGCATTGCTGATGGGGTTTAAGGTCATGCCGACGACATCACCGGGGGTTAAGCCGGCGTCGCGCAGCCATGCGGTGAGTTCTGTGGGTTTGATGAATTTAGCATATTGATGGGTGCCTCTCGGCAGCCAGCGCAGCACATATTCTGCCCCGACAATCGCAAAAGCGAAGGCTTTTGCCGTGCGGTTAATCGTCGAGCAAAACATCATACCGCCGGGACGCACCATTGCGCTGCAGGCGGCGATAAAGGTTTTGGGGTCGACCACATGCTCGATGACTTCCATATTCATGACAGCGTCAAAAGGCGCCTCCGCGCCTTCGACCATTTGTTCAATCGTGCCGTGGCGGTAGTCAATATCAATGCCGGATTGCTCGGCATGGGTTTTGGCCGTTTTGACGTTTTTCTCAAGCGCGTCTACGCCGGTGACGCTTGCGCCGAGGCGGGCGAGCGGTTCAGCCAAAAGGCCGCCGCCGCAGCCAATGTCCAAAAGCCGCAGACCTTTCAGCGGCAGGGGCGCATTCGGGTCGCGGTGAAAGTGTTCACACAGATTGTCTTTAATAAATCCGATCCGCGCGCCGTTCATAATATGCAGGGGCTTGAATTTTCCGTTCGGGTTCCACCAGTCCTCGGCCATAGCGGCAAAGTTCGCCATTTCCTGCGGATCAACGGAAACAGAGGCAATGTGGTCGGGAGCAGTCGTCGCGTGAGCCATAAGGGGTCTCTTGAAAAATTTATCACTTTGCAAAGCAGTTTTCTTATTTACGTCTCTATATCCGATTGCGATTTGCCGCGCGCCCCCCTAAAAGGTCGCGGACAGTGCCGGTAAGGCAATAAAAGAGAGTTGTATGGCCCGTATAGTAATGAAATTCGGCGGAACGTCCGTCGCGGATTTGGACCGTATCCGTCACGTTGCCGGTCTGGTGGAAGCCGAAGCGAAAGCCGGTCATGAAGTCGCTGTGGTTGTCTCGGCAATGAGCGGCGAAACCAACCGCCTCGTTGCCCTTGTCGACGCCCTTGATGGTGACACGGATAATGCCGATACGATTGATGATGAATATGATCACATTGTCGCCTCCGGAGAACAGGTAACATCCGGACTGCTTGCGATTGCGCTGCGCCGCAAAGGCTTAAAAGCGCGCAGCTGGTTGGGATGGCAAATTCCGCTCATGACAGATTTCGCCTATTCCAAAGCGCGCATCAGCGGCATTAAATCCCCCGCCATGGATGAGAGCCTGAAATCGGGCACAATCGGCGTTGTCGCCGGCTTTCAGGGCATAACGACCGATAACCGTATTTCGACCTTGGGCCGGGGCGGCTCTGATACATCGGCGGTGGCGATTGCTGTCGCGCTGAAGGCTGACCGCTGCGACATTTATACGGATGTGGACGGTATTTATACGACTGACCCGCGGATTGTGAAAAACGCACGCCGTCTTGACCGCATCAGTTTTGAAGAAATGTTAGAGCTTGCGTCTCTAGGCGCAAAAGTTCTGCAAACCCGCTCTGTCGAGCTGGCAATGAATAATGATCTGCCGATCCGCGTGCTGACCAGCATGGCAAAGGATGGCGAGCCCAATCCGGGCACATTGGTATGTAATGAGGTAAATGACATGGAAGAACGAGTCGTCAGCGGCGTCGCCTATAGCCGCGATGAAGCCCAAATCACGCTTTTGCGCTTAAAAGACAAACCGGGAATGGTGGCCAAAGTCACCCGCGCCATGTCGGACGCCAATGTCATTGTCGACATGATTGTTCAGGGCATATCGCGCAGCGACAACGCCGCGAACCTGACCTTCACGGTCGGCAAGCGCGATTTGGAAAAGGCGCTTGCGGCGCTGAACGCATCCAAAGATGCCATTGGTTTTGAAGGCATAAAATCCGATGATAATGTCTCGAAAGTCTCAATTGTCGGCATCGGTATGCGCAGTCATACCGGCGTGGCCCAAACAATGTTCGAAGCGCTGGCCGAGCGCGGAATTAACGTGGAAGTCATTGCCACGTCTGAGATTAAGATTAGTGTCCTTATCGACTCTGAATATACTGAATTGGCTGTTCGTGCTCTGCATGCCGCTTTCGAGCTGGAGACAGCTTAGACTTTAACTGACGGGACTCTCATGCCGCAACGCGAAACCAGCGCACAGAACACACTCGGACTGCTGCGCGAAATTCGCGGGCTGATGGCGGGTGAGGAAAAAGTTCAGGCGCGTTTGGATAAATTCGTCACCGTCATCGCCGGTAAAATGAACGTCGACGTCGCGTCTATATACCTTCAGCGGCGCGGCGGCACGTTAGAGCTTTGCGCAACACAAGGTCTTGACCCTGAATCCGTCCATACAACGCGCCTGAAATCGGGCGAGGGCTTGGTCGGGCAGGTCGCCTATACGGCGCGGGCCTTGAACCTTGCCGACGCAGCCGGACATCCTATGTTCGCCTATAAACCTGAAACCGGCGAAGATAAGTTTCGCTCGTTCTTAGGCGTGCCGATGCTGCGCGGCGGCCGGACCTTGGGTGTCTTGGTTATTCAATCGGCGGCGGCGCGCATCTTTACCGAAGACGAAGTTGAGGCCCTGCAAACCGTTGCCATGATTTTGGCTGAAATTGCTATTGAAGATGAGCGCGCGTCAGATGCTGCGGGAAAACTGTCGGGCATTCGCCTGTCCCTTGACCGTCCTGAAACCTATAGCGGCAAAGCGTTCTCGACCGGCCTTGTTTACGGCAAGGCCCATTTGCACGTTCCGCCCATGCTGGCCGGCGCGCTGATTGCGGAAGACCCTCATGCCGAAGAACTGCGTCTCGAAGACGGCATTAAGCGCCTTCGCGCGGATGTTGACGTGCTCGTCTCCGGCGATGCAGCCAATCTGACTCGGGCGTCAAAAGAGATATTTGAAAGCTACCGCATGTTTGCCTATGACCGTAAATGGGTGGATCGTTTGCGCGAAGCCGTGCATTCCGGTCTGACAGCGGAAGGGGCGACGGAGCGGGTCAGAAATGAGCATCGCGCCCGTCTGCAAAAAGCGCGCGATCCGTATTTGCGGGCCCGATTGCATGATTTGGAAGATTTGGCCAACCGCATGCTGCGGATTTTAAGCGGTGAAAAATCGAGTGGATCTAAACTTGCCATGCCGGAAAATGCGGTCCTGTTTGCGCGGGATCTCGGCCCGGCGGAACTGCTCGATTACGATTCCGATAAGCTGCGCGGTATCGTTCTTGAAGAAGGGTCGCCCAGTTCGCATACGGCCATTATCTGCCGGGCTTTGGGCGTGCCGCTGGTAGGCCGGGTTTCTGGCGTTTTGGATAATGTCGAAAACGGCGATGTCGTGCTTTTGGACGGCGAAACTGCTGATATCAACATTCGTCCGCTGGAAACCGTTCAGGACGGATTTAAGCTGCGTATGGGCGCACGCGGAGAGCTGCAAAAAGCGTTCGACGCGTTAAAGGGAAAACCTGCCATTACCAAAGATGGCCGACCGATATCACTTCAGTTAAACGCCGGCCTGCTTGTGGATTTGCCGCAAATTGATATTTCAGGCGCGGACGGTATCGGGCTCTTTCGTACTGAATTTCAGTTTATGGTGTCTGAATTCATGCCGCGTCTCGAGGCGCAAACGGATCTTTATCACAAGGCCATTATGGCCGCCGGGGACCGGCCGGTTACATTCCGAACCCTCGATTTAGGCGGTGACAAAATCCTGCCATACAGCGATCCTGTACCGGAAGAGAACCCGGCGCTGGGCTGGCGCTCTATCCGGATCGCGCTCGATCGCCCGGGTCTGATGCGCTATCAACTACGCGCGCTTGTGGCGGCCGGCGCCGGTAAAAATTTGCGCGTTATGTTTCCTATGGTGGCGACTGTAGACGAGTTTATCGCTGCAAAAGCGCTGTTTCATAAAGAAGTGCAGCGCGCGTCCCGGTCCGGCGCCGAGTTGCCGACAAAGATTGAAGTCGGCGTGATGATGGAAACGCCCGCGTTGGCGTGGAGTGTTAACGCCATTTGTGATCACGCGGATTTTGTCTCTGTCGGCGCGAATGATTTAATGCAGTTCTTCTTTGCGGCTGATCGCGATAATGCCCGCGTGTCGGATCGTTACGACGTGCTGCATCCGGCGGCGATGTCGATTATGCGCTTCATTGCTCAGGGGTGTGAGCGGCACAATATTCCGGTCAGCGTTTGCGGCGAAATTGCGGGCCGTCCGCTCGAGGCTATGTGCTTGATTGCGCTGGGCTATGACACGTTATCAATGTCAGGCACGGGCATTGGCCCGGTCAAAGCTGCGGCTATGAATCTCGACGCGGCCAAGCTGCGTGCGTTTTTAGATCCGCTGATTTCTATCCATTCCCGCCTGAATACGGTGCGCGACCATGTTAAAGACTGGTGCGAAAAAGAAGGTGTGCCGATTTAACCGGTTAAATCCCGATACATTATATACGCGTCAACATAGCCGTCATCCGGGTGCAAAAATGCTCCGGGCAGTGTGCCGACTATATCGAAACCGCAGCGCTGCCACAGCGTTACGGCCCGTGTGTTCGTGCTGACGACGGCATTAAATTGCATGGCGCGATAGCCGCAATTTTCCGCGGTCTGTACGGAGTGTGCGTTCAGCGCCTTTGCCACGCCTTTGCCGGCGGCGAAATCAGCAACGACATAGCCGCAATTGCAAACATGATCGCCGGGGCCGGCTTGATTGTCGCGCAAATAATATGTGCCGATGATTTGGTTGTCCTTTATAGCCACGAATGTCTGATGGGCCGCCGCGTCCCAATATAAAATCGCATTCTCACGGCTCATATTGCGGGGCAGGGTATAGGTAGCTCCGGCGCGCAGAACGGGTTTTAATATCGCCCAAAGCCCATCATAGTCCGCCGGCTTAATTTTGCGAATAACCATCTGTCGTCCTCAAAACCCTCAAAATTGTGCCCCGAAAGACACGGCGCGCGCCTATTTGACCTGTGATAAGGAACTTACCCCTATCATTCGGCATTAAAATCCCTATATACCCTACGCAAACAGCCCTTTTCAGTGTTCTGACAGGGCAATTGCGGAATTTGAGTATTAAAGGAAAAGCTTTGGCTAAAGAAGAACTATTGGAATTTGAAGGTGAAGTTGTTGAACTTCTCCCGAACGCGACATTTCGCGTGAAACTTGTCGGTAACGATCATGAGATCATTGCGCATACGGCGGGCAAAATGCGTAAAAATCGCATTCGCGTCTTGGCCGGTGATAAAGTCACCGTCGAAATGACGCCTTACGACCTGTCCAAAGGCCGTATTACCTACCGCTTTAAATAAGCCTGCCCGCGCGACGCCGTGGGCACACATTTCCCTAAATTAATCCTCGCAAGCGCCTCTCCAAGGCGCCTGTCACTGCTGGCGCAAATCGGCATTACGCCGAATGCTGTGCAGCCGGCGGACATTGACGAGACGCCCGGCGCGAATGAAACGCCCCGCTTGCACGCATTGCGCCTTGCCGCCGAGAAAGCCATAGCAGTGCCAAGCGCGGGAGATTACGTGCTCGCCGCAGACACGGTCGTCGGCGTAGGTCGGCGCATCCTTCCCAAGACAGAAACCCCTGATGAAGCAGAGCGCTGCCTGCGCCTGATGTCCGGCCGCTCGCACCGCGTCTTTACGGGCATTAGCCTGATCGGCCCGGACGGGAAACAGTCAAGCCGGGTTGTCGAGACTCGCGTGAAAATGAAACGCCTGACCGACCTTGAGATTGCCGCTTACATTGCAAGTGATGAATGGCGCGGTAAAGCCGGCGGTTACGCCATTCAGGGCTACGCCGAAGTGTTCATCATTTCCATTATCGGCTCTTTTTCATCTGTTGTCGGATTGCCTTTATATGAGACTAAAAACCTCCTGACCGGAATGGGATATACGCCATGAAAATAGTTATGTCAGAGCGCATCGGGGAGACCCGCGCTGCCGTTTATGATGGTAAAAAATGCGTGGAGCTGCATTTGGCGCGCGTATCCGAGGCGCGCCGCGCCTTTCCCGGCGATGTATTTTCCGGCCGCGTGACCGCCGTGGACACGTCGCTGTCGGCGGCGTTTTTGGATCTTGGTTCCGGTCCGCAGGGGTTTTTGAACTTCTCCCTTGCCCCCGGCGCGCCGAAATTTCGCGAAGGTCAAATGCTGCGCGTCTCTGTGACCCGTGAAGCTGAAGCCGGTAAAGGCCCAATCATGGCGTTTATTGAGATGTCGGATGCCACCGATCCGCGCCGCGAAAAAGGCGGCAATTTAAAATCCCGACTTCTCGCCCGGTTTGAGGATGCAGAAATAACAGACGGCGACATCCCCGATTTTAACGCTGCCATAGAGCGTGACGTACCGCTGAAAGGCGGCGGGTCAATTTCTGTTGAGCCGACCAAGGCGGTCTGCGCCATTGATGTCGACACCGGCATGGGCGGCAATAAGAAAAAAGTCTCTCTGGCCGCGGCGAAAGAAGCCGCGCGGCAAATTCGGCTGCGCGGGATTGGCGGACTTATTCTGATTGATTTTCCCAATATGCGCGCGAAAAAAGATCGTGATGATGTGTGGCAGACATTGGCTGATAATTTTGAAAACGACCCGAACGCCATCAAAGTCGCGCCTATGTCGCGGTTCGGCACGGTGGAAATCAGTCGGGCCAAACCGCACCGCTCGCTTCCGGAGATGATGACCGACCGCTTTGGGCAGCCGACGGCGGAAACGCTGGCCCTGCAAGGGATTGCCCGATTGGCGGTTGAGGGCGCGGCTTCCGGCGGGGCGAAATTGGAACTGAGCGCGCCGCGCCACGTTTTGGACTGGCTGGAGCGCAATCAGGATTTATGGCATAAAGATTTGACCGATAAAATCGGCGCACGATTCTCAATCTCGGTCGGCGAAAAATTGGATGTGAAAGCAGACCGGTAATGACTGCAAAGAAAGACAAATGCCCGGTTTGCAAAAACCCGCCCCATGAAGCCTTCGCGCCGTTCTGCTCCAAACGCTGCGCCAATGTTGATCTGCACCGCTGGATGTCCGGCGGCTACGCTATACCGGGAACAGACGGCGAAGCGAAAATTCCGGCCAATGACACGGATGATGATTTGGAGTTTTAGGATGAGGGGAGACCGCTGAATGAAAATGTTTTTTGAAAAGTACCTCAACGTTTCAAAACGAATAATTCCTTACTATATTCCAGCGTT
>CALLXE010000029.1 GCA_938015875.1 uncultured Robiginitomaculum sp. | reverse complement strand
AAATAAGAGCGTTGATCAACACCACTTGCTGGCAACGATTGCACCCCGCCCGGTTCTGCTCGGCAATGCAAAGCGGGACGTTTGGAGCGACCCGAGCGGCGCCTTTCGCGCGGCGCAGGGCGCAAACTCCGTTTATCATATCTATGGCAAAAGCGGCCTGACAGCTTCAACGTTGACGCAGTTTAAGCCCGGCGATGATGTCGCTTTTTGGATACGCCCCGGAACTCACGGCGTCACCACTGAAGATTGGCCGGCATTTTTAGACTTTCTGGATGCGCATTTTAAATCGGGCGATCCGTAAAAAGCAGACCCTGCAGGACTCGAACCTGCAACCTGCCGCTTAGAAGGCGGCTGCTCTATCCGGTTGAGCTAAGGATCCTTACGTGCTTTTTAGTCTAATGTGTCCACGGCAGTTTGCGATCCGTATCAAAGTTCTCTGCATAGCTGCGGGATATCCGTTTACGGGCCGGCTTTTGTGTGACGTGGTACGGAATACCCCGCGCTTTTGCATAAGCGACAGCGTCTTCCATTGTGTCAAATTTCAAATCCAGCTGTTTTAGCGTATTTGTCGATGTATGGGTCCCGGTAAGCGGGTCCATAACCTGACGATCAGGGCCTGTAAACTCGACGACCCAATGCTGCGTATTGCCAAGTCCGGACTGCATTGCACTGCGGGCCGGTTGATAAATCTTCGCGTACATAAGGCGCTCCTGCCAAACCTGAATAAGACGGGCGGACACTATCATTTTGCCACTCAATGTAAACCGACTTTGCAGAGCAAATATAGGCTTATCGACCCGCCATATTTGCGATAATCGCCTTCATTTCCGCAATTGACCGGGCCTTCGCCGGGTCCGGCTGATTATTACCGGCAGCCGGCGGCGGTGTGGTTCTGCGAAGTGTGCTCACGGGCGGCGGTGTTTTACGCAAAACGGGTGCCGGACGGATGACGGCAGCTTGGGTCATTTGCGTGCGTGATCGCCAACTGTCAAAAACTTTGGCCATATAATCGCTTGAGATTTCGCCGGCAGACCACAAATCGGTAAATGCAGCTGATGAACTATGCGGGCGACGGTCTTCACGCAACGTATTAAGCACAATCCGCATAGGCAGATTTACGCTTTCGCCAAACACCATGGTCTCCGCCGTGCCGAGGGACGGAAGGAACGTCAAAAGCTCGCCTGCGCCGTCGGGAACGGCCGCGCGGACAAAATTTTGGTCCCGTTCATTAGATAGGCGCATGGAAAAAATCGTCGAACATTGTGACAGCGTTGACGCGTCAAGTTCTGACGGCCGCTGAGATATAATCGCAAGCGAAACACCATATTTACGGCCTTCTTTGGCAATTCGCGAAATCGCGCGGCGCGTCGACGCAAAACCTCGGCTCTGATCGTTGGGAATATAGCGATGCGCTTCTTCACAGACGAGTAAAATAGGAATGGCCCGATTACTCCACATCGCCAGTTCGAAGGCGAGCCGGCTGACAACCGAGACGACCACGTCAAGAGCTTCGGAGGGAATTGATGAGAAATCGAGAATACAGATCGGCTTACCCTGCACCGGGATGCGGAACAATCGCCCGACAATATCCTCAATGGCTCTGGGCGCAGCTTGATTACGGAATACAAAAGCGTAACGCGGATCATTCAGCAACATTTCAATACGCCGTTTCAAGCGCTTATACGGACGCAAATTATCAGAATTCTCAAGCCGTCCCATGTTGTAATCAATCAAGCGCAACACATCGCGCATGCGATATGGTACAGGACTGTCGAGAGAGATATGCGGCGCTATGCGGTGCAAATCTTTTTCAATGTCTTCAAGCTTTGTTTCCGAGGAAATCTCGCCTTTTTTCATTTGACCGCGTTCATAAAGCTGCTTGGCTTTAACAACGACTTCAGAGAGAATTTCAGTCTCTTCCAGACGATTTCGTTGAATTTCGCTGGTCAGAAGTTCTACGGTTTCATCAAAATCAAACAGCCAGATCGGCAAATCGAGCGTATCTTGGCGAATAACTTCGGCCAGATCACCAAAGCTTTTTGAATATTCGTTATGCGGGTCAAACAGGACAACATGGGCGTCAGAGTTTTGATCCAGAATCGCCTGCAAAACCAAAGCAACTGTACAGGATTTCCCGGAGCCCGTAGAGCCGACAATGGCAAAATGCTTAGACAACAAATCATCCGTACGCACTTGCGCGATGATAGAGCTGTCCTGTTGAAGACGACCGACCTGAATTGTCTGCTCGTTTTCATTAGAGAAAATCAAGCGCAGATCTTCGGGTGACATATTATAAACCGCCTCATTTAGAACAGGGAATGAGCGCACGCCGCGATAAAACCGTGTCTTGCCTGTGGTTGGGTTTGTCGTAATTTCGCCCAAAATATCCAGGCGGGCAATACAGCCGTCATTCATGCCTTCATCATCGACGCCTGCAATATCAAGAGATGACACCATAGCGACAACCACAGAATAATTGGTTGCTATTTTGAGAACCGTACCCAGTTGCGCCATATGAAGTTGGTTGTTGCGAATGATGGATTTATTAATCGTCACCATAGCACGCGAACTTCCGACGGCTAAAATCCGACCGATTTCAATCTGTTTAAAAGGCGCCGCGCCGGCTTTAACAACCGCAGTTGGCCGTTTCTCTGATGAAGTTGTCATAATTACCCGTTTCCCATTCCCGGTGTGTCCCTGATATAAACACAACAGGGTTATAAAACCCTAAAGGGCGTAGTGACCAAACATTAACCATAAGCGCGAACGGCGCCCTCTTATTCGCAGCTTTGCCGCCGGCGAAATTTGCTTTAAACGGTGGCTATGTTTCAGCTGAAAGATCATTTGCCAAAATCGCTGTTTGGCCGCGCTTTGGCGATTATCATCATTCCGATTGCTATTATGCAAATCGTGGTGGCCTATATTTTCTTTGAAGCCCATTGGCAGACCGTCACGTCTCGCCTGTCCGCCGGCGTTGCCGCTGACATAGCCGTGACAACGCGCCTTTATGATGAAAGCCCGGGCGCGCAGCAGGCGCAAAATCTCAATGAATTAATTATGCCCGAGATGAACATCTCCCTGAAACTTGCGCCGGATGAGCATTTGCCGACGGCGAGCCGCAACGCGTTTTTCTCTAATTTGGACCGAACCTTGCGGCGGGCCTTGTCGGACGCGCTGGGCGAGCGGCCATTTTGGTTTGATACAACCCGGTACCCGAACCATATCGACATCCGCGTGCAGGCAGAGACCGGCACGCTGCGATATATTGCGCCGCGCGATCGGGTGTTTGCATCAACAGGGTTTATTTTTATCTTTTGGATGGCCATGGCGACGGCCTTTCTGTCCCTTGTCAGTATTTTATTTATTCTCAACCAAGCCCGCCCGATTGTCCGCCTTGCCGAAGCCGCAGAGGCCTTCGGGAAAGGCCGCAGCATTGACGGATTTAAACCGTCCGGCGCAACCGAAGTGCGCCAAGCGAGCCAAGCGTTTATTGATATGCAGGCGCGAATTGGCCGGCATATAGAGCAGCGCACGACATTGCTCGCCGGCGTGTCTCACGACCTGCGTACGCCGCTGACCCGCCTGAAATTGCAGCTCGCAATGGCCGATGACAGCGATGACATAAGGGCTGCACGGCGCGATATTTCAGATATGGAATCCATGCTGGACGGTTATCTCGACTTTGCGCGCGGCCTTGAGGGCGAAGAGATCAGCCGGATTAATCTGGCAAAACTCCTGACAGATATTCTCGGCCCGCTCGCCCCGCCCCGCCCTGATGTTCCGAACACCGGCGATCTGGCCGTCAATATCAGACAGACCGCAATTAAACGCGCCCTGACCAATGTCATTGAAAATGCCCGTGCCTATGGCAACAGTTTTACCATAGATGTGCAGGCCGGGGATAAGTCAGTCGATATTATCGTCGACGATGACGGCCCGGGCATAACACCGGATCAACGCGAAAAAGCGTTTAAACCGTTCGCCCGATTAGACACGGCGCGGGGACAAAACGTCAAAGGCGTCGGCCTTGGCCTGTCCATTGCCCGCGACGCCGCGCAGGCCCATGGCGGAAATCTTATCCTGTCAGACAGTCCACAAGGCGGCCTTCGCGTCACCCTGCGGCTTCCGCTTTAATCGCGCTTAGCCGCCAAGCTCTCGCGAGCGCTCCACCGCTGCTTTTACGGTTTTCGTCAGCAGCGGCTTCAAACCGTCATCCGCCATTAAAACCTCCAGACCCGCTTGGGTCGTGCCGTTTGGTGACGTTACAGCCACGCGCAAAGCCTCCGCCGTTTCATCCGACGCCTCAAGCAGCGCGCCGGCGCCGATAATCGTTTGCCGCGCCAGTTTCATCGCAGCATCCTCCGGCATGCCGGCCGCAATCCCGGCGGCGCAAAGCGCTTCAACCATATAAAAAACATAGGCAGGACCGGAGCCGGAAATACCGGTCACCACATCAATCAGGCTTTCGCGCTCAACAAAAACAACCTCTCCGGCGGCTTTTAGTAAGCCTTCTGCCGCCGCGCGGTCATCGCTGCCGCAATGTGAGTTTAACGCAAATCCCGTAATGCCTTTTCCGATAGCCGCCGGCGTATTGGGCATAGCCCGCACAATCGGGCGTTTGCCAAAAATGGCCTCAAGCTGCGCCAGGGTAATCCCGGCCACAACAGAGACCACGCGGGTTCCCGCCGGTAAAGCACCTGCAATTCCGGGCCCAAGAGCCTCAAACATTTGCGGTTTTATCGCCAAAACCAAAGTTTCGAGGTCTTTGCCTTCATCACGGGTCAGCGCTTTGCTATGCAGCGCGCCGGCGCCTATGGCGGCGCGCGCAGCCTCGCCGGGATACGGATCCGCGATCACAATACCGCTCTCACCGACCCCGCCGGAAATCCATCCGGCAAGCATAGCGCCGCCCATACGTCCGGCGCCGATTAAGGCAAGTTTACGTGTCATGTACGGCCTTTCGCGCAGCAATATCAAACAGGGCCTGTTCTATGGCCTCATCAGACGTCTTGCTTGCCCATAGCACATATTGCGTGGCGGGATACGCTTTCTCCGCAGCTTCTGTGGCGGCGGCGATCACCGTCATGGCCTGCGCCGTGTTCAGGCGCGCTTGCCCGGACAGGCAAGTCGTCTGACGATAAACCAGCGCCTGATCTCCGTCCCAATAATCAAAATGCCCAAGGGTCAGCCGCGCGTTCAGCTTGGAGATTAAATCACGCATACACGCTGCGCGGTCATCCGGAATACGGGTATCAAACACCAGATATAACTGGAGCATGCCCTCGTCTTCTTTCCAACTGAACGACACATGGTGATCACACCAATGGCCGGGCAGGCCGATATGCAAATCATTATCGCCGATTCGCTCGCGGTCAAAGCCTTCTGCCAGTGCGAGGCGATAGAGCACGTCGAGCGGATTTTGCACGATCACATCAATGCTCTGCAATTGCAGAGCCTTGCCAAATGTGCCGGATGACGGCGGGATAGGATTGGGACGCGTTGTGTG
>CALLXE010000028.1 GCA_938015875.1 uncultured Robiginitomaculum sp. | reverse complement strand
GTTTGTGTTTCATAAGTGTTACGCGCCAATTTCATCACAGCATCAACCATTTCAGGCATATCATAGAATTGGTCTTCGATGATATGCAGCGCTGAAATTCGAACATCTGTGCCGGTGTCTTGCAAGGCATCTGTTATTGTCCTCACATCGGGCTTTTGCAATTTTGAACCTGCCCGCAACGCAATCGCCCTGACGGTCTCATCTGACGCCGTGTAATGCTGCTCAAAAATTGCTGCCACTTGGCCGAGTTGCGCATCGTTTTCCGGCGGGTAATCGGTAACGATTTTGTGGCCTAAGGTCAAAGAGGCGCGAACCGCTGCGCGATTATCGGTTTCGCCGGCATTGACCAAGAGCGTGTTTAAATCCTCTGATTTAAAGCTCTTATAAAACAGGGCTTCATAAATTTTATAGCTGTTCACATTTCCTTTGTGCCGTGCCAAAATTTGCATAACGGTATTGCGATTGCCTTCGCCTCCGGAATAAACAACGGATTTTAACGCAGATATTTTTTCGTCAAAGTCTTCCGCGTAACGCGCCTCTAAGGTGCCGGCAATGGCGCGCTCTAAACCGGGCGCGGGACTATCGCCGGAGACACGGTCTTCGAATCCGACGCGGGCAGATGCCGGGGCGCCCGGCCCGGTTTTAGAATTTGATGCGGCGGGAGCGGTGATCGTTATCTGTGTGCCCCGCCGGGGGGCAGCCGGTATAACGCCCGGACCCGATCTCGCCGTAAATTCTGCATTGGAAAGGGCGGCGTTGATACGGCGCATTTCAAATAAGGCTGTTGCGACCCCTGCAAATGCAAGGACCGCTGCGTAGGACATCAGCCTTTTTCCTGTCGTAAATTTCATGCACTCACCTTTAATGCCATCTGCCGGTCAGCCTTCGGCTGCGTTGGCTTGCGTGAAGATATTGGTGAGTGAAGATTGCATTTGATGCAATTCAACAACGCGAATTTTTTGTGCAAACAATAACGTCGAAACTTCATTTAAAACATCTTGGGGCGTAACGCCGCCGGCGGGGCGGACGGCAAGTTGCGCGGTAATAAACGCTCCCGCCGTTTTTACATCATGGGATAATAATCCCTTAATATTTCCGAGGGTCTTTTCGGCAGTGGCTTGCGTTGTTCCCGCCATGCGAATATTAATAATTGCATCGGCCGCGCAGGCTGATTTAGCGTCCTTCATTGTACCTGAAAATACAATATCTCCGCCGCCGATTGCGACAACGCGATCACAGAGCATATCGACTTCTTCGAGCAGATGCGTTGTCAGTAAAATTGCCTTGGTTTTCGCCAGTTCCAAAATCATGTCCCGCGTATCAATTTTCTGTATCGGGTCCAAACCGTCGGTTGGCTCGTCCATGATAATAACAGGCGGGTCGCCCAAAAGACATTGTCCCAAAGAAGTTCTGTGGCGATAGCCTTTAGACAGTGTTCCGATGGCTTGGGTGTAAACCGGGGCCAATGCAAAAGCATCAACGGCGCGCTCAACTTCTGTTTTAACATCGGATTTTGGAACGCCGCGCAGCCGGGCGATAAATGTCAAATATTGTTTGACCGTATGCTCGCGATAAGAGGCTGCATTTTCAGGCGCGTAACCGATCAGGCGTTTTGTTTCGACTGCGCTCACGGACATGGGCTTGCCATTGACCGTCACGCTGCCGGCATCAGGATCGCTGAATCCGGTCAGAATTCGTATGGTTGTCGACTTTCCGGACCCGTTTGGCCCGATGAGTCCTGTAATATGGTTCTGCGGAACGGAGAAGTTTAATCCGCGCAAAACGTGATTGTCACCAAAGCTCTTATGTAAATTTTTTACCTCAATCATAATACCGGTCGCTTATTCCTGAGTTTCTGAAAGGGGGTCGGATGGATTTAAAACGCTTTGAAAATGGGCGTCGACGTCTTGGCGAATAATGGGATTGGAGATCGGATTGTCCGCAAGCCATGTTTGATAGAGCATAACGGATGGCGCGTCGTTTATGGTGACAATAAATTCCCGAATGGCATGCTCCCTGCTGTCCGGTGACTTTATGCGGGAGGCCCAAATCAATGAGTTTTCATGGTCGCGGGCGTTACTGTAGTAATAGCCGATCATCAAAGCCGCCCGGTCCAAAACAGTCTTTGAATCCTGAGACGGTATTTCATATTTGTGCGAGATAAATTGTACCGCGCCCTGCGGATCACGGTCCATCCAATCACTGATTGCGCTTGCAAAGAACCGTTGTTTACGGCTGTCATCGGCGCGTAAATCATAAAAAAGAGCAGCCAAAACGTCCGGCGTAGCCGAGCGCCCCTCAACGGCCTCAACCCATTGTTCAATGTAAAGATCCTGAAACAGTGATGGCGTATCAATCAGCCACCGGCGAAAGGCTTTCGGGTCTTTTTCCCATCGGCGGCGCATAAGTTCTACGGCCACAAAGCGCACACTCGTTTTCTCCAGACCTAAAACGCCCAAAATTTCCATCTGCTCTTTACCGGGCAGAGCCTCCAGCCGGTCAGCATAGGTGTTTGTGACGCCGTCTTTGTAAGGCTCAAAATAAAAATAAACCTGACCGATATGCGGCAACGCCAAAGTCGCGGCCTCAAAATCACTGTTTAGCCAGTCTTTCAGGGCGGCATTGGCGGCCTTCGGCTGCTTGGCTTCCAAAGCATTTAAAATGGTTTGCAGTTCCTGTGTCCAATAGGCATCAGGAACGCCGATAATCCATTGCAGTTCATCGGACTTCATAATTCTGGCACTGTCGCCATCGGCATAGGCCGCGTTGTTGAATGTCCCCGGCGCAGACGTCAGCGCGATGGCACAGCTTAAAACAGGCAATAGCATAAACCGGTTCAAGCGCATTATTTCGCCTCCGCAATTAAGGCTTCGAGGCAGTAAAAATTATCATATTCTATATATGCAATACGGCCGTCAAAGCGTGCCGCCAAAGCTGTGTTTTTATCATTAAGTACGGTTTCAAAAATATTCTCCCCGCCGCCTGATGATTCCGTCGTCATAACAACCGGCACAAGGGTTTTTGCGACGCCTTTATCCATAAAGCTGGCCTGCATTTGCTGAAATTCAATCTCTTCCTCAGATGGCTCTACCGGCGTGCCAAAGCGCAATGTATAAGACATGCCCTCAAAGCTCTCGACTTCAATTTCAGGCGCGCCGGCCGAAATTCCAAGGGCGGCCGAAGACACGGATTTAGGGGCAATACGTTTACATTGCCCTTTGACCAGAAAGGCTTCAAAACATTTAAGAACATTTGTATCAATGGCGCTGCGTTGCCCGGAACTGCTGAGTTTATACAGCGGGCCATACATATCGTCACGCGCCAAAACTATGGGGGACTTGCCCGGCGCGCGAACGGTTGCTTTGCGAAATGACGGGACGCGAATATAATCAATATTTGCCCAAAGGGACGCCGATGACGACAGATCAATCAGGGATATGGGCAGTAAAAAGACGGCGTCATCAGAGCCGGAAATTTTGCGCACATAACGCCGCGCAACGCCGCCAAGCCCGGCCATAACGCCGGCCGTTTCGTCTCTTGGCATGTCCAAAATTCCGAAAATTAATTTGACGGTTTCACCGTTTTCATATGTCAGCTTGACGGTAATGCCGTCTTCTTCGGTGACGCGCAAACGGCCGTAATCTTTCGGCGCGACTTTAATCATTTTTCCGGTTTGAACATCCGTTACAGTTTGCAGGAAAACATTGATAACATCTGCGCTGGCCGGAAAATATAAAGGCTCTTCAATTCGCCATTTTCCGTCCTTTGACTTAATTTCAGTGCTCTGCACACTGTCGCTGACATAGAGGCCTTGTACCCGGCGCTCCTGCAACTCCGGCAGGAAATAACCCGGTTCAAGACTGCGGTCGGTCGCCGGATTACCGCAGGCCGACAGAGCCAAGGCAGTAAAGACACCGCTCATAATTCGGTGAATGGGTTTGGAAGGTTTCACAGTCATCATTTCCCGCTCACAGCTTTTGCCCGCCTTGCCAGTATGATCATGCCGAAAAGCGTTAAAAGCAACGGTATGAGCAGGACATTGATCCATTTAATTTTTAAAAGTCGTGATTGAATTTTTGCTTCGCGTTCATTGCGAACCGACGCTAAATCGGCTTGCTGCACGCGCAGTTCCTGCCGAAGACTGCTCAGGCGGCTCTCTATGCCGCTGCTGCGGCCGGTCTGCTCTGACGACAGGTGCCGCGCTTGTTGCAAGCGGTCAATTTCTTCTTCCAGCACGGATATCTTTGCAGTGACCTCCGCCGTTGGTTCGCGGTAATGATCGGTTATATCCTGCTTAATTGCGGCCCAGCGATGCAGGGGGCGCTTTGCCAAGCTGCGCAAACGCAATTCGCGCAGGGACCGATTTCCCATCAAATAATCAATCATGTTCTGCATCAGGCCGACATTCGAGTTAATCGCATCTATCGTGCTGTCTTCAGCCAATACCCCTGCAACAGCATTATGCAGCCAATCAGTATCAGAAACATAGAGCACGCGCCCGGCGCTTTTATTTTTGTTATCACTTTGCAGGATCATTAAGGGCAGGGGCTCAGCGCGGGGCTGAAGCGTGCCGAGGGCCATATCGACGGCTGATGTATTGTATTCAAGCCCATAGGCCGTATCCAGCAAGGCTGCGTAGGTTGATGTTTCGATAAGCGTCTCGTTTTTAAAGCCTTCAACGGGTGTTGTCATCAAGCCACCGGCATGAACAAAGTGGACCGTATCGAACCCTGACGTAATCGCGTGATCATTATTAAATTGCGCGGCCCCCAAGGTTAAAACAGTCGCATCAATTTCTATGCCCTGATCCGTTGATCTTTGGGTCTTTAAAATTAAATCATAAATTTCACGATCATCGGAGATATTGATGCCGCGCGCCTGTAAGAATTGCGGCATTTCAGAGCTGCGTAATTCCAAAGCGCCGCTGTTTGCAAATGTTTCGGACACAATCGATAAGGGGTCGGTAAAGACGATCAGGTCTCCGCCTTGGTCGACGTAACGGGATAATCGTTCCTCAAGCCCCCGGTCCAAATTCTGAGTGTGGAACAGGATAACAGTGTCTGCGCTGTCCCAATCGCCGGAAGGGAGGGGGTAACTTACGTCATAAGTCCGTCGCAGAGCCGCGAATCCTGTCCATGATTTTGCTGTCAGCTCATCGCGGCGGTCGGGCGTAAACGGTGTCAGAACACTGATCTTTTTGCGGTCTGCGCGCGACACATTGAAAATCGCCTGAACAATATCGGCGATGAAATATTTTTCGCGCTCAGGATTGATTGAGTCAAAAACCCGTTTTTTATTCAGGCTTTCAACGACCAGTCCAAACATAAACGGATCGCCATTGTCAAAAACGAACGATTCAACCTCATCAATCGCAGCGATACGGGCCGCTTCGGGGTCAGTGTTCGGATCTAAAACTTCAAATTTCACCTTACCGCCCGAGCGTTTCTCGATTCCGGTCAAGGTTTCGCGAATACGCTTTTCGTAGCGCATTAAATCAAAGCCAAATTGCGGATGCCGGCGCGTGACAAACAAGCGAACCGTGACATCACGTTCCAAAGCTTCGACATCTTCTACGACGGCCGCCGGCAAATTAAAGCGCTGATCATCGGTCATATCAATGTAACCGGGCATCGACCCGGACAGTATAACTAAGACTGCATAAGCGCCGACGCAAATCGCAATGGGCGCGCCGTATTTAAACCCGTCAAACTGAAACATTGTCTTGAGACGCGAAGATTTTACGCTGCCTTCGCGGCCCAAGCCGCTGCGCTGCGCCAAGAGGGCGCGATGGCTGATAGCCAGCGGCGTGACAATCAGCAGCAATGAGCCGAGCAGGGCTGAAAATTCAAATCGGCCGTCAACAAAGGGTTCGTATTTGGACGTAACAGAAATGCCGGCCAGAAGGTCTGTCACCCATTCCAGTCCCGGAAAAGTTCCGACAATAATATTTGCGACTTGGGTGATGCCGCAAATTACCAGGATCAAACACAGTGACACCGCGCACACAAATGCACCGATTGATACGCGCATGAAAACGCATACGGCCTGGCTGATGGCTACAAATGCGCAGCCGCAAAGAAAACTGCCGATATATCCGGACGCGATCATTCCCATGTCCGGATCACCGAGCCATGCGGCGGTCATGACCGCGGGCAGGGTGCAAAGCAACGCAATAAAGACTACGGTGAAGCCCGCTAAGGCTTTGGCAATCACCCAATCGCCTATACGAACCGGCTGTGTCCCCATGACTTCAAACATGCCGCAATGGCCTTCCTCAGACCAGCTGCGAATTCCTATGACCGGCGCGGTCATGGCAAATATCCACGGGTGCCAACGGAAAAATGATTGAGAGAGGTCTGCCGCATTCGCTTCAATAAAACTGCTCAGCAGAAACATTGCCGCCATAGCAAAAAAGGAAAACAAAGCCAGATAGACATAAAAAACAGAGCTTGAAAACCAGCTTTTCATTTCCCGGCTGTATAAAATCGAAATTATATTCATATCACCCATCATGACGCCCTCGGCTATGCTGCCGACTTGTCTGCACACTAAATTATGACACTAAAAAAAGGAAGCGAAAGAGCCCCTTTCGCTTCCTTAAAATTCAAACGGGAGCCATAAAATGCGTGCATAAGACGGTAGCAAAGGCAGGTTCCCTCATAAAAGAAAAGCGAAAGGAAACCTCTCGCTTTTCTTAATTTAAATGAGGTGGCGAAGCCTAGTTTCTGACCCAATCACACTCAAGATCGCCGACTTTACCGAAGCCGATATTGGAGTTGTTCGGCCCAAAGCGCCACGGTTTGTTATGGACAATAACGGTGTTGCCGACAGTACTGATGTTTTGCTTTGTCCAGTTGTGCGAGGCCTGACCGTTTGTGCAACGGAAGTTACGACGATTGCCCGTCGTACAGGCGTAATTGCGCCATGTTCTGGATTGCGCATGGGAACCCCATCTGTGGGTTGCGCTGGCCGGTTGGTTTTGCGGCACGCGCTGAGCGTTGGCCCATGTGATGTAGTTCAAATAGTTGCCTTGCGGTTTGATCTCAAACACATCAATTTCAACTGTGTTCGGGCCGGCAACGTCAAGCCAGAAAGATGCTTGTGAGCGCTTAATCTCTGCGTTTGATCCCCGCATGCGGCAACGGGCCCGCATTCTGCCGGTATTAAACGTGTTCGGGCGCTCAATACCGCCCCCGCGAAGATTGTTTCTGGTGCGGTCGCTTGATTTCAAAACGATAACGCGATCATTTGGGCCGTCAGGGCGTGATGTTGTCAAATCGGATTGACCGAAATTAACAACGCCCAATGTTGCGCCGTTTGGACGTTGAACGGTTTTATCCAAAACCCAGCCGTCGCCTGTCGGGCCATTTTTAAATTGCCATGTTGCGGCTTCGGCGACGCCGCCGCTCATACCCAGCGCGGCAACAGCGATTGCTGCGCTTAGGATTCCTGATGTAAATTTTTTAGTCATTAATATTCCTCCCAATTTATAGGCGGTGCATTTTTGCACTCGCGAAATTGGTAACAGTTTAAAAATAAAATGCAAGGGCATATATTTATATACATAGTATGTTTGTTTTCGAGTTTTTACTTTGCTTGTAGCATCGGTTCGTGAAGCTTACACACGAACTCTATAAAATCGTTATTTATCAAATATTTAATCGATAAATTCCGTGGATATCTAAAGGTCAAGTGTTGCCTGAGAAAATATCAATGTTGCTTTTCAGACTCCACATCATATGTTTGCGCGGGATATTTTATGCGTGGGCCCGGGAGAATCTGTTCTTCTCGAAATGGCTCTTTATCAGGCTTTTTCTTTGCAGAAATCCGCGATTGACGCAGGCGCCGCCGGCATCCGGTGAACCCCGGGCGCGTAACGCAAGTGAAAGGTGATTCTTACTGCGTCAAATGCCGTTCAATTGATGGGGTGTTTACGCCCGGTCTGCGGCCATGACGAGTTTTTTATAGTCGCGTAAATCGCCATCATAGCGTTTGGCCTTGCCGTCATTAACGAGCCACAGGCGATCGGCTGTGGCTTCGGCCAAATAGACGTCATGGGTAATCAAAAGGACGGCGCCGGGGAAATCATTGAGCGCATAGATAAGCGCTTCGCGGCTGTCGATGTCCAAATGGGAGGTTGGCTCATCAAGGATTAAGACGTGGGGTTTTTCGATAGACATAAGGCCCAGCAGAAGACGCACTTTTTCGCCGCCGGATAATTTTTCGACATTGGTTTCGACTTTTTCATGAGAAAAGCCCATAGCCGCGCAACTCGCGCGGGCTTTGTGCTGCGGCGTGCCGGTCGGCAGTTTTTGGGTGACATGATCCAGGACAGTTTCGCCTTCGGTCAATTCGTCGAGCTGGTCTTGGGAGAAATATCCGATTTTCAAAGAACCGGACGCTTTGCGGTGGCCTGTCATTAATGGCAGGCGTTCGGCGATGGATTTGACCAGGGTTGTTTTGCCTTGGCCGTTGGCCCCGACAATTGCAACGCGGTCATCCGGGTCAAGACGCAGGTTCACCTTTGACAAAATCTTAGCGCCTTCGCCGTAACCCAAATCTGCATTTTCAAGCTCAAGCATTGGCGGGGCCAATTTGCCTTTTGGCTCGGGGAAATGAAACGGGGTGCAGCGCTCAGATATGGGAATGGCGATCTCTTGCATTTTCTCTAATTGCTTGACCCGTGATTGGGCTTGGCGGGCTTTGGACGCCTTGGCTTTAAACCGGTCGACAAAAGCCTGAAGATGGGCTTTGTCAGCGTCTTGTTTGGCTTTTTGCGCGACAAGCTGCGCAGATTTTGCGGCGCGCAGTTTCATCCAATCATCATACCCGCCGGTCGTTATCGTCAGTTCCTGATGCTCCAGCGCGAGGGTATGCGTAACGGACCGGTTGAGCATTTCGCGATCATGCGAGACCATTATGACGGTATGAGGATATTTGCGGATATAGCCCTCAAGCCAGGCCGCGCCTTCAAGGTCGAGATAGTTTGTCGGCTCATCGAGCAGCAGCACGTCAGGTTCAGAGACCAGAACGCCGGCAATGGCCGCGCGCATGCGCCAACCGCCGGAAAAC